>JANLHF010000038.1 GCA_024653825.1 Patescibacteria group bacterium | reverse complement strand
TGTGCCCGGGAGAGGACTCGAACCTCCATGCCCTTAACGGGCGCCACCACCTCAAGGTGGTACGTCTATCCAGTTTCGCCACCCGGGCATTCGAAGCTTTAGAGCTTCTCCTCTACTGTAGCTAACATTTTCACTATTTTCAATCTTTTGCGCGAAAGGCACAAAACTTTTTTCGAGTGGTACATTTTTTGCAGTAGTGTCAGAGAGTCAGCTTTCGCATACTTGAGCTGAAAAATGGCCCTCGTACCATCACCGGTCATATGTCCTTTAATTTTCAATCTCTTATCGATTTCATCCCGAAGCCATAAAATATGCTTTCTGCTCGCAGATACAAAGCAGGTATAGAACATAAAACTTGATTTCCAGCGTGGGTCCCAGTACGAATAGGTACAGCCGTCCCCATCAAAAGATCCGCGAAGAAAATCAAAGAAGTATTCCTCGGGAATTTTTATTTCCGCAATTATTTTTGATTTGTGTGGCATTAGGCCAATAGACTCCAAAAAATTATAAAACAAGACGTCGCTAAACTGAACCTTGAAGGAGACATTTCCGTTGTAGCCAGATTTCGTCTTTCCAATAGGAACTGTAATGACAAGGGCTTTCATAAAATTCTGAAGTTGATCAATGTCTTTAGACACAAGAATGACGTGCCTACCCCCAGAAAGACAGCCGTCAGACACGAGTAGCCCAATAGCGTAGGCAAAGTTTGCGGACCATTTAATTTTTACTTTCCCTTTCGGTTTTGCTCCTCTGTTCCCCATTGTTATAGTGTACCTCGCTCAAGGTAATAGCATATACCAATTGTGGACAAACAAAATCCGAGTGGACAACTCGGATGTTCTTTACATTTAGGCCGCGACTTCTGCTTTTTCCTCTACCTCTACCTGTTCCCCCTCAACGACGACCGTCTCGTCGCTCTTCATATGCATCATGCGTGCATTGCGCAGCTGGCGGCGAACCGCCTTCGCCGCCTTCTCGCGGATGAAGTAGAGTTTCGCGCGGCGAACCTTCGAGCGCTTCACAATCTCGATCGAGTCGATGACCGGCGAATAGAGAGGGAAGGTCTTCTCAACCCCGACGCCCGAGAGCGTCGCGCGGACCGTGAACATTCCGCCCGCTTCGGTTCCATGCTTGACTGAGAGGACAAGGCCTTCGAAGACCTGTTTGCGTGTGTTCTTTATGGTCTTTTCCTTCTTGTCGGTGCCACGACCCTTCTTGAGTTCGACGATGTTCTGTACCACGCGCACAGTATCACCCGCGCGAATGCCGAGCTTCGCGCGCCCCTCACTATTGACCGGCGTGATGACCTTCTTCATGTGTCGCGCACTGTAGCACGCCCTTTACGCGAGAGCAAACAATCAGTTCGCGTTTTGGAGGTGTGCCAGCGCACTCTTGAAGTCGTCTGGCAAAGGAGCTTCAAAGGTGCACGATTCCCCCGAGGGCAACATAAGAGACAGCGAATATGCATGGAGAGCCGGGCGCTTGAAATTAAAGAGGCACGGGCGGCCCTTCGCATAGAGCGGATCACAAATAACTGGGTGCCCGTAGTGCTTCAAATGCACGCGTATCTGATGCGTACGGCCGGTCTTCGGACGCACTTCAAGATAAGCAACTTTTTCTCCGGTTGTAGCAGCTGCACCTCGCGAAAGAACTTTCCATTCGGTTATTGCTGCGCGATGTGTGCGGCTTTCTTCAGCGCGTGCGACCCCCCAGCGCGGCGGCACTGCGCGGATGCGTACAATTTCAGCCTCTATAGTGCCCGCATCTTCTTTTGGATGTCCGTAGACGAGCGCGCGATACCGCTTCTCGGTCGTTCGGTCTTCAAATTGCTGTTTAAGAAACGCATACGCTTCTCCTGTTTTCGCGAGGATCATCACGCCCGACGTACCACGATCGAGCCGATGCACGATGCCGGGGCGCGAAATTACTTCGCCCTGCGGCGACGTCCAGGGTTCTCCCACGTCCCGTGCCTCCGGGTAGTGTTCAAGCACCCATTCGGCGACAGACGGCTCAGCCGTCCGGCCATCTGAATGAACGATAAGTCCGGCCGGCTTATCAATGGCAAAGACGTTCTCGTCCTCGTATAGAATGCGGGGTTCCATTCTCCTACCCTAGCATTTCTTATTATTTCCCGCGGCGGCGCTCGCGGGCCGCAAATTCGGCAAGGATAGAATCAAACTCTTCTTGGGAGAAATCTGGCCATTTTGTATCGGTAAAGAAAAGTTCGCTATATATCGATTGCCAGGTAAGGAACCCCGAGAGACGCTTCTCACCGCTCGTGCGGATGATGAGGTCCGGGTCCGGCATGCCTGCGGTCCACATATGGCGCGCGAGAGACTCTTCAGTTATTTCTTCGCCGGAGGCCGTCGCCGCTCGTGCCGCCGCAACGATTTCGGCGCGGCCGCCATACGAAAGGCAGCACCAGAGCGTGAGTGCAGTGTTGTGCGCGGTATCTTTCTCTGCGACGTCCATAAGCTGTTGTAGCTCAGGTGAAAAACGGTCTCGCTGGCCGACAAACCGTACCCGAACTCCCTCTTTCCCTAAAGCCTCCATCTCTTTCTGAATCGAGGTACGGAACAGGTCCATAAGATACGACACTTCTGCCGGCTCGCGATTCCAATTCTCGGTCGAGAACATATATACTGTCAGGTGCTTGATGCCTTTCTTCTGCATAAATCGCACCGTGTTCCTCAAAGTATCGAGAAGCCCTACGCGATGCCCTTCAAGCTTCGGCAGTCCGCGCTCCTTCGCCCAGCGACGATTGCCGTCGAGAATGATACCAACACATTCAACGTGAGAATCTTCGTTCATAGTTGTCATAACCTATATAGCATTCTTTTTGGTTTCCGACTCATTCTTTGTGCACCCTGCAGGACTCGAACCTGCGACCTTCTCAGTGTAAATGAGTTGCTCTACCAACTGAGCTAAGGGTGCGTGGGCATGGAGAGATTTGAACTCTCAACCCTTGCGGGACACGCTTCTGAGACGTGCGCGTATACCAGTTCCGCCACATGCCCGTGCCCCCG
>JANLHF010000035.1 GCA_024653825.1 Patescibacteria group bacterium | reverse complement strand
TGCTTCGTCGATGGTGATACTGCCGAGATAACTCAGGTCAGCTTCAGTAACGGTCGCCTTATGTATTTTTGCATGCAGGACAGATCTCATGTTTGGCGGAGACGCAGGGATTCGAACCCTGGAGACCCTTACGGGCCTGCCTCATTAGCAGCGAGGTGCTTTCGACCACTCAGCCACGTCTCCGTACGAAACACAGTATCAAATTTAGTGCGCGAGGGCGAGCGGAATGATATGAATCGCGCCAGCCTCTTTGAGGGCATCGATTGCGGCTTGGAGGGTAGCGCCGGTGGTGATGACGTCATCGATGAGGATATAGGTATGCGCGGGGTTGGCGCGACGCGTTGCTCGAAACGCGCCGCGCATATTTTCTTCGCGTCGCTCGCGAGGGAGCGAGACCTGCGAGACGGTCTCGCGCGTGCGTTCGAGCAGTGTCGCGTCAACATTGATACCAACCTCTTTTGTCGCGCGTCGCGCAATTTCTTCAATCTGATTGAACCCGCGCTCTTTCCTTCGAACTTTTCCAAGCGGCACCGGCACGATGTACGACCTCCGATGTCGTACATCGTCGCAGTCACGAAGATATTCTGAAAGTGTCCAAGCAAGAAGCTCGAATGCATAGGTACTTCCGTGGTACTTCGCTTCGTGGAGAGAGGAGCGCACGAGGGGTGTATGAAAAAGAAGGAGGGTGACCGTACCCGGGCGTGTATCTGGAACAAGTCGCGGGGTGACGAGCGCGAGAAACTCATCAAGATGAATATTGCGAACTATATGCTCGTCTGCGCGAGGAGGGAAGAGGAAGTCGAACCAGCGTCGCGGATTCATCATGGTAGTATTGTTGCATGGCATTCTTCTCCAGTCTTTTTGCGCAGAAGGAAAAAAGCGTGCTCGGCGTTGATATTGGTTCTTCTTCGTTGAAGGTCGTGCAGCTGCGAAAAGAGGGGGGACAGGCGGTGCTTGAGACCTATGGCGAACTCTCCCTCGGTCCGTATGGAGGTGCCGACGTGGGGCAGGCGACAAATCTCTCAGCCGAACAGATCACCGAAACATTGAAAGACCTTTTACGCGAAGCCAAGGTGACGACAAAGAGTTGTGGTGTTTCAATTCCGTATGCGCGCTCTCTTCTCACGCTGGTTGAACTACCGTATCGCGCTGATGCAAAGGAACAAAAAACGGTCATCGAACTCGAGGCCCGCAAGTATATTCCCGTGCCCGCAAGCGAGGTACAGCTCGATTGGTTCGTCGTGCCACAGATGAGTCCGTCACAGTCTATCGCTGGAGACGAAGGTTCGAAGGGGCCGGTTTTCGGGAGTAAGGTTGAAGTACTGCTCGTGGCGGTACATAACGACGAGCTCACGTTGCTACAAAATATCGTCGCGGGCGCGAAGCTCGAGGCAAGTTTTTATGAGATTGAAATCTTTAGCACCATTCGCGCCGCAGTCGATGATTCGGTAAAACCGGTCATGGTGCTTGATGTCGGTGCCGCGTCGACGAAGGTCTATGTTGTCGAACATGGCGTCGTAGCGCTTTCGCATGCTATCAGCGTCGGTAGCCAAGACATCACACGTGCTATCGCAGTTTCCAGCAACGTTTCCATTCCCGAGGCCGAGGAACTTAAGAAGAGACAGGGTCTTGTCGACAGTGCGACACTTGGGAGCCCTGAACTCGTCTTCTCACGCATCTTTGCAGAGGTACGGCGCGTCCTGATGCAGTACGAGACTGCGCGTCGGAAATCAGTTTCCACAATCATTTTCGCTGGCGGTGGTGGCGTGACAAAAGAACTCGGTATATATGCAAAAAATATTTTTTCTATCGATGTACACGTGGCGGACCCCTTTTCAAAGACTGAGGCGCCTGCATTCATGCGCCCTGTTCTTGAAGAGATCGGTCCCGAATTCGTCGTCGCGGTCGGTTTGGCATTACGCAAGCTTGAAGAGATTTAAAAAAGAACGTTTTGCACAGCGGGGGTAAGAAGGTCCTGTACACATAGCGTATACTAAAAGGGAAATGGCCCTTCCCCCCACGATACCAACATCGTTCGTTCCGCATGCGGCGGCGGCCCGCCGCTTCCGCTCCGATTTCACCAGCACGTTCGATGCGCTCGCGTATCTAATTCTAGCCGTTGTTTTTGTACTCGCGCTCGGCGTTTTCGTCTACGGGCGCATTCTTGCGTCGGATAAAACAGCGAAGGACACCGCACTCGCTAAAGCACAGGCGGCCATTGATCCAGTGACCGTTGAAAATTTCGTTCGACTACGCAATCGTCTTTCTTCCGGCTCGGCGCTTCTTAATGGACATATTGCGTTTTCAGGTTTTTTCTCCTCTCTAGAAAAGGTACTCCCCGCCAACGTACGTTTCTCATCATTGCAGCTCGCTCTGAACGATGCGGGCGTTCCCAAGGTTGATGGCGTAGGGGTAGCGAAGAGTTTTAATGCGCTAGCGGCCGCCAGCAACGCGTTTGCGATGGATGGCCACATCAAGGACGCCATTTTCTCGAACATAAACGTCAATAGAGATGGTTCGGTTTCGTTTGCGCTCTCAGCGACGATTGATCTGAAGATCGTTGTCTTTTCACCAACGTCGTCCGCGCCTGAGTCAATAATGACTCCTTCTCCCGACGTTCCTCCTTCTGCACAAGGAGCTCCTCTTTCGCCATGAACACGCGCATTCTTCCCCTCGGCGCTCTCCTCGTTGCTGCAGGCATTCTCTTTGTGTATGTAGGCCCGACATGGTCAGGATCTATCGCTGCTACGAAGGCCTCCATCGCGTTTGATGATCAGGCGCTTGCTGCTGCAAATCAATATGCAAAACAGCAAAACCAACTAGCTTCGGAGCGCAATAATATAGACCCAACGAATCTCGAACGGCTCACCTCCTTTCTGCCGAATTCGGTCGATAACGTCGGCCTCATCCTAGATCTGAATGCGTTGGCTGCGCGCTCGGGACTTTCACTTTCGAATATCGATGTGATAAGTGGCACGGCGAATGGTAATAGTTCGGCGACACAGACCCTGCCAGTAGCCGGATCGACCCCCGTTGGTTCGGTCGATCTTTCGCTCTCGGCAATTGGCACATATGCGGCGCTCCAGGCATTTATTATAGGAACTGAGAGAAGTGCTCGCTTGCTCGACGTGCGGTTCATTGACGTTGATGGTTCCGATACGGGCATCTACAGTTATAGGATGACCCTGCGCCTTTATTGGCTTCGCTAAGAGCTATTGTATGAAAATTGACTCCAACACCGTACTGATCATCGTTGTGACGCTTATTGTCGCCTTGGGAGCATACTGGTATTTCTTCACCGGGACAGCAGACCAGGCACCTTTGACCATTGTAACAACCGAAAATCCGGTGCAAACGCAGTTTCAGATTTTGGTAAGCCAATTGCAACCAATATCATTCGATACGGCGATCCTTTCTGATGCGCGCTTTATGTCGCTTGTTAATCTCGCGACACCAATCACGCCCGAATCTTCCGGACGTCTCGACCCCTTCGCTTCACTTGTGGGCACAAAATGAGTAATGAACTTTCTCGGCTTTCTTGTTGACAAAGGGCTCCTTTCTCCAGCGGACCGTACGGCGGTCGAGGGGAAACTCGCGGAGAAACAACCGATTTCGGAGGTGTTAACTGAACATGGCATCTCGCTTGAATCGGCGCTTGCCGAGGCAGGTAAGGCATACGGCATCCCTTCCCGCATCCTTGGAGACCCTCCTGCCGACGAAACAACTTTTGCGTACATACCGATTGATTCCGCTCGTCATTATGGGTTTGTGCCGCTCTCTGTTGCTGAGGGCGCGCTCGAAGTGGGTGTCATTGATCCTGATAACATTGAGGCGCTTGACGCGCTACAGTTCATCTCGGGGAAGATCGGCATGCCCTACAAGATATTTCTTATCACGAAACAAGATTTTGACCGGGTTATTGATGCGTATCAGAATCTCTCCGGAGAAATCGGGAAAGCCCTTTCTGAATATGAAACATCTTCTGTATCATCTTCGAAGGCGCACGTTATGGCCCGACCCGGAGAAGAAGTGGTCGGCGAGGATCCACTTGGCTCTTCCAGCCTACACGAAACGTTAAAGGAGGATGCGCCGGTGACCAAGATCGTTTCAACGATCTTGCGATACGCAATTGAAGGCCACTCCTCCGACGTACATATCGAACCTTCGCCGGCGAAGACTCGGGTCCGTTTCCGTATGGACGGCGATCTACATACGTCGCTCGAGCTTCCGGCGAAAGTGCATGATGCGGTTGTTGCGCGTATCAAAATTCTTTCCAAACTACGTCTCGACGAGAAGCGCAAGCCACAGGACGGACGATTTTCTGCGACTGTCGAGAACCGCCGGGTTGATTTCCGTGTTTCAACCTTCCCGACTGAATTCGGCGAGAAGGTTGTGATGCGTATTCTCGATCGTTCTGACGCTACTGCGACGCTTGAGACGATTGGGATGAGTGCATCACAGCTCATTTCAGTGCGCGAGATGATGAAGGCTCCGTACGGCATTATTCTCATCGCGGGGCCGACCGGTTCCGGCAAGTCGACCACTCTCTTCGCAATGCTCTCCGAGACTGATCGCGAAACGGCCAATGTCGTTTCGCTCGAAGATCCGGTTGAATATGAGATACCGGGCGTTGCACAGAGCCAAGTGCGACCCGAGATCGACTACACGTTTGCGAATGGTCTGCGTGCCATCCTTCGTCAAGATCCGGACATCATCATGGTTGGCGAGATTCGCGACAAAGAAACCGCGGTGTTGGCGGTTCAGGCGGCATTGACCGGTCATCTCGTGTTCTCCACTATTCACACCAATACCGCGGTCGGCGCCATCCCACGCCTCATTGATATGGGTGTCGATCCATTCCTCATTGCACCAACTCTCATTTCTGTTATCGGGCAACGATTGGTTCGGAAGCTCTGTCCAGGGGCAGGAGAGCCTTTCCCGGTCAAGGACAGCATCAAAGTATTTCTTGATCGGCAGTTTGCCGACCTGCCTGAAGAGCATCGCCGCGCACTCCCGCCGTTCAAGGAGTTCTACCACGCAAAGCCGACCGCAGAGTGTCCAAGTGGCACGCGCGGGCGTACTGCCGTATTGGAAATTTTACGTATGGATAAAAAACTTGAGCAAGTGGTATTGAAGGATCCGGTCGAAGAGAAGATCTATGCCGCTGCACGTGCAGGGGGGATGCTTACGATGCGTGATGACGCCATCATGAAAGCCCTCGCTGGAGAAATACCGTTTGAAGAAGTTAATACGCTTGGCGGGGAACTTTTCCCTGAAGCGAACAGCGCTTGACGCTGAGCATAGTATACTATTTACAATGGCATACAGAATCTATCTCGTTGATGATGACCGATTTCTTCTCGATCTCTATGCGGCTAAGTTCAAAGGCGCCGGTCACGAGGTAACAGTATTTGTAGGTGGAGAGGAATTGCTCGCCGCATTGCGGAAAGAGGGCGTGATCGTGCCCGACGCGATTCTGCTCGACATCATCATGCCGGGCGTGGGGGGTTTTGAAACGCTTGAGTCTATACGAAAGGAAAAACTTGCCATAGGTTCGAAGATCATCATCCTCTCGAACCAGGGGCAGGATTCTGATATTGAACGTGCGAAAAGTCTTGCAGTTGATGGGTACATCATCAAGGCGTCCGCCATTCCTTCAGAAGTGCTCTCTGAAACGCTGCGTACGATTGAGACGGGTATCGCTGGGACAGGGAAAGCCGGCTGAGCACTATGGTTGCGGACAAACGCCTCGGAGAACTTTTAGATCTCGTCGTCGCTCAGGGCGGTTCCGATCTCCACATCTTTACGGGCGGTCCTCCGATGTTGCGCGTCTCAGGTGCATTGATACCCGTTGCGAAATATCCAGCACTCACGAATGAAGAGACTGAGACGATGTTGAAGAGTATCGTACCGCCGGACCGATGGGATTCGTTTAGACAAGACCAGACCATTGACTTGTCATATGCGCATCAAGAAAATGTGCGATTCCGTGTCAACGGGTATCGAGTACAAGGGACGGTCGCATTAGCGCTCAGACTCATCCCGCGTTCAATCCATACTTTTTCAGAGCTCAATCTTCCGTCGGTGCTCGAAGTCTTCACTCAGAGAGAACAGGGATTTTTCCTTTGTGTCGGTCCAGTGGGGCAGGGCAAGTCGACCACGCTCGCTGCGATGATTGACCGGATCAACGACTCGCGTGCAGAACACATCCTCACGATTGAAGATCCGGTCGAGTATCTCTTCGAGCAGAAAAAATCGCTCATCCATCAGCGCGAGATTCACATCGATGCTCCTGATTTCCATACGGCGCTCCAAAGTGCGTTTCGCGAAGATGTCGATGTTATCATGGTCGGCGAGATGCGCGATTATGAGACTATCTCTTCAGCGGTAACCGCTGCCGAGACCGGACACCTTGTCTTCTCGACGCTTCACACCAACAACGCGGCACAAACAATTGATCGCATCATCGATATGTTTCCGGCCGAACAGCAAGGGCAAGTGCGCGTCCAGCTCGCCGGCTCCTTAGCCGCCATCTTTTCCCAGCGCCTCATTCCGCGCGTTTCGGGAGGGCTCATCCCCGCCTATGAATTGCTTATCAATAACAATGCGGTCAGCACACTCATTCGCGACGGACGTACCCAAGAGGTCAGCGCCGTCATTCAAACGTCTTCACAGGAGGGAATGATTGATATGGACCGCTCGCTCGCTGATTTGGTTAAAAGGGGGGAGGTAACCGTCGAACATGCCTACGAGCATGCGATGGATCCCAAGACCTTTGAACGTTACCTCTAATATGCTCTTTAAATACCACGCCATTGATCAGGATTCTCACGAGCGGGACGGCACCATCGAGGCCCCTACGCAGGAAGTCGCCGTCTCTGCGCTTCAGCGGCGTAACCTTATCGTTTCGGCAATCGAATCGGCAGAAAAGAAATCGTTACTCGAAATGAACATACCGTTTTTTGGCGGTCACATCTCGAATAAGGACGTTGTCATTCTTTCGCGACAGATTGCGACGCTGTTTGAGGCCCAAGTGTCCGCGCTCCGCATCTTCCGTCTGCTGGCAGCCGAAGTTGAAAATAAGAATCTCGCGATTGTCCTTTCTGCCGTCGGCGACGATATTCAAGGGGGAAGTCCCATCAGCAAGGCGCTTGCACGTCACCCGAAGGTCTTCACGATGTTTTATGTAAATATGGTTCGTTCTGGTGAAGAGTCGGGAAAATTGTCGGAAACATTTGTCTATCTCGCCGATTATCTTGATCGCACCTACGATATTGTCAGCAAGGCCGAGAACGCACTCGTGTATCCAATCTTCGTTATAGCGGTTTTCTTCGGGGTTATGACACTGATGCTTACGCTCGTTATACCAAAGATTAGCGCTGTGCTTATCGACTCTGGCCAGACGGTGCCTCTGTATACGGCAATAGTCATAGGCTTTTCGAACTTTTTAGTGCAATACGGCATTTTTGTACTTATCGGACTTATTGCGTTCGGTTTTTATGTGTGGCGGTTGGGGAAGACCGAACATGGTAAATTGGTGCTCGACACTCTGAAACTCTCGATTCCCTATGTCGGCGACCTGTATCGTAAACTTTACCTTGCGCGCATTGCCGACAATTTTTCCACGATGCTTCTCTCCGGTGTTCCGGTAGTCGAAGCGATCGAGATCGCCGGCTCGGTAGTAGGAAACAGCGTATATTCAGGGGTACTCGCGCAGGTCGGAGCCGATGTGAGGGGAGGGTCCTCTATATCAGACGCACTCGGCAAGCATCCAGAAATACCTGGCATTATGGTCGCAATGGCAAAAGTAGGAGAAGAGACGGGCGAACTCGGTAAGATTCTCTCTACACTGGCCAAATTCTATAGTCGCGAGGTGTCTAATGCCGTCGATACGCTCGTCGGGCTCATTGAACCTATTATGATCGTTCTTTTAGGTCTCGGCGTCGGTGTATTGCTTGCGGCCGTGCTTCTCCCTATTTACAACCTTGCCGGGGCTATTTAAGTGGGCCGACGCTTCGGTCGGCCCCCCGACCGCTTCGCGTCGGGGTTGTCCACACCCAGGGTTCCTCTAGGGCCAACTAGGTGTACAATTCATTTATTAGTCACATACAATAATCTATGCATAAAAACCGTTCCCGGGGCTTCACTCTCATCGAATTACTCGTCGTCATCGCCATCATAGGTATTCTTTCAGCGGTCGTACTCGCTTCACTCAACACAGCCCGCTCTAAGGGCAATGACGCCGCTATTCAGTCTGACGTTAATACGTCGCAGACCCAGGCGGAGATCTAC
The DNA here is from genome assembly GCA_024653825.1 of Patescibacteria group bacterium. Taxonomy (GTDB): domain Bacteria; phylum Patescibacteriota; class Minisyncoccia; order Phycocordibacterales; family Phycocordibacteraceae; genus C7867-001. Next base: position 13,923 of record JANLHF010000035.1, on the reverse strand, counting down.
TACGGGAGCAACGGCAATACCTATGGTACGCAGGCATTCACCACGACCGCCTGCAATACCGGCGGTGCGGGCATGTTTAGCGACCCGACCATTCAACGAGCTCTCACTGGAGCCCTCGGCGCGAGCGGAGGGACCGCTGGTAACGTCGCCTGTGTCGCGGCTGGTACGTCGTATGCTATCGCAGTGAAGCTGAACGCCACACCCTCTGCGTGGTGGTGTGTCGATTCGACAGGAAATGCGAGATCAGTGCTGACTGGGACAACCGCATTTCCGACAGCAACCTTTACCTGTCCTTAACAAAAACACTCTTTAATTCCACGTATATATGTATATCAAAAATAACCGAGGCTTCACCCTCATCGAATTACTCGTCGTCATCGCCATCATAGGTATTCTTTCAGCGGTCGTACTCGCTTCACTCAACACAGCCCGCTCTAAGGGCGGCGATGCGGCCATTCAGTCTGATATAGGAGGTATCCGTTCGCAGGCCGAAATTTATCGCACGGATAATGCCAGCTATGGCACCAATGGAACTGACGAGAGCAGCTGTGCGGCGGCGGACAACCTGTTTTCCGACCCGACAATTGTCAAACAGGTGACTGCTGCTGATGCGGCGAATGCCTCCGGCTCAGTCACTTGTAACGTTGCAGCGAATGGGACGGCATATGCAGTGTCGGCCGAGCTCGTTTCGACGGCCGGTACCTACTACTGTGTTGACAGCACTGGTGCAGCAACCACAACTGCAACCGCACTCGGCGTAGCCACGACCTGCTCTTAGAGACAAGCTTTTCTGAAACAACAGAACTCCGCATCCCGCGGAGTTCTGTTGCGTTATACTGATGCCTACATGATGCTCCCTCTCGCTTTCTTTATGTTCGGGGCAATTATTGCGAGTTTTGTTGGGGTTGTTGTCGCACGTCTTAGCACCGGCGAGGGATTTTTATCCGGCCGTTCACGCTGTGATGTTTGTACGGCACCGTTGCCACCGTACGCAATGGTGCCTATTCTCTCTTACCTCTTCTTGGGTGGTCGTGCGTACTGCTGTGGCGCACGCATCTCGTTCCTCGCGCCACTCACCGAAGCTCTCCTCGGTGCACTCTTTGTCCTCGCGTATTATAAATTAGGGCTTGTCGTTACACTCCCTTTTTTCTTTCTATCGCTCGCACTCGTTCTCGCGCTCGTCCTCTATGATTTCGCCCATCAAATATTGCCGGCCCCGCTCCTTATCGTTTTCGTCTGCGCCACTGCGCTTACTGGATTCTTGCAAGCATCGTCTCTTGGCGCGTTTTATGTAATAGTGGTTCCCGCGTTTCTTATTGCAGGGAGTCTTGCGCTCATCCATGTTCTCTCTCGCGGTCGTGCTATGGGTCTTGCCGATACTCCGTTTGTGTTTGGCCTCTCCCTTCTCGTCGGCTCGGCCGCGCTTTCCGGGTTCATATTTTCATTTTGGATTGGAGCGGTTGTTGGCGTACTCATATTGTTCCTGAGGCCTGTCGGCTCTAGAATAGGAGTTGAGGTACCGTTCGCGCCCTTTCTCGCCGCCGGCTTTCTCCTCGCCTATTTTACCCAATGGAATCCCTTTACTTTCATCGCGTCTCTGTCAGGCCTCTAGCACGGGGGTTCACGTTAATTGAGTTGATGGTGGTGCTTGCAATCATCACCACCATAACGTCGGTCGTATTCACGAGCCAGGGTTCGTTTAATAAGACGCTCATTCTCGGAAGTACTGCGTATGATATCGCCCTCTCTCTTCGTTCGGCTCAGTCGCGCGGTCTCGGAAGTCGCGCTCTCATCGATGCGTCGGGAGGTTTAGTGTCGGAAAGGACGGGATACGGACTCCATTTTGTGAGCGGTTCCCCCACAACATTTGTTCTCTTTGCCGATACGTCGCCAGCCGTTTCTTGTGATACCCCCGACTGTAAGCCGGGGGACTATGTCTACACGAGTGGCAGCGACTCTCTCCTGCAGACCTATACGATCGGCAATGGCATGGGAATCAGCAATTTTTGCTCATTTGCGAATGGCAGTTGGTCGTGTGCCACAAATGGGGGCATTACTGCGCTCGACATCGTCTTTGTGCGCCCGAGTCCGAATCCGTTCATGAGCGTCAACGGGGCATATTCTCCCGCATTCCCGGTGACAAAGGCGTGTCTTACGGTTGCTGCGCCACAAGGCGGTACAAAATTTATTTCTATCATGTCATCGGGACAGATAGTCGCGAATGCTCCCTCGGACCCCTCTTCATGCCATGAATAAAAATCGAGGATATACCCTTATTGAACTCATCGTCTCAGTCGGGCTTTTCGCGATTGTGATGCTGCTTGCTTCCGGTGCATACCTCATAATGATCGGCATCAACCGTCAGGTGCAGGGTATCGCGACCGGTATCGACAATCTTTCATTCGCCCTTGAAACGATGACGCGAACCATTCGCACGGGGACAGAATACGGATGTCCTTCAGTCGGCGTTGATTGCCCAAGCGGGGGAGCAAGCTTCTCAGTGACCGACGAGAAGGGGGCAGGGGTAAGCTACACGCTCTCCTCCCCTGGTGGAAATGGAGTTATTATGCAGAATGGTGTTGCACTCACGGACCCCTCGGTCAATGTATCCTCTCTGACCTTTTATGCATTTGGTACGGCGTCGAGCGATGCCTTCCAACCGCACGTTACTATCGTCGTGTCCGGCACTGTTTCGTATGCGGCCGGGAAGTCTGAGCCGTTCACGGTTGAAACAGGAGCAACGATGCGTGGCCCTGATATATGAGTATGAAAGCGTTTACTATCAAGCGAGCCGAGCAACAAGAAAGCGTTCATGCTTGCTTGTTCGAGGCAATCGCCGAGCGTAAAGCCGTCCTCGGCTTTACGCTAGTAGAGACAATGATTGCGGTTACTATTGTGACGCTCGCCGTGTCCGGCCCGCTTTTTTCTGCGAGTCGGGCGATCGTGGCCGCGCAGACTGCACGCACGCAACTGACGGCATCATACCTTGCGCAGGAGGGTATCGAATACGTGCGCCGCATGCGTGACAATGAATACCTCGCAGCGTATCGAGCTGGTGATACGGATATTTCCAGTACGGCATGGGTCAATTTCCTGAATAACCCTTCTTCAGATGCATCGTCCATCTTTGGATGTCGTGCACCCAAGGTGTGCACGCTCGATCCTGCACCGGGCAATGCATCGCCGGTCGCCTCCTGCCCGGGGAATAGTTGCAGTGCGCCCCTCTACATTCTATCGAGTGGGATCTATAGTCAACAAAATGCCCAAGGATCTACGATAACTCCTTTTGTGCGCAGTATTCAGGCGGTTGACGTGTCGGCAAACGATGAACAGATTATCTCGACTGTTTCGTGGAGTTATCACGGCATCCCGTATTCTGTTACCGTTACCGATCACCTTACGCCATGGCAATAAAAAAATCACAACGCGGGTTCGCACTTCTTATTGCGGTCATCTTTATGTCCGTGATGCTTTTCTTGGGCCTCGCGCTCTCCTCAATCGGATATAAGCAGCAGGTGCTCGCGTCTGAAGCCGTTGAATCGCAGTATGCCTTTTATGCGGCCGATGCCGCGCTCGAGTGTGCACTCTTTGCTGATCAGCGACAGAATCTCTTCGACTATGCGTCGCATAGCGCGAATGTGCATCCAGAATCGATTACGACGGTTGCCTGTGCCGATGTCCCTGCATATGCGACAGAATTAAGTTATTCGTATGGCGCCACGATGGTGATTAAAGAGCGTTTTTCTCTCGATGCAGGGAAACGATGTGCGGATGTGACGGTATATAAACCGGCGCCGAATACTGGCATCACGTATCTCTTTTCACAGGGATATGATGTGTCCTGTAGCGTTGTGGCGAGTCCTTCCGGAGCGCGGTTCGTGTCCCGCGGTCTCGGTGTCCACTACTAACAAGCGAGCTGAGAGACAACTGAATGTCTTCATTTAGTTGTCCGAAGCAAGCGTGGTTAGAAAGCTCCGCTTATTAGGCCTCTTCTGGTAGAGTGAGGGCGTATGACCGTCTCAAAGAAAGATCAGGAACGTGCGGCGCAATTACGCGAAGCAATAACGAAATATCGCACCCTACAACACGAGAAGGATGCGTCACCAATATCACCTGAGGCACTCGATTCTCTGAAGTATGAACTCGCAGCATTGGAAGATAGGCATCCCGAACTCATCACGCCGGCATCGCCGACACAGGTTGTTGCGGGAGCGGCAATGCCATTCCTTAAAAAGGTGCGACATTCGGTTCCGCAATGGTCATTTAACGATGCGTTCACGGAGACTGACATCCGTGCGTTTGATGAACGAGTGCGTAAGGTAAGCGGTACTACTCAGTCCTATGATCTTGAACTGAAGATAGACGGACTGAAGGTCATTCTTACGTATGAGAAGGGTCGTCTTGTTACCGCCGCGACGCGTGGCGACGGCGTCATTGGCGAAGACGTTACTCACAACGTCCGTACGATTGCATCCGTGCCGAAAGAACTTGGACGGTCGTTGGATATTGTGGTCGAAGGGGAAGTGTATCTCACGCGGTCAGGGATGAAGAGGTTGAACGAGCGTCGAAAGAGGGAGGGAGAGCCGGAATTCGCGAATCCGCGCAATGCCGCAGCGGGCTCCATCCGTCAACTCGATCCAAACATTGCAGCGGAACGGCCACTGGAAGTCTTTATCTATGATACGGCGCAGACCTCTGAATCATTCCCTCCAACACAGACCGAAGAGCTTGAGTACCTTGCTTCTCTCGGCTTTCCGGTCAACCAAGAACATCGGCATGCGGATTCTATCGAAGAAGTTTTTACTTATTGGCAGAAATGGCAGGGGAACGCGCGCGAGAAACTCGATTATCAGCTCGATGGCGTCGTGCTCAAAGTAGAAAGTCACGCGGCGCAGGAAACACTTGGCTATACCGGTAAGGCGCCGCGCTTCGCCATCGCGTATAAATTCCCGCCTGAACAGGTAGAGACGATAGTGGAAGATATTGTGCTCCAGGTGGGACGCACAGGGAAGCTTACGCCGGTCGCGCACTTGCGGCCGGTGGCAGTTGCGGGTTCTACGGTCGCCCGTGCGACTCTGCACAACGAGGATTTTATAAAAGAAAAAGATATTCGCATCGGCGACACGGTGATTTTGCAGAAAGCGGGCGACGTTATTCCCGAGGTTGTATCAGTCATCATGGAGCTACGGCCAAAGAATGCAAAATCATGGGAATTCCCGACACACTCAAACCTGTGTGGCAGCGACGGTAGTATCGAGCGCGTGCCAGGAGAAGCGGCACACCGCTGTAAGGTGGCCGGCTCTTTCGAACAGCAGTCGCGCCGGTTGGCTCACTTCGCCGGCAAAAGTGCACTTGATATAACCGGGATGGGAAAAGAAACCGTGCGTACGCTTATGGAGCACGGTCTCATCTCCGATTTTGACGATATGTTTGAATTGACGAAGGATGAACTCCTTACGCTTGAAGGTTTCGAAGAAACAAAGGCAAACAAACTTATTGGTGCAATACAGGATGCGACGAAGGTCTCGCTCGATCGGCTACTCATCGGTCTTGGTATCCTGCATGTGGGCGAAGAAAATGCCTATTTGCTTGCCACTCGTTTTGGTACGCTCGCGAAGCTTGGAGCGGCAAACGAAGAAACGCTTTCTCACATCGAAGGCATCGGTCCCATTATCGGGAAGGCGGTTGCGGATTGGTTCAAAGAAGCGGGTAACCGCGCGCTTCTGGTCCGTCTCGCGAAACATCTCAAGGTCCAAAAGGTTATTGCACCGACAAAGGGTCCGCTGACCGGTCAGACGGTTGTCATTACGGGGATACTGCCGACGCTCTCGCGCGAAGAAGCTGAAGCGCGCGTGCGCCGTGCGGGCGGCAAAGCCGCCGCGTCGGTCTCGACGAAGACGTCCTTCGTCGTTGCAGGAGAAAATCCGGGGAGCAAATTTGAAAAAGCGAAGGAGCTCGGCGTTTCGGTCATTACCGAGGTCGAATTCCTCAAAAGGCTCGGGGCGTGATACAGTGCAAAAATGGCAACGACTGAAGAAGTGAAGAAGCTTGCAGCGCTCGCGCGCATACGGGTAGGGAACGCAGAACTCGAGAAGTTTACGAGTGAATTCGACGCGATATTGGCGTATGTCGGTCAGCTTGAGGATCTTGATCTCTCGCAAGACGACTCCTTGCGTGATAAACCGGCGTTGAGAAACGTGATGCGGGAGGACGGCTCTCCACATGAAGCAGGCGCGTATACAGAGAAGATTGTCGTGCAATTTCCTGCACGCGCCGGCGACGCGCTTTCAGTGAAGCAGATACTCTCTCATGACTAATCCCTCGACAAATACTCGGGACCTTCGGCCGAATGAAATGACACTTGAAGAAGCCTCACGCGCGCTCCGCGCGCGTGAGATTACCGTGCGCGAGCTCTGGGACGCCTGCGCGGCCGCCGCGCAGGCGAGGAATCCAGAATTGAACGCGTATCTCGAACTTTTTGCTATTGATGAAAGAGCGGTGGATGCAGCACAAATTCGCATTGATACCGAGAAAGAAGCCGCACCACTACTTTGCGGCATACCGCTCGCGATTAAGGACAACATTTTAATAGAAGGGCATATCGCGAGCGCTGCGTCGAAGATGCTCGAGAAGTATCGCGCAACCTATGATGCGGCAGTCATTAAAAAACTGAAAGAGGCGGGGGCACTCTTCGTTGGTCGCACCAATATGGACGAATTTGCAATGGGTTCGTCGACTGAGCATTCGGCCTTCGGCACGACGAAAAATCCTCACGATACCTCGCGCGTTCCCGGCGGCTCTTCGGGCGGCTCTGCTACGGCTGTTGCCGCGCATCTCTGCATCGCCGCTCTTGGTACCGACACCGGCGGCTCCATCCGCCAACCGGCGGCATTTACGGGCATCGTGGGGCTGAAGCCGACGTATGGCGCCGTCTCGCGTTCGGGTGCTATCGCGATGGGCTCGTCGCTCGATCAAATCGGCCCGCTCACGAAGACCGTCGCCGATGCGCGCATTTTGTATGAAACGATTCGCGGCATTGATGCGATGGACTCAACAACAATCCCCGATAACCTATACCCGCAAAAAACAGTACCAGAAAAACTCCGTATTGGGATTCCGGATTTCGTCAAACATCTTGTTAACCTGCCGGATCAGCCGTTCAGCACGTTAATAAGGAGGTTTGTGACAGATGGCCATACATTAGTAGACATACCACTCCGGATGAATCAGCATGCTCTCGCGGCCTATTACATCGTTATGCCGGCCGAGGTTTCAACCAATCTCGCGCGTCTTGATGGTATGCGATATGGTCACGCGGCACGCGGAGAGAAACCGCTCGATGATTATATTCTCTCGCGTACCGAAGGTTTCGGTCCCGAGACGCGTCGACGTATTCTCCTCGGCACCTTCGTCCTCTCCTCGGGCTACATCGATGCGTACTATCATAAGGCGCAGGCCGTACGTTCGCTTTTGCGTGCGGAGTACGACAAGGCGTTTGAAAAGGTCGACGTCATTATGACCCCAACTGCATTATCAGTCGCTTTCAAATTTGGCGAGAAGGGCGACCCTCTCTCGATGTATCTGGAAGATATTTTCACCGTGACTGCAAACTTGACCGGTATGCCGGCTATCTCGGTTCCGATGGGCACGGTAGAGCGCGAAGGTAGAAAACTCCCCATCGGAATACATTTCACTGCGCCACATCAGGCAGAGGATGTGCTTTTCGCCGCAGGGAGCGCCACAGAGGCGCTATACTAAGCGCATATGCAGGCCAATGTTGAATACTGGTTCCGCCTCTTTTATGACTGTCTGCGCGGCACCTGTTACGGCTCGGTCGGATTAAATCAATTTTATTCTTTTCTCTCCCATCTCTGGCTCTGGATCATTGTCATCGGATATCTTCTCTCGATTATCGCGCTCGTTATCATCATCTACGTGATGATTCGGCTTTTTGAATTACGGAAGCGTGAGGAGGAGTACTACAGTACGGTCATTGTACCGCCGGAAGCGAAGGGGGGGATGCATCCGCGCTGGGGACACATCCAATCCCTTCTTGAGGGAGGAAGTCCGAGCGCATGGCGCGAGGCGATTGTCGAGGCCGACATCATGCTCGACGATGTATTGGCGAAACGAGGGTATACGGGCGACGGCATCGGTGAGAAGTTGAAGAGTGCCGATCCGGATGACTTCAAGACGCTTCAAGACGCTTGGGAAGCGCACAAGGTGCGCAATCAGATCGCGCACCAAGGCTCCGCTTTCGATCTCTCTGAGACCGTCGCGCAGCGCACCATCGCTCACTTCGAGGCGGTGTTCAACGAATTCAAAGTTATCTAGCAGAAGCGATAAAATAATCCAATCTGCTTTGTTGCGGGTCCCGCTGACTTTCTCCGCCGTACCGTCTGGTACGTCTCCGAAAGCCATCTTCCCGCGTCGCGCACCTTGAATCATTTTTTCGCTTCTGAAATACAAGGTTGCGCAACCTATTCATACAGGTGTAGTATTGAAAACAGCGGGGTAGAGGAGAGGTATCCCGCTGGAAGCGGGACTCATAACCCATGAAGGTATATATTTTAGAAAGTTTGAGTTCTGGGAAATATTATATAGGGCACACAAACGATCTTGAACGGCGTTTTAGCGAACATAATGACGCAAGTCGCCATGGGTGGTCAAACAAATATGCGCCTTGGAAAATTATGTACTCGGCTGATTATTCTACGCGTGCGGAAGCAATGAAAGAGGAGAAACGACTGAAGTCGTTCAAGAATAAAGAGAGTCTAGCCAGGCTCATTGGAAAAGAGTAAAGTAGACATAGCGGGGTAGAGGAGAGGTACCTCGGGAGGCTCATAACCTCCAGACGCCGGTTCGATTCCGGCCCCCGCAACACGGTTGTGACGCCAGGAACCAGTACCGACAGGCATCAAAGTCAGTACTGTACCGCTCAGGGTGTTCACCAGAAAAAGCTCGCAAATACACCGCGAGCTTTTTCTGTTATGTAGCAAATTCAACATATTTCCAGTTCGATTCCGACTCTCGTATTCAGCGCTATTTCGTGTCGCAATCACGCCAAAATTGATCCGATTTAGAGCAGGGGCGCAGGAATCGAACTGGGGGAACTCAATGAATACAAGAGTTCCTGAGTTCCCGTCCGGGTCATGCTAGACGGGGCAGGAACGTTCGATGCGAGTTATACTGAATGACATGAAAAGAGTCATTATTGCTCACGGTTGGGATGGTACGCCAGACGAAGGATGGTTCCCGTGGTTGAAGAAAGAATTGGAGATGAAGGGCTTCATCGTAATCGTCCCCCAACTTCCCGACGCAGGTAGTCCGCGCGTACAGAATTGGGTTCCCGAGCTCGCGGCGGCTGTCGGAACTCCCGACGAACAAACGTATTTCGTCGGTCACTCCATGGGTTGTCAGGTCATCGCCCGATATCTTGCAGGGCTACCGGATGAACAGAAAGTCGGTGGAGTCGTGTTTGTTGCGGGGTTCTTTAAGCATCTCAAGGATCTTGAGGATGACGAGGATGTGCGTGAGACGGAGCGGCATTGGTTTGAAACCCCGCTTGATTTAGGGAAAGTGAGAGACCGTCTTTCTAAGAGCGTCGCCATTTTCTCCGACGACGATCCGTGGGTGCCGCTCGATAACCAAGACGACTTTCGCGACAAGCTCGGTTCTGAAATTGTTATTCAACACAACAAAGGGCACTTTAGCGGAGGGCGTGACGGAACCAAGGAGCTACCTATAGCACTTGAGAAGCTTCTTGAAATATCCTCGCTATGACAATTACGTACGAGGATTTCGAGAAAATAGATATACGAGTGGGGAAGATTGTCGAAGTACAGGACTTTCCAGAAGCGCGGAATCCGGCATTCAAGCTAAAGATAGATTTTGGCCCAGAGATTGGCACCAAAGTGTCGAGCGTGCAGGCGGTCGGGGCGCATACCAAAGAAGAACTACTCGGTATGCTTGTCTGCTGCGTCGTGAACTTCCCGAAGAAGCGGATCGGCCCATTCGAATCCGAAGTACTTACACTCGGGTTCAAGAATACTGCGGGTATCGGATGGGTACTTATTACACCCGCCAAAGCGAGCGTCGAGATTGGCAGCAAGCTACAATAATCATATGGACCTTGGAGCCAAAGCTCTCGTTATATACGATAAAAAATTACTTCTTGTTCTACGCGACAACGATCCAGCTATACCGTATCCGAATACATGGAATCTGCCCGGCGGCGGAGTCGAGGACGGAGAAGGGCCGGACGAAGCTCTGATGCGCGAACTTATGGAAGAGATCAGTGTTGTTCCGAAGCGAATAGAGCGGATTGGTTTCGAGCAGTATTCGGATGGCAAAGCAGTTGTTCGATATCTCGTCAGGCTCGATAAGGACGAAAAGGAGAGATTGAAATTGGGCGACGAAGGGCAAGAGATGCGGTTCTTTTCGATCGACGAGACAGTTGCGCTGCCTTTTTCGCATTACATAGGAAATTTCATCAGGCGCAATGCAGAGTATCTGAAAGAAATCATTGAAGAAAACGCAGAGATAGTTCCGCAAAAACTCGGTCTCGAGCCATAATGCAAATACTTTTAGATATGACTCAACACAAAATAGTCGTCTATGTTCCTCTAACCCATACTGATTCCGTAAGGGAAGCTATTGGCACGGCCGGAGGCGGCAAGCTAGGGAAGTATTCCTTTTGCAGTTTCTCGACTCGCGGTATCGGCAGGTTCAAGCCGGAAGAAGGAGCGCGGCCTCACATAGGGAAGGTCGGAGAGTTGGAGCAAGTTGAAGAAGAACGCATTGAGATAACATGCGACACCACGGTTGTTGGCAATGTACTTGCCGCGATAAAACGTACGCATCCATACGAGGAAATAGCATTGGATGTATGGCCGCTTGAGGCTTGGTAAATATGAAGGTTGTTATTGCCGGGAGCGCAGGATTGCAGGATGAGATTCAAAAATGGATCCAATATTGGAATAACAAGGAGGGACACTTAGTAATAAATTATCCGCAAGCGATACCGTCAGACACTTTCGAAAAGTCCTATCCAGAAGTGCATACGCAGTTTTTCAAGGACATAACCGAGACGGATGTACTCTTTATCGCTAACGGTAAGAAGAACGATATCGAGGGCTATATTGGCGCTGAAACTTTTGCCGAATTAGGATTCGGCTTAGCTCAAAATCTTGTGCATGGGAAAAATATCAAGCTGATACTCGCAAATATGCCCGCACAGGAAGTTGCATGCTACGACGAGGTTATCTTGTGGCTGAAGCTGGGTTGGGTCGAACTAATAAAATGACCGAACAAGGTATTCTCAACCTTATAGAAAACGACCCGTGGATGATGAAAATAATCCATATTGCGGCCGATCTCAATTTACCGAATTGGATTATTGGAGCCGGATTTGTGAGGAACAAGGTCTGGGATCACCTGCACAGCTATTCACGAACTGGAGTCGATACAGCCGATATCGACCTAGTTTATTACGATCCTTTGGGGAACAACCAACAAGCTGATGAGAAGTTGTCTCGTCAGATGGAAGAGAAAACAGGCATTGCTTGGGAGATAGTCAATCAATTTTATGCGCATGTATGGAATGATCTCCCTCCTTATGGTTCAGCCGAAAATGCCATTGCGCAGTGGCCAGAGACGGCGACAGGTATTGGAGTTCGAATTGAAGATGGCAAATTAAGACTCCTCGCGCCGCATGGCATCGACGATCTCGTTAATCTTATCGTGCGGCCAAGCCCGACCTTTCGCGAAGGAATCGCGAAGGTTAAGGAAAGGGCGGAGAAGAAACAATGGTTTAAGAAGTGGCCGAAGCTCAAATTTGCAGACTGATTTTTAGTACCAACAAGAGCGTCGGAATCGAACTGCGGCGGGTAAAGCAAAAAATGGGGGTCAGAATCGAACTTGAGCGTCTAGGCCGTAGAAAGTCCAATTCGATTATGGACCCGGCAACACGGTTGTGACGCCAGGAACCAGTACCGACCCCCATTTGGGTCAGTACAGTACCGACAGGCGACCTAATTTTCTTGAGCGAAGCGATTAGAAAATGGAAGTACTCTTGTGGTGCATCACGTACGTAAAAGCCGCTCGAAAGAGCGGCTTTTACGCTATTATAAGCAGACACTTGTTATGAAGAGAAACATTTATCTGTGGGCGCTCTACGATTTCGCGAATTCGATTATTATGATCGTCTTCTTGTTCTATTTCTCTCAATGGCTCGTGGTGGATAGCCACAAACCCGATTGGTGGTTTAATGCAACACTCATTATTTCGTCAATCTTATTTATTCTGACAGCACCTGTTATCGGACAACGTCTTGATATAACTCGTCGTAAACTCTCGGGTGTACGCTGGACAACTGCCTTTATGTTTATCACCTATTTGGCAACATCTTGTGTTGTTCTGTTTGCACCCTCACACGTGTTACTTGCAACGATACTTTTCACCGTTGCGCTCTATTTGTATGTGGTTAGTTTTATTTTTTATACGCCAATGCTCAATGATATTTCTGACGATTCAAATAGAGGTTATGTTTCTGGATTGGGACAAGGATTTAACTACGCAGGCATCGTTTTTGGTCTTCTAGTGACATTACCATTTGCTACTGGGGCTCTGTATCTTTTTGGAACAGCGGGTCGACCACAGACACTTCTCCCAGCCACAATTCTTTTTGGTCTCTTTGTCCTCCCAATGTTGTTCTGGTTTAAAGAGAGCGAGTTATTACCAATACTAGAAAGAGTAAATATTCGCAACGAATATAAAAAAATCTTTCAAACTATTCGGCAGATTCTATTAAATAAAAACCTCGTCTTACTTCTTCTCGGCTACTTTCTGTTTAGTGATGCGCTGATAACATTTTCGAACAACTTTCCATTGTTTCTAGAAAAAGTGTATGGAGCATCAGATACGGTCAAGACCTATTTAACTGTAGGAATATTCACTCTGTCTATAGCAGGTTCGATTATAATTGGAAAAATTTCGGATAAGAAAGGGAGCAAACGAACTCTGGTCTGGCTTCTGGTCGTCTGGTCGTTTTTGCTTCCCATAGTCGCTTTTGCTCCTTCATTCAATATTGTTATGGCCGCTTGTCTTATTGCAGGGTTCTTCTTTGGTCCGATATGGGGTGTCAGTAGAGCAATGGTTTCAGAGCTCACACACTATTCAGTTGAAGCGAGCTCGTTTAGTTTCTATATTCTTGCCGAACGTTTCGCGACACTCATAGGTCCCATTACATGGAGTGTCGTACTAGCGAGTACGGCTTCATTGGGGAACATAAGCTACTCCTACGCTATTCTTTCAATGGGCGTTCTCGTTATTGCTAGTTTCTTTTTTGTAAGAAAGATAAAACCAGAATAGATTCCCAGTACAGTACCGCCTCTCCTATTCGTCCACTGAAACTCGCAGAAAATCCTTCAATCATCTCTAAAGCGACCCGTACCGGCCCCCGTCCCCCCGAGGGGGCAGGAAGGCAAAGCGCGAGCTATACTAAGAACCATATGATCAAAGAATACATACGGTATCTGAAAGACAATCCGCAGGGCTATTGGTTCAAAGCCAGGCTTTACGGTTGGGGTTGGGCTCCGGCGAAAAAAGAGGGATGGATCGTGCTTGCTGCGTATCTGCTCGTTATTATCGTGCCGGGGCTATTCGCTGAAAGGTATATTGAGACCGGCGAGGATTTCTTACTGTGGTTTTTACCTCTGATTATTATTTCCACGGCAGTACTTATTTGGATTTGTTATAAAAAAGGCGAGAAACCTCGATGGATGTGGGGACCTCCAGACAAATACAAAATAAAACGTTAAGATATGAATATGGAAAAATATAAATTTACCAGTCTTGCGATATTTATAATCTTTTTTGGGACAGCACTTTTCAATGCGTTTCAAAAACAGAATTGGATAGAGG
>JANLHF010000039.1 GCA_024653825.1 Patescibacteria group bacterium | reverse complement strand
CGGGGAGGAAATAGCGACCAGAATGCGCCGCGGGGCTGAAATAAAAGCCCTGCGAGACGGTTTGAAAGATTAGCGCGTAGCAGATTTGTCAAAAATCTGATATAAAAACAAACACGGCCTCATCGTCTAACGGCTAGGACAGATCCCTCTCACGGATCAAATCGGGGTTCGATTCCCCGTGAGGTCACAAATTAAAGCTCACGCGCGTTCGCGCCACTTCTTTTCCTGTCGGACAAGCTTTACGACGTCTCCCTTATTGGCGAGCAATTTTTCAACAATTCTCTCGGTACGGATGGACTGTGAGCCCTTTATCAAAATGACATCGCCTTCTTTCACCATTTCTGAAAGTGCTTCCGCCGCGGCCCGCGCATTGTCGAATTGCATCACTTCCCCGACGCTTGTGGTCGGGGCCCCGACCCCTGCGGGCGTCGGGGCTGCCACACGTGCGAAGGCGCGGGCGCGAATGCCGACAGTGACGATGACATCCGCGCTTCCGCCAGCGAGTTTTGCGATGCGTTCGTGTTCCATTACCGAGTAGCGTCCGAGTTCAAGCATGTCGCCGAGGACGGCGATGCGGCGCTTCGCGTGTGGGAATACTTTCAATGTCTTCAGCGCTTCTTCAACCGCGGCAGGAGACGCGTTATATGAATCATCAATAATCACGGAATTATGTTTCCCCGCGAGTAGTCGACAACGTCCGAGCGGCGCTTCATATTTTTCAAAAGAAGCGAGCGCATCGATAGGTGATATGCCGAACGCGTCTGCTGTCGCGGCAGCTGCGGCGAGCGGAAGAAGTTGGGTCATACCGACTACATCATGCACGACGCACACGCTCTGTGTACCGTGCGCGGTGATATTCGCCTGCATGCCGGCTACCCTATCCTCGCTTTCAAAAAAGTCCGCATCGCTCACGTGCACATCCGCATCTCTTGCCGTGCCATAGCTTAGAACGCGCGCCGGCGTACGCCTTGCATTCTCAACCGCATACACATCGTCAGCAGAAATAATGAGTGGCGCGCCAGCAAGAAGCGTGTGTGCAGGAGAAAATTCTTCTTCCTGCACCGCTTCCGGAGAGGCGTATGCTTCTACATGCACCGGTATCTCGGGAAGACGCGTGACCACCACTGCATCGGGAATGACAAAGCGTAATATACGCATAAGATCGCCGGGCTTATCCGCGCCGACCTCGAGCACCAGCATATTTGGATAATGATTCGGTAGTAGTAAAAGTGCGAAAGCATTTTTTATAACGATGATCCACGCGAGGGGATTATACCAACGAAAAGTACTGAGTGGATTTTCAACGCCCAGAATAGTGAACGGTACGCCGAATTCGCTGTTAAAACTTTTTTCACTCTTTCGGACATAGAACTTTGTCGAGAGCGCGGCCGCGACTGCTTCCTTCGTTGAGGTCTTCCCTACCGAGCCGGTCACCATCACAATGCGCGGGCGATAGCGATGTAGTACGGTCCGCGCGAGGAACGTGAGAATAAGAACGGCGATGGCTTTTAGGGGTCTTTTCATGCGGGTGTGGTAGTGGCGACACCTCGATCAGGTGGTACGGCGTAATAGTCTATGAGGAAGTGCACAAGGTCAAGGAAGGTCGGCGAGAGCGTGTCCGACGCATAGGTGACGCCCTTTGGATCGTTCGTGTAGAGAAGAATGATAAACCGTGGATTATAGGAGGGGAAGAATCCGACGAATGAATGGAAATACCGCCCCGTGGCATAATACCCGCCTTGTCCGTCAGTGAGCTGTGCGGTGCCTGTCTTCGCCGCGACCGACATTGTAGGTATCCTCGCGTTACCGCCCTGGAGCTTTTCATCAACAACCGCCGTCATCATCATTGTGGTTTCGCGGGCAGTGGTTGCGGAGAATACGGGCGTCGTCTCGCCCCAGTCAATTGAGCGCTCAATACCTGAATTGAGCCGTATCGCGCTCGTAAGATGGGGCTCTACCATCACGCCGCCATTTGCAATGGTACTGAGTGCACGTATCATCTGTAGCGGCGTAACGGCGATTCCCTGTCCGAATGACATATTGTCGAAATTTATCTGTTGCGTCGTTGCAAGGTTGCCGAGAAGCGCACGTCCCTCATTGGGCAAATCAATACCCGTCCTCTGCCCGAAAAGTTTCGTAAAGTACTCTCGGAACTTGTCCTGTCCGAGTTGGGTCGCAACCCAGGACGCACCGACGTTGAGCGATTGTAAGATAATCTGTTCCATAGGAATGACACCGCGGGGCTTGAGATCCCAGTTACAGATCTTTTTTGTATCCACCGTGATACATCCCGTGTCGTCATATGTGGTTTGTGGTGTGACCGCACCCGCATCCAGCGCAGACGCCATCGTGAGAGGCTTCATAATGGAGCCGAATTCATGCACCGACTCGATCAGGGGACTTCCAAGAAGTGTCGGATCGACACTCTGCAGATTGTTCGCATCATAGGAAGGATTGCTCGCAATCGCCACGATGGCGCCCGTCGAGGGGTCCATAATGATCCCGCCCGACTCTTTACTAGAATAACGCTGAGTTATCTTCATAAGATCGTTTTGTAGACGCGTTTGCACCTCTGGCTCAATAGTAGTCACCACATCGCCTTCTCGTGCATCCTTCGCCGCGACGAGTAGGTTGCCGACATTTGAGAAAAGTTCGGCAAAGAAATTCTTATACAGAGAATCGCCCGAACGCATCAGTGTATCGTCATATGTTGCCTCAAGGCCGGTCTGACCAGCGAGCGTATCACCAGAACCGAAGGACACGATACCGATCGACTGCGACGCGAGCGAACCTCCCGGATAGTAACGCCAACGTTCGCGCAAGACTTGTATACCAGGAATATTTTTTGATGCGAGCAATTGTCCCTCCGCCTCCGAGAGACGGTGCAACACTTCTATATAGACTCGCGTCTTTTTCGTGGCTGCAGCAAGAAATGCTTCGTGCGAGATCTGGTCGGGCGCAATCGCCTCAAGGGCGGCGTACGCAACTTCAGGATCGTTCAATATCTGCGGATTTATCGCGACAAGGAATCCGGTTGAAAGCGTCGCTGCTGAAATGAGTGTCCCGTCCTTACGAGTGAAGTAGATTGTGCCACGATCAAAGAGTCCGCTACCACCCGAAGAGAATTGTCTATCGGCTTTTTGCGAATAATCATCCCCATGCACGATCTGTACGAAATAAAGACGAACGAAAATACCGAGTGCGGCAAGTATAATGAACGCCAGTACGAGGCGTATGCGTGAGCGGAACTGCGCGCGCATAGATTAACGCAATGCAGTTGAACTCTCGGAACGCACAAATAGTATCGAAAGCGGTTTCGCATAACCTTCGACGACATAATCCGTTCCCGTGATGCGGGCAACAGAGGCGAGATACTCTCCTTCGAGCAACGCGATGGCAGCTCCGTCATCTTTCACCGATTGGGAGAACTCAACGGTCAGTGTTGCATAGCCCATCACCACAGAAATAAGGCCTATGTATACGACAAGGAGAATGCCAGCAGCTCCATAACACAGCGCGAGCGGAGAAAAAGGAAGGTGGAGGCGTACGTTATGCATAGGAAAGAATAGAAGAAGCGGGTGATGCAGACTCTGCATACGGAACAGCGGCCGTGCGCTCAAAAATGCGCAACTTCGCGCTGCGCGCGCGACGATTATGCAACACCTCCGCACGCGAAGGGACAAGTGGCTTTTTGGTCGCCGTACCAAGCCCAGCCTCTGCCGCGTCGCGCAACATGTTTTTCACGATGCGATCCTCAATGCTGTGGAAGGAGATGACGGCGAGACGCCCCCCTGGAGCAAGCGCACCGAGCGCGGCGGAGAGACCTTCGCGCAGAGCCCCAATCTCGTCGTTCACCGCGATTCGCAGTGCCTGAAAGGTCCTCGTCGCCGGATGTGACTTTCCTTGCTGATACCAGCGTGGCGTACCAGCAGTAATCGCCGCAACTAATGCTCCCGTCGTAAGGATGCGCTCCTTCGCGCGGGCAGTAACAATGGCGTGGGCTATTTTACGCGCAAATCGTTCTTCTCCGTAGGTGAAGATAGTGTCAGCCAGCGCTTCTTCAGAAAACGTATTCACGATATCCGCGGCTGTCTCGCCCTGGCCGGACGGTCCCTCCTCGCCGTAAGTCATCAGGAGCGGCTCATCATTTTGAAAGGAGAACCCGCGTGGCGCGGCTATCTGGTATCCGCTCCATCCGAGATCGAAGAGTATCTTATTGACCGGCGCGATCTCGAGCCGTTCAAGAACGTGTGCAAGATTGCGAAAATTATCATTCACCACATACGCGACGGGACGATCAGAGCGACGATCGAACGCATAGGCTTCACGCCCACGTTCCACCGCGGCAGGATCAGCGTCAATGCCAACAATGACGCCACCTTCCCCGAGAGCGGAAAGCAATTTGGCAAAATGCCCCGCACCACCCAAAGTCGCATCGACGACAATATCACTTGGCTGCACCTCAAGCGCTTCAAGAACTTCATTCATCAGTACGCTATCGTGTCGTGCTTCCATATCAGGTGTGGTCGCCGAGCTTTTCAGCGAATGCGTCGGCATCGCGTTCAATACCTGTGGTGTATCTCTTCCACGCGGCCGCATCCCAAATCTCAATACGACCGGCAACGCCGGCGATAACCGCCTTGTTTGAGAGACCAGCAAAATTTTTCAAATGGTCGGGCACAAGCACGCGCCCGGCGGCATCAACCTCCGCCTCCATCGCTCCGGCGAGAAAGAGGCGCGCGAGACCACGTGCCGCCGCGGTCCCGCCGGCGTGTACGGCTCGACTTTCGGCTTCGACCTCCCATGTCTTCTTCGGATACACGAAGAGACAATGATCAAGGCCGCGCGTCATAATGACAGCGCGGCCGAGACCCTTCCGGAATTTAGCCGGAAGCGAAATGCGATTCTTCGGATCTAGTGTGTGCAGATATTCTCCGATAAACATGTCAAAAATGAGTGAGCATATGGGCGAGAAACAGGCCACCATTCCCATTTCTCACTTCATCCCACTGAATATGTATCATACTCCACTCTCCCCCACTCCCCTAATTTAAGTTATCCCCACCTATGAAAACAGCGCCCTTGGGGGCGCTGGGACCAAGCGATTATTCGCTATCTCGGACGGAGGAGAGGGAAGATTTGCGCCTCGCGCACAGAGACGCCCTCGAGGAAGCTGAAAAGGCGTTCGGACACGCCGAAGCCGAACGCAGGCGGCATCCCGTATTCAAGTGCCTCGACGAATTCAGCATCCGGCATCTGGGCCTCCTTGTCGCCAGCATCACGTAGCTGCTGTTGGCGCTTGAAGCGCTCTTCTTGGTCGACCGGATCATTTAATTCACTAAAACCTTTTCCTATTTCTGAACCGGCAATCATCACCTGGAATCGCTCCACGACGCGCGGGTCCTTCACACTCTTCTTCGCGAGCGGCTCCATATAAACCGGCACATTAATAAGAAAGCCGGGACCGACAAGCGTTTTACGGACCTGCTTCCACGCGATATCAACGAGCCGTTCGATACCGGCACCCTGCTCAAATGGAATGTTTCTCTCGGTGAGTGCCGCCGTCCAATCAGCGTTTTCATCAAGCGGGTCAAGAGTATATTCCTGTTGCATTAATGCGCAGAAATCATACGTCTGCCATTCTTTACTGAGATCGACGTCAATGCCCTTTATCGAAAAGACCTGTGTTCCGTATACTTTGTCGGCGATGGTGCGATAGAGGTCGACGATCATCTCCATACCAGACTCATAATCTTTGAACGCTTCATAAAACTCAACCTGCGTGTAGTCCTGCGCGTGCTCTGCCGACATTCCTTCATTGCGGAATATACGGCCGATCTCAAACACCTTCGGCAAGCCGGCGATGAGGAGCCGCTTCTGCCAGAGCTCCCCCGCCGAGATGCGTAAATAGACGTCCATATCGAGCGCGTTGTGGTGTGTCTCGAAGGGGCGCGCCTCAGCACCTCCGGTCGTCGTCTCCAATACTGGCGTTTCCACTTCAATAAAATCTCGACTAAGAAGGTATGTGCGAATGATATTCCAAAACTTCGAACGGCGGCGAATGCGACCAACGAGATCTTTAGTAAGGAGAATATCGAGATAGCGCTTACGGTAACGCTCGTCCTCATCTTTAATCCCGAACCACTCGTCCGGAAGAGGTCGGAGCGACTTCGCGAGCATACGCCAACTGGCCACTTCAAGTGAAGGCATCCCGCGCTTCGTCGTGAATGCGAGTCCGGCGACTTCAACAACGTCACCCACGTCGACCGTGCCGGTAAAGAGGTCGTACACTTCTTCACCGAGCTTATCGCGTTGGAGAAAGCACTGTCCCTTTCCCCCATCAAAAATATCGACGAACAGCGAACCTCCGTGTTCACGGATAGACATCACTCGTCCGGCGAGCATCACCTGCTCACTGTTCTTCTCCAAGGTCGCGTGATTCTCAAGGAATTCGTCGACGGTGTGGGTGCGAAGCGTGCGAGCGGGGTATGCTTCCATCCCCGCCTCCTTCAGGCGCTCTATCTTCGCGAGTCGATCTCCACGGACGGTTTCAAGCAGAGCCATGTGGGACATTTTAACACGAGCCAGCAAGCCAGAAAAAGGTAGTAAGACTTGGCCTAGCGGCCTGGAGCGCGACCTTTTTCTGGCTTGCTGGCGCGTGCGAACTAGGTAACTTTTTCAATAGTGTAGGTCTGCTTGCCGGTGGGTGTCTCGAAGGTGAAGACGTCGCCCTTCTTCTTTCCCATGAGCGCGGCACCAAGGGGCGAGATGTGCGAAAGTTTCTTCACGCGCATATCGGCTTCTTCGCTCCCAACGATGGTGTATTCATGCATGTCGGGACTGTCCTCCTTCTTAATGGTGACTTTCGAATTAAACGATACTTCATTCTTTTTCTTACCGTCGGTGACGATCTTCGTGTACTTCACAAGCTCTTCGAGCTTCTTGATGCGCTCTTCGGTCGCGGCCTGCAGGTCACGCGCTTCCTGATATTCGGCATTCTCGGAGAGGTCACCGAGCGAACGAGCATACTCGAGATTCTTAGCGATCTCGGTGCGACGCACGGTCTTCAATTGTTCGAGCTCTTTCACCATCTCGTCGAACTTCTCCTGCGAGACAACGATATCTTGTACATCAGCCATAACTAGTGAGGGCATTGTACGTGCGCGCTCTATAAAGCGCAAGCGCCGAGATTTTCTTAGCAGTACTCTGCCTTAGAAAATCCAAGTGGGGTTATGTTCTCATAAGCCCCCGACATACGGCGAGTTTACAGCGTGCAGAGATTCGAAAAAATCGCGCATGACATTCACCGCCTGTTCGCCTGCGCCCTCCGGCCCACGCTCGAGCACGACCGCAAATGCGTATTGCGGAGCATCGTATGGGAAAAAGCCTACTACCCACGAGTTGTCATACTGATTGCGTACGCCCGTTTGTGCCGTACCGGTCTTTGCCGCCACCTTTATATACGGCAGATTAATCGCTCCAGCGAGTGCGCTCGTCACACTTTGGCGCATACCCTCGCGCACAACGGCAAGCATTGAAGGATCTGCGGCCACTTTTGTAAACACCGGTATCTGCCCTGCGAGCAATGCCGGCTTCAGGAGGCGCCCACCGTTCGCTACCGCCGCGGTTGCGCGCGCCATCTGCACCGGTGTTACTTGCACCGAGTACTGTCCGATAGCGGTAAAGTAAGTGTCGCCAAGATACCATGACTCATTGAACGTTTCTTCCTTCCATGCGGGCGTTGGAACAAGTCCGCTCGCCTCTCCCGAGAGATCAATACCGGTCGGACTTCCCAATCCGAATTGCCGATACCAATACCCAAGTCGGTCAATACCGAGCCCCTTCTGATTTCCAAAGCCGCCACCAACCGTATAGAAAAAGATATCCGAAGACCATGCGATGGCCTTCCGCACATCAACGGGCCCCAAATCCTTCCATCCTTTATAGATAAATTCTTTCCCCGGATGATACGGATCGGGTATTGAGATAAATCCGGGATCATTAATGATGGTATTCGGGGTGATGAGCCCGTCGGTTAGGGCACCGGACGCAACGAGTGGCTTCACAACAGATCCGGGAACATACACACCTTGAATAGCATGGTCGAGGAAGGGACGTCCGGGATTCGCGTTATATGCGGCAATGGTTGCGGCCGGACCACCGTTGCTCATCACATTAGGGTCATAGCTCGGATATGAAGCGATGGCGCGTACAGCTCCCGTGTGCGTATCGAGAATCACGCCGGCGCCGGCGATAAAATGCTCGGTGCTCGCCACATCCGCGATTGCATCAGCAAAATATTTTTGCAGTTTTACATCGATAGCCAGGCGGAGCGTGCTTCCACTCTCCGCTTTAATAATCAATCCTTCCGAACGGACGTTGCCGTGTACGTCAGTTTCAGTGAGCAATTGACCATTCTTCCCTGCAAGAAGTGCATCATATTCCGCTTCAAGACCCGTGATGCCCGTTTCGGTCGTATCATAATAAATGCCGCGTGAATCTTTTTTCGGATACGAAACGTAACCAATGATCTGGCTTAATGAGGGAAACAGATAATTACGTATGGCGCTTCCGTCACTCTTCTCAACGTTGTCGGCGACTACGACACCATTCACGTCGACGATAACGCCGCGCGGCGCAAAGAGTGTCCGCACCTCAAGTGAATTATGTTCGCTCTCGGTGGCAAATCGAGAACCGTTCACTACCTCTAGATTCCATGTGCGAATAAGAAGAATGGAAAATAATAGAATCAGCGTTGCCGTGAGGTAGAAAAAAGTCCCCGGAGAAAGAGCCTTCTCCAGTCTTCCTTCGAAACGAGCGCGATCAAACGCGGGCGCGTTTGACGCGTCAAGAAATATCTCATCCGGAGCGATCTCCGAGTCCCTCCGTCGCCTGCGCCACCACATCATCTCTCAATAATACTCGTTGAAAGGCGACCGCGCACGAAAAGAGCGGTTGCCGTCAATATAAGCCCCCATGCGCTATAGACCGGCCATGCGCCTACGTGCGGTACGAAATAGAGTGCGTCGGCGAAAAGCCCTACCGCAAGAGGTACAAGAGGTTCAAAAAATGATGCCCCCACAGCGAGTAGAGCCGAAAGCGGCCACGGGAAAAGAATGACCGATACGAATGTGCCAATCGTCAGTATGCCGTTCCGTATCATAGCGCGGTTGATGTTGCACTTACAAATGAATTCCGGATTGCCACACCGGTATCGCGCAATTCTATCCACGTAAGAGAAAAGGGATTTGTGCGCGGTGCTATACGAAGGGTGACATTAGTCGCTGAAGGGTCGCCATCGATGCGCACCACACTCCCGATCGGGAGCATCCCCGGACCAGGGACATACACGTTGTCACCAACAACGACGTTTGCTGAACGCGAGAGCGATGCTGAGAACGCCCCAGCGCCGGCGCCATAAATATCGATCGGCACACTCATGCGTCCGACCCATCCGCGCGTTACCATTCCTGGGGTTGAAAAGAGCGTTACTCGCGAAAAATCAGCGGTTACCGATGTAACTTGGCCAATCGGTACTCCTCCGCCACCGAATGCTTCAAGGCCCGGAGTAACTCCGACACGTTCCCCTGCCGTGACGATAATCATATCGTACGGGCTCTCCGGAGGACGAATCACCACTCCAGCAAGAATGCCAGTAGCCGACTTCTGGATATTCGCGGAGCCGGCGAGAGCTATCACATCGGTAATTCTCTGCTCAAGCGCTATATTCTCATTTGTAAGGACGGCATTTTCGCTTACCAACTGATCATTTCTCGCAGCCAGCGCGGCAGCGTCGCTGAAGCTACTAAAAAAGGAATGGCTTTGAGCGGCAATGACGTTAGAAGCGCCGAATGCTGGTGCAAATAGTTGTAGAAGAAGGTTCGGGGCAAGAAGCCGGAGACACAGCACACATACGGCGAATATAAGCGCGAGCGTTCCCCACGAAAGATTCGCGGACGAAAGGATCGCGTTACGCTTCGCTAAGAATGTCTTCTTCATCGATAAAGAAATCTACAAAGGGTCCCGGGTCTTCCGTGACGATACCCGCGCCACGTACGACTGCTGTGAGTGGATCCGGTGCGACTCTCACCGGCACGCCGAGCATCTTTGCGAGTATTTGCGGTAATCCGCGCAGAAGTGCGCCCCCACCGAAGACCGTAACACCGTGTTGCAGGACATCTGAGAGAAGCTCGGGTGGCGTCGCCTCAATAACTTCTTTCATTGAATCCATAAGGGAATCAAGCATCGGCGTGATCGCTTCGCGAACGTTTGCATCGGTGAGCGTAATTTCGCGCGGTAGTCCGGTCGCGAAATCACGACCGCGTACACTTCGTGAGAATATCTCATGGAGTGGCATCACCGCTCCGATGGCGATTTTCACATCCTCGGCAGTCTTTTCGCCGATGCCGAGCTTGAATTCGCTTCGCACGAAGTCAATGATGCCCTCATTGAATTTGTCGCCGGCAACATGCGAACTCCTTGAAGCGACGACACCCCGAAGCGCGATGACGGCGATGTCGGTCGTACCACCACCGATATCGAGCACCATCGTGCCGACCGCCTCATGCACCGGCAGTTTCGCGCCGATAGCGCCCGCGACCGGCTCTTCGAGAATGATCGCCTCGCGTGCACCCGCATTCTTGGCCGCGTCACGCACGGCGCGGCTCTGTACGTTTGTCACACCGGTCGGCACGCCGATAACCACCCGCGGACCAAAGAGGCGTACCCGACCGTTCTGCGCTTTGTTGATGAGATAGGTCAACAACTCTTCGGTCACTTCAAAATCGGAGATGACGCCATGCGACAAAGGACGCACGACACGGATATGTGCAGGCGTTTTGCCGAGCATTATCTTCGCCTCCTTCCCGACCGCGACGACCTGATGGGTCTTATCATTAACCGCGACGACCGACGGCTCATTGATGACCACACCGCGCCCGCGCACGTACACAAGCGTATTCGCGGTCCCGAGATCGATCGCGATATCGTTGTTAAAGAGTACGTTTTTTGAAAAGCGAGCCATACTTACGAACCGAGCAACTGCGCCCGCGGGATCTTCACGGCTTCTCCCGTTGCGCGATTCACTACTTCAAATTCATTGCTCGCCACGGCGTCTTTACCGACCACGATTCTTTTTGGAATGCCGAGCAAATCGCTCTCCGCAAACTTCTCGCCGGCGCGCACTTCGCGGTCGTCATAAAGAACCTTCACACCGGCCTTCACTAAATCGTCATAGAGCGCGTCCGCCGTCTTAGAAATTTCATCCCCATTTTTCCCAAGAGACACGAGATGCATCGCAAACGGCGCCACGCTCTCGGGCCAGACGAGACCTTTCTCGTCGGCGAGTACTTCAACAATAGTACCCATCACCCGCGTGGGGCCGATACCATAACTTCCCATAATGACTGGCTTCTTCGCCCCAGTCTCATCGGTATAAAAAAGACCGAGCGATTCAGAAAAGCGCGTGCCGAGATTGAAAATGTTACCAACCTCTATTGCCTTCTTTTCTATCAGTTTCCCTTTCTCCAAGCTGAGCGTGGCAAGCGCCTCGTCGGTACATGACTCTTTATTGACCGCGATGCGCTTCTCTTCATCTATATAAATAGTGTCTTCACCGGCATCCGAGACCGTCTGAAATTCTTCGGAGAATTCACTGAAGATGCCACCGGAAGCGAAGGTAACATACGTCTGCTCGCCGATGCCCAGTCGTTTAAATACCTTTACATATGCCTCGCGCGCTTTGTCATAAAACGCTTTGTGCTCTGCGTCGTCTTTTGAAAACGAGTACAAGTCTTTCATCAAGAACTCCTTCCCACGCATGATGCCGGACTTCGCGCGGAGCTCGTTACGGAATTTATTTTGAAATTGATACGCAGCGACCGGTAAGTCGCGGTACGACGAGATATGCTCGGTCATAATGCGCGTGAGCGGTTCTTCGTGCGTGATGGCGAGCCCCGTCTCGCCGCCACTCTTAAAGGAAGTCTTAAACCAGTTGTCCACCTTGTCATCATCCCAGCGGTCAGTGCGACTCCAGAGCTCTTTATCTTGAAGCGCGGTCATCACGAGTTCCTGGCCGCCGATGACGTTCATCTCTTCCCGAATGATCTGGACGATATTATTGAGTACACGTAGCCCGAGTGGGAGATAGGAGTAGACGCCCGCCATCTCCTTATGGATGTATCCCGCGCGGACGAGTAACTGCGCGTTCTTCGCGACCTCGTCCGAGGGCGCGAACTTACGGGTCTTGGTGAAGAGCTGGGTTTGCCTCATAGGCAAGAGTATAAAGCAAAAGCCCGCGAGAAGCACGGGGCTCTCGCGGGCGGGTCTTGGCGCACTGGCCGTCGGAATCATTTGGTCAGAAAGGCGACCAGCATCTCGTCAACCAAATTTTCCCTTTCTCTTGCGCTGAGCGTTTCAAGGTATTGTTTGGCGAGGAGTTCCTTCCCGAGATTTTTGTCGGTCTTGGTATCGATTATTTCATCGGCATCGCGAATCCTTTTCGGCTTGAGAAGCTCCCGTATATTGTTGGAGCCGTGAATCTCGAAATTGAAACTGCCACCGAGAGATCCCGGTATTCTGCCACTCGTGGTGACGACGAGGTAGCGGAAAGGCTTTTCGTTCAACGCCTTTCGGCGAGCTTCCATGAGATCACTAGAATTCCCGTAGCCCGTATCGACGATCTTCATAACGTCTCCTTTGAAGGAACAACGCTTACGACTCTAACACATCACCCGACAATCTTGAAGATATCGTGGGCGGTGACGACGACCATGAGGAGGATGAGGAAGACAAAGCCGATAGCGTTCATCGTCTGCGCGACGCGCGCTTTGATAGGACGACGAATGACACTTTCAATAATCACGAAAAGAAGGCGGCCGCCGTCGAGTGCCGGAATCGGAATGAGATTGATGAGTGCAAGGTTTATGGAAATAATGGCCATAATAGAGAAGAGCGAACCAAACCCTTGCATCGAAGCCGAGCCGACGACTCCCGCGATGCCGACCGGTCCGGCAACTTGTGATAAGTCGGCCGAAAGAGTGAAGATGCCATAAAAGAAATGCCCGAGCCCAACTGCTGTCATCTTCGTCGCGCTCCAGGTTAAACCTGCTCCCTCGATGATTGCCTCGCCGAGTGAGAGCGGCACCACGCCGACCGTGGCGACCTCCACCCCGAGCACGGCGCGCGAAGGGTCAGTGAGAGATATCCCCTTTTCAGGTCGTGCAAATATCGTTTCTTCTTTATTGTCTGTGTGTCGAACAGAAAGCGCGATAGTCGTATTCCCTCCCCCATCGGTAACAAACGCGGTAAACGCAGATGGATCAACACTTGAAAAAACGTAATGGCCGTCCTCGGCTGAGAGGATGCTGTCGCCCGCAGAAAGCCCCGCGCGCGCAGCGGGCGAATCGGGAAGAACACTCGCTACCATAAGCTGGGTATCGCGCGCGCCCGCGACCTCGTCCTGCGAAAGCGCACGCGGTGTGCCGGCGATAAGCGCGCCGGTGATAAGCACGTAGGCAAAAAGCATGTTCATCGCGACACCAGCAACAAGAACGAGCGCTTGAAGCACGCGATGTTTACTTGTGAATGCACGGGCATCTCTGCCCAAGGACCTTTCTATTCCGTCCTCGCCATGAATCTTTACAAATCCACCAAAGGGTAACCAGTTGAGCGTATAGAGTGTTTCTCCTTTTTTCGCTATGACCATAGCGCGTGGCGGATACCCAAGCCCGAATTCGTCCACGCGCATGCCCGAGAGCTTTGCCGCAACAAAATGCCCAAACTCATGCACCACGATGAGTGCGACGATAACGGCGATGAAAATGACAACGCTCATTGAGCAATCTCTTCTTCCTTTCGTTTGAGCGAACTCGCGAACGATTCGTTACCCATATCAACGAATTTCTGGATCTCCACTTTCAGACGCTTCACTTCGTCTTCTCCGATACCACCCGCCGCTTCAGAAGTCTCGAGCGCTTTTAACGCATCGGTACGGTGCCCGCGGAGCGTCACCTTAGCCTGCTCGGCCTTCTCTCCTGCAATCTTGTTCAACTGGATGCGTCGTTCGCTAGTGAGCTCCGGGAAAGAAACGCGGAGGCCTTGATCGTCGGTCGCGACACCAATACCAAGATCGGCATCAGTGATGCCTTTCTCGATGGCCTTCGTAAGCGTTTTGTCCCACGGGATAATGCGAAGGGTGCGAGCATCTTCTACCGAGACAGACGCGAGTTCTCGCAGTGGTGTACGTGTGCCATAAGCTTCGGGCTTAATCCCATCAAGCAAGGTCGGCGTTGCACGTCCGGTGCGCACGCCGGAGAGCTCACGCGAAAGCCACTCCTCGGTTTCTTTAATATTCGCTTTTAGTTTTGAAAAGTCGTATGCCATACGAACATCATACCAAACCTTTTGGAATCACAAGCGAGAGATGTTCCAGAATCATTTTTATCGGCGCACTGCGGTCATACAGATGCCCTCGTAACGCTGCGATATCCGACAGCAACGAGGTGACGCCTCGTGCCGAAGGTGAGGTGACTCCTTGCGGTAGACGCAAGGTGTCTCCTCGCCGTCGGTACGCAGCCGCCTCAATGCCGTTCACGAGCGTAATCGCCTCTTCGCGGAGCTCTCGCCGTTCTTCTTCATCCTTCCCGCTCGTGAGCTTCTTTATCATCGCGCTTCGCTTCTCTTTACTTGCCTTTATAAACGCCTCCGCCACTTCCGGAATGTAGGACCTCGGAGGTCCTACATGAATATCGAGGACTTGGACGCGAGAGCGGAGGGTCGGGAGAAGACTCCCGAGCGACGGCAGAATAAGAAAAAGATACGCGCCCGCGGGCGGTTCTTCAAAAAGCTTCAGGAGTGCGTTCTGCGCCTCGTGATACGCGCGACTTGCAGCAATAATGACGACTTTTGTATCACCCGCAAACGCCTTTCCCGCGGCGAGCTCCGTTGCTCGCCGTGCGTCCTCTACCGAGAGGAGTCCGTACTTCATAACAACCACGTCGGGATTGCTTTGTGCTTTCATTCCGAGCTCTTTTTTCGCCCACGTCTGTGCAGTCACAATACCCGCCTCCGCCGCCGCCTCAATAACAAATGCGTGGTGTCTCATTGCTTCGCAAGGATGCTTTTTTGGTACGTATCCAAATGCTTCAGTGCAATACCGGTGCCGCGCGCCACACAATAGTACGGGTCGTTCGCGAGCTTCGCGACGACGCCCGTACGACGGAAGACGAGCTCGGGCATCTGGCGAAGCTGAGAAGATCCCCCCGTAAGGATAATACCGTTATCAATGATGTCGGCGGCGAGCTCGGGCGGCGTATCCTGAAGCACTTTGCGTATCGCCTGCGTCATCTCACGCAACTCCTTCGCCATTGCCGTCACGAGATCATTCGTTGAGAGGTCAACGGTGCGCGGCAACCCGCTCATCAGGTCGCGCCCTTTCACCGGCATCGTGAGCTCTTCGTTCATCGGCACGGCCGAGCCGATCCGTATCTTTATTTCCTCAGCAGTCTTGTCGCCGATGGAAAGATTGTGTTGCTTCTTTATGTGATCCACGACCGCCCTATCAAGCCGGTCGCCCGCACACTTCACCGAGGTGGACGCGACAATACCGCCGAGTGATATCACAGCAACGTCTATCGTTCCTCCGCCGATGTCCGCGACCATTCTCCCCATTGGTTCGTGAATGGGAATGCCCGCGCCAATAGCCGCAAGAATCGGCTCTTTCACCACATAGGCATTCTTCGCGCCGGCTTTAATAGCCGCCTCAATAACCGCACGCTTCTCGGTCGAGGTCACACCCGCAGGGACTGAGACGAGTACGGTCGGCCGAAACGGATTCCGACCGAGCGCCTTTTTCATAAAATAGCGGAGCATCGCCTCGGTGACACGGTAATCTGCGATGACGCCATCCTTCATCGGACGGTACGCGATGATGTCTTCGGGGGTACGTCCAATCATCGCCTTTGCTTCTGCGCCGATGGCAAGAATTTTATTGCCGCCACGCTTGCCGTGTGCCTTGCCCACCGCAACGACCGATGGCTCATTAATAACGACGCCCTTGCCCGGCATGAAAACAAGAACATTGGTCGTCCCGAGGTCAATACCCAGTTTCGGAGAGAAGAAGGACATTGCCTCCATAGTATCGCCCCCGCCGTCCCCATGCAAAGTTTGGACCTAAGGTGATACGATAGCCCCATGCAAGGAGAAATGAATTTCGTTATTGAAGGCGGGAAAAAACTTTCTGGGGAGGTCGAAGTTAGTCGTTCAAAAAACGGCGCTGTTGCCCTCTTAGCTGCCTCGCTCCTCAACCGCGGAGTCACCACACTCGAACACGTGCCGAAAATTGAGGAGGTCAACCGTCTTATCGAGGTTCTCCGCTCGCTCGGCGTCTCGGTCGAATGGAAAGATTCGAATGTCGTCATTACTCCACCTGCGCATATCTCGCTCGACACTATCGACATCGTCGCTGCGACTAAGACGCGCAGTATCCTAATGTTCATCGGCTCTTTGGTTCATCTTTTTAAGGACTTTGACTTGCCTCAATCGGGCGGCTGCACGCTCGGACTCCGCAGCGCACGCCCACATCTTATGGCTCTTGAAAAGTTCGGCGTTGTTATCGAAACAAAATCTGAGAGCTATCGCATCACGCATTCGAAACTCGTTCCTGCCGAGGTCATCTTGTATGAATCAAGCGACACGGCGACCATCAACGCCCTACTCGCCGCGGCGCGTATTAGCGGCACATCCGTAATTAAATATGCCTCGGCAAATTATCAGGTGCAGGAGGTCTGCGGTTATCTGCGCATGCTCGGCGTCGGCATCGACGGTATCGGCTCCACCACGCTCACCATCCACGGCATCGATGATATCGACACCAACATCTCCTACAGCGTCGCAGAAGATCCGACCGATGCGATGTTCTTCATCAGCGCGGCAGCTGTCACGGGATCTAGCATCACCATCATCGGCGCACCGATAGAATTTCTTGAAGTAGAGCTGTTGATACTTGAAAAAATGGGGCTTCATTTCTCCCTCACCAATCACCGCACATCTGAAAATAGCATCACCAAGATCGTTGACATCTCGCTTGAATCTTCCGAATTGACAGCCTTCTCAGAAAAAATTCACGCGCGCCCGTATCCGGGTCTCAACATCGACAATCTTCCCTTCTTCGCCGTCATCGCGACACAAGCGAAGGGCACGACACTCATCCACGATTGGGTGTACGAAAAACGTGCGATTTATTACACCGAGCTTGATCGCCTTGGCGCACGCACGAGCCTTCATGACCCGCACCGCATCTCGATCGAAGGCCCGACCAAGCTTAAGGCCGCCGAAGTGGTCTGTCCGCCCGCGCTCCGACCCGCGACCATCATCCTCGTCGGCATGCTTGCCGCAAAAGGTCGCTCCACACTCCGCAATGTCTACTCAATCAACCGTGGCTACGAAGATATTGTGAATCGCCTCCAACAATTGGGCGCCTCCATCGAGGCGGCCTAACAGAATGAAATCCATCGGCGACATACTCCCCGAGTTTGAAAAGAAACGGGCGGAAGCGCCCAAGGGGAGGAAGCGCCAGACCGAACGTGGCGAGATGATGCGATTCTTTCTCCGCCATTTGAATCACTCTCGTGCAAATGACGGCCTCGCGCCGATGACGATGGCACACCTCGGCACGGTGCTGGAGAAAATCCCGACCCAAGATTTGTATTATTTAAAGAGTGTCTGCAGTCAGGCAAAAAACTTTGGCAAAAAATTCTGGTGGGAGCTCGACCCGACGAAACATTAGTGAGCGGCAAAGTAAAATAAAGGTAGTAAGACTTGACCTAGTGGCCCGGAGCGCGGCCTTTATTTTGCTTTGCCGACGAGCTATGCTAAACGACATGAAAGAAATCGTGCAAGACGGTGCCGAGGTGCTCCGCGGGACGGCCGAGCCGGTGCCCGAGGAGTTTTTCGATACGCCAAAGCTCGCAAAGATTATTGACGATATGACCGAAGCGCTCGATCCTGAACTCGAGGGTGTCGCGCTCGCCGCACCACAGATCGGCATTCCCTATCGCATCTTCATCGTGCGGAAAGATCGCACCCTACCACCTCTTCCCGAAGCTCCACTTGGGGGTCCGACCCCCAAGTCAGACTTGGGGGTCGGACCCCCAAGTGCTGAGGTTGAAGTGTATATCAATCCGGAGATTGTGAAGACCTCCCGCAAACGCGCGAAGGCGGATGAGGGGTGTCTTTCCGTCCGCGGCGTGTACGGCACAACCAATAGGCACGAGCGCGTGACCGTCTGCGCGCGTCGCGTCGACGGCACAAAGTTTGAGCGCGGGGGCGGCGGGCTCATAGCGCAGATATTCGAGCACGAAATCGATCATCTCAACGGCGTCCTCTTCGTCGACCACGCGGAGAATCTTATCCACATCCACCATGCCGCAGTCGCATAAGTTCGCCCAACAAAGGGGCTCGCTTCGCTTCGTCTATTTTGGCACGCCGAAGGTCGCAAGCGACACGCTCGCGCTTCTAATCGAACACGGTTTTATACCGACACTTGTCGTGACGTCTCCGGACGCGCCAAAAGGACGTGGCCTCGCGCTCACCCCTTCGCTCACCAAGGAGCTCGCGCTCGCGCACACTATTCCAGTCCTCACGCCAGAAAAATTGGATGACGTCGCGATTGCGGCAATCGCGTCGCAGCACACTGACTACGCCGTCGTCGTCGCCTACGGAAAAATATTTCCCGAGGCGCTTATCGCCACATTCCCGAAAGGCGTTTTAAATGTGCACTACTCGCTCCTACCGAAGTATCGTGGCGCAACGCCGCTCGAGACCGCGCTTCTCATGGGCGAAGCTGAGACCGGTGTGACGATACAGAAAATGGTGCGCGAGCTTGATGCGGGCGACATCCTCGCACAAGAAAAAACGACGATAGTGCCTGACGAGACTGCGCGTGAACTGCGCCCGCGACTCATCGAGATGGGCGCAACGCTTCTCACCACTACACTCCCTGTATTTGAACGCGATGAGATTACGCCAGTCGCCCAGGACGCCGCGCGCGCTTCGCGCGCGCGTAAACTCGCAAAAGAAGACGGTCTTCTCGACCTCACTGCGCCCGCACAAGAAAACTGGAACAAGTATCGTGCCTACGCTGACAGCATCGGCACGTATTTCTTTGAAAACGGAAAGCGTATGAAAATCATCTCCGCGGAAAACGCCGCGGGCGTTTTCCGTGTCCTGCGCGTCATTCCCGAAGGCAAACGCGAAACGGAATACAAAGGCTAACGGCCGAAGCGCAACATATTCTTAACCGCCGAGCTACCGCGCTTCCAGAGTTTGCGTGCGCGCCCGCGCGAGCGTCGTATTTCTGCCTCTAGTTCACTGCGTACTCTGTCGGCTGCGCTCTCCGGCGTCGGCTTCACTGCTTCGGCGTGGTACACCTCGCCATTTACGATAAGCCGAGCGACCAGATGGTACGGCTCTGACGAGCGGCCCTCCGGCGGCGCTTCTTCCACATCTATTTCTAGTAGAGCGTTATCGCCGTCTTCTCCAAGCAGACGCAGGGGCGCCGCGAGCTTCTCTTCTACCATCGCTTCAGTCTCTGGATCTAATTTAAGCTTTGTCGTCTTGATGGTGATATGCATAGTGGAAAAATCAGCCCCGACGCTTAGTCGGGGCCCCGACTAAGCGTCGGGGCTAGTAACACTTACCATTTTAACCCGAGAACGGTGTCCTGTCAGTATGCGCACCTTCCCCACCGGCACACCTTCCCGTGCGGCGACAATCTCGCGCACGCGCGTATTCGCGCGATTCCCCATTGCTGGCTCTTTTACTGCCACGAGCAACGCATCGCCCTTTTCGTCTATTCTTTCGCGCTTCGCACTCGGCGTAACGAATACTTTTATAAACATTTATTGTTTTGGATATGTCGTTTGCAGATACGCGTCTATATCGCCCGACTCATACATCTCTACACCGCGTTCGCTGTCGATGAGATACGGCACCTGCCGCTTCCCTCCTCGGGCGACAAGCTCGGCCGCCACCGCGTCATCTGCTATGTTCTTCTCTTCAAACGAAATACCGAGCTCTTCTCCCGTGGCGAGTACTTTATGACAAAAGGGACAGCCAGTTTTTACATACAACGTCAGCATAGAAACAGTATAACCCATTCTGGAACGGCTCAGACCGTCTGAGCCGTTCACCTTCTATACGCGAAACTGCCTCATTCACCCCACAGCAACACAGAAAATCCTAGGACCATGATGAACGCGCCTACTATCCGGACGACGGTGTAGGTACGTGCGCTCGGGACATAGTCGGCGCCCATAAGAGTCTTCTGTACCCAGATTTGGAAACGAATAAACCAGACTGTTCTCAGAGTCTCTATACCCCCGATGATTATCAGGATTACTCCGACAATCAGTGAGTCCTTCATACAGGTATGGTAGCACTTCGGAGGCACGTAGGTAGAACATTGCGACATAACGATTTTACGCTAGAATACACTCACGCGCCGCTTCGCGGCGCGCGTTCAAACATTCCGCAGTAAGCCATAAGAACGGCTTCCTCCCTGCGCTTGCCTCGGAAAAGTGCATGAAGACATTCACTTTTCGCTCGGCTCGCTTGGTAGTAGAGCAGCGCTGGAATGGACTGCATAGTTAGGAACGTTCGTAAATAATATTCCGGGATAGCTCAATGGTAGAGCAGCGCCCTGTTAAGGCGTTGGTTGCAGGTTCGAGTCCTGCTCCCGGAGCACTTCGCACTTTTTCTTTTCCGCCGGAAGCTCCGAATTGACAACATATATATATGAATATATAGTAAAAGTACATTCATTATTGGGAGAGTCGCATGCGATTTCTTTTGTGTTGTTTGTTGTTCTTTTTCAGCAAGACTTTGCTTGCGCGAGAGAGCCCCCTCTTGCCGATGGCACCCAGCGGGTGGCAACGCTCAGTTTTGAAAGACGGCCCGTCCGTAATTGCACGTTGGCGACGAGTAATAGAGGAGTCGCTTCGCGATTCTAATCTGCCCATTGATCTCATCGTCGGTATCATGCTGACAGAGTCAATGGGAAAACCATCGGCCAAGAACGCTTCGGGCGCCTCAGGACTTCTTGGGATTAGCCCGATCGTTTGCGAGGAGTTCAAGCTGCCGAGATGTAATCTCCTTAATCCGGTTGTGAACATCTCTCTCGGGATACGGTACCTGGAGCACCTTCGCGAAAGGTACGGCTTCAAGGGAAAGGAACTGATTCTCGCTTATGGAGTCGGGCCGGGGAGTGTCCGAGGGATACTCAAAGAGAGGGACCCGAGTTCCCACTACTACGTCCGGAGGGTATCGTATGCCCGAAAGATGTACTGACCCCGCTGTGGCCCTATCGTCATGGTGGGGCTTTTTCTTATCCCCTACCCCGGTGGTCCTTGGGCGATGTCCTAATTTGCATGCTAGACTGACGGCGGTGGGATGGAATCGTCCATCCTCAAAATGAAGGAGTAAATCTTGTGAAAGTTCCTCAGTCCCTTTCCTTTCTGTCTCCTTATGTCGAGGGAGATAATCCGATTCGTCTAACGCAAGGCCTTGTCGTTGGCGTAGTCGTTACGATGATTCTCGGCTTCCATTACGGCGGATGGAATCTCGGAAGTACCACTGAAAAAATGGCGAACGAAGCCAGGCAACAAGAACGAGTTGCCACCTTGGCGCCCATTTGTGTCGCCAACTTCCAGAAAGCGGCCAGCACAGACAAGGGCCTGATTGTTGCGCTGCAGAAGGCCGACTCCTGGAATCGGGAGGACAATCTCATGAAAGCCGGATGGGTAACGTTCCCCGGTGGGAAAGAGCCGGACAGAGACGTCGCCAACGCATGTGTCGAGAAATTGATGGAGCTGCACCCCGCTCCTTCCACTCCCTAGTCGAGCTATCGGCGCAGATCTCGTCTTGACCGCCCATACGATGCACGGGCGGTCTTTCTTTATATTTCGTAATCGTCTGAACCTCGGCAAAAGATTGACACTATGGTAAGCTCGTGCTATCTTATTTTAGGAACAAAAAAGCTACCCTACATACGAAGGACAGTCCTCAAAGGAGTGATGATGAAAATTCTCGGATGCGACGCCGTCACAATCGTCCGGGCAGAAATGCTCGTGAACGCGATACGACCTGAAGGAAGGGACCTCTGCGCGACCGAGATCCCTAGAAGTGACACCGCCGGGTTCTCCGTATGGATCCCCCGGCGTCTCAAAGGAGACGTGAACGTCGGGGACACGCTGGTCGTGCTGTGTGTCCCCAGTCCGAAACTGGGCGGCGCATCAGAGACATTGGTCGTCGCCAAAAAGGAAACGACAAGGACGACCGTCCTGTACTCCAAGAATTCGTTCTGGCTGGAGAAATTCGTGGATCTTTTTTGAATCAGCCCGCCGACGAGGGAACTCGCCTCGGCGGGTTTCTATTTTCATACACGTTAAACGAAAATCCCCCGCAACTGCGAGGGATGTAAGGGTGGTGCTTAGACGAGCGACTGGGCAATGTCACGTGCGGCGTTATGGCCACAAGCGCCCATCACCCCGCCACCCGGGTGCGTACCGGCACCACAGAGCCACAGTTCCGGTATCGGCGTGCGGTACGGATGCCGAAGACCGATTTTGAACGCCCCATGAAAGATGTTCCCTCCCGTAAGG
Organism: Patescibacteria group bacterium; assembly: GCA_024653825.1. Taxonomy (GTDB): domain Bacteria; phylum Patescibacteriota; class Minisyncoccia; order Phycocordibacterales; family Phycocordibacteraceae; genus C7867-001. The sequence continues at coordinate 65,562 of JANLHF010000039.1, read as the reverse complement.
CGCAGGTCCCGATACATATCCTGAGGAGAGAGTACTTGCGCGCCGATAAGGATATCATCGATGTTTCTCACGAACGGACGAACGACACTCAGAATGTTTTCCCTGAAATACCTATCCTTTCGTTTGGCAGTCCACTCGCCTCCCCTTCGGGGATGATCCGGCACATACTGAACGAACAAGTTCATCACGTGATGTCCTTGTGGAGCGAGCATGTTATCCACGATGCTCGGGATGGTCATCTCAACCATTGGTAACTCCGACGGTATGCCGTGTATCAGCACATCAGAAAGCGCGCGCTCGATATACGCCGTCGTCGGCGAGAGGTGGATCGTCCCCTTAAGATAGTGTGCGGGGTCACCACAGCCATCGAGCGAGTTGAACTCCGGCAAGCCGGAAAGAATGGCGTTCACCTTCATTGCACCGCTTGAATAGTCATCGTTACGCACCCGTCGAGCATACGCCGGCGGGCACGCTTCGCTCGACACTAAGCGCAGGAATGTTTCGTGCGGCGTTGCATTCGACACGACGATATCCGCCGGAACGACTTCCCCGCTCTTGAGCCACACGCCGTATGCGACGCCGCTCTTGCTAATGAGGATAGATTTAACCGGCTCATTGCAGACGATCTCAACGCCGAACTCCCTACCCGCACTCGCGAGTGCCTTCGCTATACCACCCATACCGCCACGGTGATACCCCCACATCCCGCGGGCACCGCCCGCCGCACCCATGAATTGGTGCAGGATGAGAAGAAGCCCGCTAGTGTCTAGGGAACCGATGGAACTGTCGGGGAGCAGGGCGCTGCGGATTACATCGCTTTCAAACCAGTCAGCGAGAATCGCCCGCGCATCGCGCACAATGATCTCAAGCAGACGCGCGTCAGCGCACGGCCCGAGTCGCAGTGTACGACCAGCCGCCCTTAGGCAGGTGAGAACGTCGCGTATATTTCGAGGCGGCATAGATGGTGGCGTCTCGAGCAAGAACTGCTCAAAGAATCCGCCGAGCACGCCATATGCCTCTCCATAGCGCCTGAAGGCTTCAGCGTCCTGTTCGGAGAACTTTGCAATCTGTCGTGCATTTTCCGTACCATCTTTCCCGAGCGATAGGAATCGCCCGTCCAGAAGAGGCTTGAAGAAGGACGGGTCGCGTTCAAGGATTTCATACCCATGACGCGCGAGACCAAGATCTTCGACAATCTTCGAGAGGAACAAACTGCAGACGTACGAATACGTCGACAGCGTGTATCCGGGGAAGGTGGCGCTGTCTGATCTCGCCGCACCGCCGAGAAAATTGCTTTGTTCAAATACGGTGACCTGATGCCCCGCGCGCGCGAGATAATCCGCGCACACAAGGCCATTATGTCCTGCACCGATAATGATGATACGTGCCATAGCGAACTCCCCTTTGTCATTGAACTATATCCATGGTGAGTAAAATTGATTTCTGGGCTCCTGTCAATGAATGTGGTCGTGGGGGGTGGTTGACAGTATAGTCTTGTCGTGATATATAAGAAACAGACCCAACCAAGGAGAGCACTCATGCGCCGATACACTCCCGTAGGAAAGACCGTGGCCGAAAAAATCCGCGATCTCGTGAACGAAGCCACCGCGACCCAAAAGTACACGGTCGGCACTATCGACGGATTCGACCTCGGCGTCTGGCCAAACGACGACATAGGAGAGGTCCTCCAGGAGTACCAATTCCAGAAGGACAGCGAGTGGGAGCCCGATGGCCCCCTCGGACACGACCCGCAGTATGTCGTACCGCTCAACGAGCCGGAGACCGAGCGCCTGATAAACGCCGCGGTCGGAGTCCAAAACCGATCTAGCCGCTGAGTACAGCGCAAGCCACCCTGTTCCTCAAAGCCATGCCCCGCCAGGTGTGGTTTTTTCATATCAAAGAAAATAGGCGCCGAAGTAAGCGCCTATTGAAACTCCTTATTAGTTCTTCAAACTGCCTGAAACCATCGGGGTATCGTCAGATTGGAGATGCACGTAATTCATCACCTGGCCCGGGAAACTCAATTGCTTCCCAGCAACGCTCGGGACGCATGTCGCTTGACGCCGACGTTCCCATTCCGCGGCAATGGTTCTGCGATGTGCGAACCTCGGACACACAGATCGGAGCACCATGACTGAGCGACCGAATGATTTGGGCATCAGCTGAAGCGCGCGACTGAAAAAGTCGTCCTTCCCCATCGACGCTCTCGCGAGCTCGTAATACAGACTCGTCCCCATATTCGCGACATGCTCAACAGTTCGCGGTTGGTGTCGATACCCGCTCTGCTCTGGGAAGAAGGCGACGTACTGGAGACAGATATCGGCAACTTCCTGAAGACAAACCGGAACGGTCTTCGGTATCCCGAGCATGTGCTGATAGAAGTTGAAGGAAGACAGATCCTTGAACAGCCCCGCGCGCGTCATAAAACGATGAAGCATCGCGCCGAGATATTCCCGCACCAAATTATCGACCGGCAATTTCGACTTCTCGCAGGCTTCATTCACGAGCAGGTACCACTGATACCCCGCCGTCTCGGCGCGCACGAATCCCCTGCCGTTCAAGTTCTGGAAACGCGCTTCTTCTTTCACGTCTTTCGGTTTAGCGGGAACCACCAATATTTCTCTTGTCTCATCCATAACGACAACCTCCCTCAGGTTGAACATTCAGGTGGATAATATACCCCCACTATGACTTGTAAACTGTCCTTAGTTTGATTAATGCCGAATTCCTTGACTCCACCCCTGTTGAGAGGTATTTTCACTCTGGACTTACCCAAGGAGAAGCGTTATGGCAAGTATCGTGTTTAGTGCGCCAAGTTCTACCGACAATGAAAGGATGCTGGAGGAATTCCGCACGGAACTCCAGGCATTGCTCGGGAAGGCAGACGTCCTCGTCAAAAACGGTCTTTTCATCGGCGAGGTGATGAGAGACCCCGCGGGGATGATATCCCCCACGGTCTCAGTAGTCGTCCAGTGTTGGGGGGCCGCCGAAACAGAACTCCAGAAGTTCGCAGGACTCGTGATGGAAAAGAATCAATTCGACGGGCTGTCCGTCATCGGGCTCGAGTAACGAATTTTTTGCTATCGAAGCGGTGTTTCGTCAAGAGGACGAAACACCGCTTTCTTTATTTATATACGCGGAGTATCCTGCTCGCAGGGTGAAATTTGATCCTTGACTTGAAAGGAGAATCAGATGTCTACGATAAAAGCATTCAACAGCTGGATTACGGACAAGATCGAAGCGAAGATGCGACTCAAGCGTCCTCCGGTAAGTCTCGATATTCTGCGCAAGACGCTCATCAAGGAACTGCCTGCTGCGCTATCTACCCATAGGGATGAAATCACGAAGACCCGTCTTTATGCGGAGCTCGACGCCATCTTCTGGGAAGACCGGAAGGATCTTCTGGTGCACGCAGTAAAGGCCAAGTACTCCTCGGCCAAACTCCATATGGTGCTCAAAAAGCAATTAGGTAATCGTACCGTACCGCCAGAGTGGGTCGTGGAAGCGAAGTTTCAAGACATGAAGGGGCGCACTTCGGCACCGCGCGAAGAGACGGTAAATTTGCCGGGCATTCTCCGCGTGCCGTTCACCGACGCACCGCCGTACTCGCTCGAAGAAACGAGTCATAGCAAACCCTTCCATGCGCTCCCTAAGAACAAATCGGATCGGTTCCGCATCGCACTCATCTCGGCGCCTCAGCTCGGCCTCGCGTATGACCCCGACATCGTACGTAATCTCACGCGCTCCGGCATTTCGGCAGCACGGAAGATGCGGTGCGATGCACTCGTCATTAGCGGGGGCCTCTTCCGCCTCACCTGGCAGAAGACGACTGGTCCGAACCGGCTTCTCGACGACCTCGTGACCGGTACTGAGATTGACATCGAGTCAATGGCAGCAAACTATCGCGACCGCGTAGCCGAAATCCTCAAAAAGGGCGAGTTCGGACCGATCTTCACCACCGCCTACGAACGGTTCAAAGACCTTCTGCGGGGATGGTACAAGATTATGGTTCGCCCTGATGGGAGACCTGAATTCGATGGTCCGGTGTATATCGTACTTAGTCCCGATGAACTCGGGCTGGTACGACGTATGGCGTACTTCGAACTGCTCTACCTGCAGAATCAGGAGCTGCGTGAGGCTGAAGCCGAAGCAAATGTACGAGCAAAGCTTGCGGCCGAAGCGCACGTCTACCTGACTGACACTCGACACAGTGGCTCCAAGACCGCCATGAATGAGGCCCAAAGAGCGTACGAAGAAGTCGAAGGTGAGTCGCGCGATGCGTCCCGGCTCGTGAGCCGTATGCGGATGACGAACCTCGACCCGACGCAAAACAGACGCGTCTACGACCAGGCGCTTTCGTACCTGATCCACGAGATCGAGAAGCATATGCCGAATACGAAGGTCATCGATCAGAACTCGGCGCATGTCATCTTCGGCAAGAACGCGAGTATCATCAAGTTCGTCTCCGGCGGTGACAGCAACAATCCGTACTACGATGAACTCGGCAGCTACGGCCCCGCGCAACGGAAAGGCAACCTGCCCTCCCTGACCGTGGTATCGCATCCGCGTTCCGTCTACATGCGGAAGACTTCCCGGGAGAATTACCTGAGTGGTTCGATGCTCGGCACGGTCGGTTTCGTCGAAGCGCCGATGCTCATCGATAAGGGTCCTATCCTCGACAGGACACGTGGCACTCGCATAAAGCTTCCCGTCGTGAAGGCGGTGGCTGACCCCATGTTCAACGGGGGGATGCTCGTCATCAAGATTGATTCAGACCTCGGCATCACGCCTGACTTCATCTCGGCAGAAGCGGTACGCAAAATAAGCGCGCCACGACGCGGGCCTTCTCCGGCTCCAGCAGACAAGCTGTGGCTAATGGTGGCGACCGATATGCACTTCGGCGGATCGATGCGGGTATTCTTGCATCGCCCCTCCGGTATGCCAATCGGCCTCACTGAGGCGGTCTTTGAGCTGATGCAGAAGTCGGGCTTAAGCAGAGGTGGTGCAACGCCGGTCGCAGGACTCTTTGTCTGCGACGACATCCTGCACGGCAACCACTTCGGCACGCATATGCGCCCGCATTATCACTGGCGATCGTTCGCGGAAATTCTTGCGGACAACGAGCAGAAGCTCAGACGTATCCGTACGATTCGTGATCTGAAGGTGCGCGAGGGAGAAGAAAGGAAACTGTATCGCGAACTAATGGACCAAGTGAAGAGCCGTCCGCCGGATTATCTGACCGGACAGTTCCAGGAGCTCTTCCACGGGCTCATCCGGCCGTACCCCGATATCTTCAAGGGAATTCTCCTTGCGGCCAAACGGGCGAAAGTTGTGGTGAGAGGCGTCAGCGACTTCTCGAACGTACCGAACGATATGCGCGACGTCGGGGTCATCAATTTCGGCTCCGGCAATCACGCAACCAAGACGACCGACGGTATGCTCCACGAGGGCGCGATCGTTGCGGAAATCTTGCGTATGAGGCTCGCGGGCGATCCGGACCTTGCCGGTCTCGATCTCGACCGCCTCATCCGTTGGCCACTCTTCCAGGACCTGGGGATTGCCTACGGCACGCTGAAGGTCGGCGACGGCTACGAGTGGGGACTCCACATAAGTGGCACCCCGCCGAAACGCGACAGCTGGAAAGACGTCCTGCATGGCTGGGTGGCGGTGAACCGCGCACGCGGGAATCCTTCGTCCGTCCTCGACGAGAAGTCGATTGTTCACATCACGGGCGACAAGCACTTCTTCGCGGGAGCGTTCGCGGGAGGTGATGTCTATGTGATGGGACCGTCGTCGACCCATACGGACGGCTTTGCAGAAATCGCCGGCGGCCTTGCCGAGAACAATGCGGGCGTTGCCTTCATCGGATTGCCTGCTGAAGGCCCCGATGCCGGCGAGATTAGCGTCGTGCATCTGACTCCGACGACGGTGCAGAAATATCTCACGTCCGGGGAACCGTTCCCGTGGGATGAGTTCCTGCCCGACTCGGTCTGAGCTCCTTGAACAAATTGGGCTCGCTTCCTCCTCCGGGAGAAGCGAGCCCTTTCTTTTTCCCGAGGTGACACCTCGTGGGTAGTTTCAATACGCGGATGTCGTTGTGATGTGTTGGGGCCGTGCGAAGCCGTGATGGCTCCAGACCTTCGCATCCATCGCGACGATCGACTTCCCGCTCTGCTCACACAATTTGCTCATCGCAACCACTGTTTGTATACGAATCTCCTGTTCCCACTGACTGCCCGCAGGGATCTCGAGACCCTCGTCCACCGCGTGCGAGAGCTCAGCCGAATATTCAAGTATGCCGAGGTGTCGAAGCACGCGCGGCACATGATAATCAGCCGGAGGGGTGAAGTCGTCGGCATCCTCGATTAGTGGCAACTTTCCACCCGAAGCAAGCGCCCTCCCCTGATACATCATCAGGAACAAGTTCGCCCGTTTGTTGAACACGAGCCGTCGTGAGGTAGGAGCATAGAAGGAAACATCCCGGTAACGCGGATCATATTTAGAAAGCCTCTCGACGATGCCCTTGCCTTTGTTGAATGCAAGGTACTGACATCTCTGGAAAAATTCCTTATATTTTCCGCCCGCATACAGATGCAGCATATGGCCGGCAGACAATAAGCACCGCACCCTTTCATGAAGAAGCGGCATCGAAGGATTGGTGCCGAATATTCGTTCCAGACCGACGCCACTCACCTGCAACAGATAATGTGGGTCGAGAATGGCGAGGCCCGATTCATGGGCGCGTTTTAGCGCCGCGAACATGCCGAAGGCGCCGCGCCATTTCACTCCGCGATACTCCGTCTCATACAGCCGTTTGGTCACCGGATCGCGAAAGCAGAAGTTAATTGCATTAGCGACGCCGATGAGTTGTACGAACGTCTCGTCATCTTCCGGAAACACGGGTTCACGCCATTCGGGAATTCGTAGTTCTTCTCCCAACCACCGTCGCGCGTATTCAGTAAGTTTCCTACCGTTCACACACACATCGCGTCCGTATGCTCCTGCGTTCAGGATGTCTTCGATATGGGGATTCATTCGCTGCTCCTTTTTGATGGTTCTGTCCGGACGGATGCTATCACGTTTCCATTTTTTTGTGGTAAGCTCCCGGCGGGTTACAGTTCATTTTATAGACGAGAACCGAGGAGGTACAAGGTGAAAAGGATATGGAAGACTTGCGCAGTCATGGCAAGCGGTTTACTGAGTTTCGGCATCTGTGTGCTCTTCGCCTGGATGCTCTACGTACACCACGTCCCGCAGAGCGCAGCCACGTGGGGAATGAGTATGGCTCTGGACACCCTGGGGCTGATACTTGTTATTAAGGACGGCAATACAAAGCCGTTCCTGCAACTCGGGTGGGCGGCAGCGGGCCTCTTCGTCCTCTCTGCGGTACTGATGAACGACAACCAGATCGGCTGGGGGCTGACCGAAACACTATCGGTTCTGTTCTTCGGGGTTACGGTCTGGCTCTGGATCTCTCAGACCGCGCGTCGGGCACTCTGGGCATACATGACTGCTCGTTATGTCGCCTTTGTACCGCTCATGGCGCAGTACTGGGACAAGCCACAGCCAGACACGCTGTGGCTCTGGCTTCTCATGGTCGTCGCGTGTCTGCTCGCAATTCTCGGAGCGGAGAAACGCGACTTCGCGAATACCTTCGTTCCTTGGGGTGCAATAGTGATGAATGTCTTCATCGCAGCCCTCTGTCTGACCAATTAGAGAGGTCCCAAAATGCGTACATATCCTTTTCTGTTTCTTGATCTGGAAACAACCGGGCACGACCCATTGAAACGCGTCGACGACACACTCATTCCTTGGCACGAGATTATCGACATGGGATGGGTACTCGCTGATTCGAAAACCTTGCAGTGCATCGAGGAAGGCGAGATTAAAATACGCTCCGAACATCCTGAGCGTTGTCTGCCCGATCTCATCAACCACTATCCGGCACGCGCCGCGCGCGGAGAATGGAACACCGCCGTGTCTCTTACTGACGGCCTCCGGATGTTCCTTAACTTCGTCACGTGGTATGTGGCGCCGGGTGTTGCGGTACTGCGTGGGCAGAATTTTTTCTTCGATTGGAATTTCTTGTCGACCGCCTTCGCGTGGAACAACATCTCGCAAGAAGAATTGCAGACAAAGTACTTCCACTACGCTCGACTCGACAATCGTTCGATGGCAGTTCAGGAACTCCTCGTTCCGAATGAGCCCTTCGAACCTGCGGACTACAGCATGCGGAATAGCCATCTGCTACGGACGCTCAACATCGAACCGGAACCGGCGGTGCACACTGCGATCAATGGCGCGCGAAAGGCGTACGAGGTCGCGGTCGCACTCGACAGGGTTAAACGGGCGCGCTAGAGTGCCCGCGGAATGAGCAGTCTTTCGTCAAACAACCGATAAGGAGTAGTGATGGAAAAAAGACTTATGCGACCGTACTTCGCGCACGCAGTAAACTCGTACGACACTCGACTTGAAGTCTCCTGGGTAAAGGCCCTCACCGACCAGTTCAAGATCTGCGAGGAAAGTGTCGAGAATCCGAATCAGCCGCACCATCAAGAGGGCTACACACTGTACGCCAAACGCGCCAGCCTAGCGGCCACGAATCATAAGGGCATGAACTACTTCTACGACGAAGTGTTGCCTAAATGCGACAGCTGCGTGGCAATGCCATTTCTCGACGGCCGCGTGGGGCTCGGCGTTGCAGGCGAAATGAAATGGTTCATTACGGAGGGCCTGCCGGTCTTCGTGATGGACTTCGACAAAGATGCGATTACTCCCGACTCCCTGCGAGCCTTCGAGGAAAATCACCAAAGCGGACTTTTCAAACCGCGACCGCTGACCGAAGAAGAAAAGATCCTCGTCATGGCAGACGATCCTCGGCTCGTTGTCCCTCACATCGAAACGCGCCTTCGAACATTCCTCGTCTACGGCAAAGAGAAGCGCCCTTTCGAGACGGCGCACCTGGTTTCCCTACCCGTTCCGCCAGGGTTTTATCCCGACAAAAAGTAACTGCATTCGGCATGTGCGCACGCCGCCCGCCACAACTTCGTAAATGTTGGCGGGCGGTTTTTTATTGTGTTTATCAAAACGCTGCGCTAGTATGTCCGCGGAATCAACGCTTCGTCGTTCTCTTACTAGTGTGGAGGTATCGCAATGGATCATCGCCTGTTCTTCCCATTTCTTGCCCTCCCAGTCAGTGTGTATGGTTCACGGCTCGAAGTGGCGCTTATCGCACTAGTCGCAAAACACTTCGACATATCCAGAAAACGGGTCGAAAATCCGAACGAGCCAGAACACGAAGAAGGGTACCGACACTGGGCACACTCCGCAGACGCCGGCCTCATGAACTACTTCCATGAAGTCGTGTTCCCCGAATGCGACGGCGTAGTCGCGCTCCCCTTCCTCGATGGGCGTATGGGTATCGACGTGGCCGACAGCGCACAATGGTTCATCAGAGAGGGTCTTCCGACCTTTGTCATTAACACGGCAGGAGAAGTCACTCCCGTCTCTCTGCAACGTTTCGAGACAAACCCCCGCTGTACACTCTTCTATCTACGGCAGATGACCGAAGAGGAAAGGTCGCTCGTCATGGCGAACGATCCACTGATGGTGATCCCGCACAAAGAGTGCCCCGAGTACTACCCTCTTCTCGACAAACAGCCGATTCAGTAACATGCCTTCGCGCCGCCTCAACGAGAGGCGGTTTTTCTTTTCGTAATGTGGTATGCTCGCGACGGATACAAGCTCATTCCATTCACGAAAGGTCAAGGAGGTTCCGCTATGTCTACCCGTGCTCCCGAAGCGCCTCCGGCGCCGACACCACCACCGATTGAGTTCGAATTCCAGACTTACGACGCTATGGAATTTACGCCCGGGCATCCCGTCATATTCTTCGCATTCGAGGAACAGCCTGACACGGTTATCAGCACCCGATTCCCCGAAGTCGAAGAGATGCGCCTTGGTATCGAGAAAAACCGCGAGATCGTCGACGATATGACGCACCTTTTCCCGCTCGCACGAGGAGAGGCGCGTTTCCCCGCGATCCTGGTCTACATCGGTCGCAGGTGGCGTGCGGAGAAGAGCCGAAAAACGCATTTCCGATTCGGCAGCATCTATTTCTACCGGACCCTCAGCGCCCAGATGTATAAGGCGGTGAAGAAGCTTCGGGACATGGGACATACCGAATTCACAATCGTGCTCCCGGGACGCTTCCATCCGAAGCATCTGAAAAAGGACCCCCGAGGCGAGCGCGAGGAAGAAACCTTCGTGCAAACGCTTACGGAATCAATCGTTACGGCAAACTCGCCTGACACTCATCAAGCGTCACCGCGGCCGCGGATCGCCAACGTGTGCTTTACCCATTTTGGCGAACATCAGCAGACCGCGACGCACTTCTTCAGGCGTACGGTCGAAGCGGGTGTCGAGATCGGTACAGCCGTGAGCGAGGCCCGAGGACTGACTAAGTTACCGCCGAGCGAAAAAACCCCCCTTCTTCTTGTCGAACGTATGCTCGGAGCAAAGCTTGCCCTGCGTGCCCCTTCCAAGGGGTCCGCGTGGCGCACGGTGAAAAGACATCAATACGGCCCGGGGGTACAGGTCCAGATAATCAGCGGGGTCGAGACCCTACGCAGGGCCGGTTTTGGGCTCATTGCGGCCGTCGGCCAAGGAAGCCGTGACGAACCGTGTGTGCTAAAGATTCATTACCGACCGAAAAACAAACCGGAGGGGATGAAGAAAGTTTCGCTCATCGGAAAGGGCGTCATCCTCGATACCGGCGGTCTCAATCTCAAGACGGACCAAACGATGGATCGTATGCATTACGATATGGCCGGCGCAGCAACAGTGGCAGGAGTGTTTCGTCTTGCAGTAGAGACAAATCTCGCCGTTGAGATCGTTACACTCTTGCCTATCGTCGAAAATGCGATCGGCCCAAACGCAGTCCGTCTGAACGACGTCATTACCGCGTACGATGGCCAGACGGTGGAAATCACCAATACGGACGCCGAAGGCCGGCTCATCCTCGCGGATGCGCTCGCTTATTCGGAGAAGCATGTGAGGCCAGACGCGGTCGTCACAGTGGCAACGCTCTGCGATATGGCCGATTTCGGACCTGACTTTATCAAGGTCATGACGAATGACTACAGACTTCTACGGAAGATGAGAGTCGCCGAAAGCCATTCGCACGAGAAGATGCTGCACTTCCCGCCTCTCGACCATTTCGACAACGTGAGCGATTTATTCACTGGCACGGAGAGCGACCTCGTGAATGACTGCGGCTACCACTACCATGCGGGGATGATTTTCCTCTCGCGGTTCCTGCAGTGGGATCCTTCAACGCCGTGGCTGTATCTGGATGTCGCAGCGGTATTCGAAACCGACGCGGACAACTATGGTGCGGGACCGGGCTTCGGCGTCCGCTATCTCTGGCGGTTCGTGGAGCAATTCGCTCGCTGATCTTTCGTGTTACCTCATCGCCCCTTGCGCTCACGCGCTTGGGGCGATTTCTTTTTTATAGAAAAGTGGTATGGTGACAGGCGGACAAGAAAGGAGTGCAGACATGAACAAGACGAAATTGCTGAAGCAGTTGCGGGACGATGTCTTCACCCGGCTCGCTCCCTCACCTATCCACGGCATCGGCGTATTCGCTATACGGCCGATCCCCGAAGGAACAAGCCCCTTCAGGGGAGATAGCACGTTCGCTCGTTCTATCCGAGTATCGGATGAGGATCTGCGGGGGGTGCCGGAAGCGGTCAAAAAACTGGTGCACGATATGTGCGCGTTCCAGAAGGGATACTACTGGATACCTGACAACGGTCTCGAGGAAGCAACCAAATCGTGGCATATGAATCATTCTTCGAGTCCGAATATGCGAGTGATCCGTGAGGATTTCATCGCCATCGAGGACATCGAGGTCGGCGAGGAGCTGACCGTCGACTATACGACCTACAGCGAGGAAATTGATCTACCTTGACGAAGTGGCTTGAAAAGCGTAAAAGGAGGTGGGCTACATCAACCGAGGAAGGAGCGAAAAATGCGAAATGTATGGAGGGTGCTGTTGTTCTTTGCTGTTTCCGGGCTCGTTCCTGCCTTCGCAGCGGACAATCACATCGCGGTCGACTTCTGGGGGCTCAGCTACCACGGCAATCGCGATCGCAACTACAACGAGCAGAACTGGGGCCTCGGCCTCCGCGCCTACCACGGCAAGTGGTTCGTCGCCGCCGACAGGATGAAGAACAGTTCGCGCGGGCAAACAACGGCCTTCGGCGTGGGGTATGAATATCCCTTCGCCAACGTTCGAGGTTATGTGTTCTCCGTCGCCGCTGAAGTCGCGCGAGTGAATTACGAGTTCCCTGGGCGCGGAACAGCACACGGTACTCTCATCATCCCTTTCCTGTCGGTCAGGAAGGATGCGCTCGGTGGCAACGTCGCACTCATACCGCCGAACGGTAGACGAAAGGCGATACTGCTCTTTTCCGCCACGTATCACTTCAAGGCTTTCTGAGCCTCGGTTCAGTACGGCATCGGCACCCTCCAAGGGTGCCGTTTCTTTTTTAATCTCAATACAGCAATACGTTGATTTTTTCAATAATTCGTGGTATTGTGGTCTCAATGAAGAAATACGGCGAAGAACTGAAGATAAGCGAGCTCCGCATATCGCTCGGCGATTTCCTGAAGTCGTATAACAAAAATTTGCCTCATGGATTTCCGAAAGCCTCCCTTGCACTCTTGCGAGAGTTTAAATTGACACACCCCCTCTTCTTCAAGCATGGCGACCTCTGGTCGCTCGACGAACACCGGAAAAAGATTATCGATTGGATGCCTCCCCGCAGTCAGGAATCCTAATTTTTCAAACTTTACTTTTATATTTCCTCGTGGTACGATATCGCGAGCTAGCTCTCGAAAGAAAGGGGTACTCCTATGACCATAAGTTATTGTGAATGCCAGACAAGGGTCCGGTATCCTCGGAAAAGAAAAGGGAAGAAGAAATGGACTGGGCCCTCAAAAAACGACCACGAGCTTTGTGGTCGGTGCAGTAAGTCGTACATTCCTACACGTCCGCGTTGGCGGCGGCGAAAAACCACCCCCTGAGCCCACTCCCCGAGTGGGCTCACTCTTTATCTTTATAATGAATACAAATAAAAAAGCGCCCCAGAATAAGAGCGCTCTTACTGAAACAGAACGGGGAGAGGGAGGCGCCCACAACAGGACTAATTATATTCCTCGCGTCTTATTTGTCAAGACGCATCTTCGACAACTGGGGGAGCCGTCGCGATGAGCGCGTAGTCGCGTGGGAAGAGATACTTAGCGATAGTGAATATTCCATAGGCCATAAAAGGTGCCGCGAGCACATCAATAGAGTAATGAATATGCGCGAGAAGAACAGCAGCGCCGAACACCGCGGACAGCGAGATAAAAACGAGACGCGCCTGTCGATTCCCCCAGAAAATGAGTGCGATGAGGAATGGTAGGCCGGTGTGTCCAGAGAAGAAGAACCCGAGCTGAAAATTAAGATATGAGTATAAGTCGGCGAAGAACCCGACTCCTGGATCAAGATGGATCGGATAAAAACCGACGTGGGTAAGAGAGATAAAAAGGGCTCGTATGATAATGAAGATTGATAAGGCCTTGAGCGTGAAGAGCACTGAGCGCGGTTTTGACAACACGTAGAGCGTGCCGAGGACGATAGAAAAAAATGCCCCCTCAATGATGATGAAGTTCAGATCAACGATCGGCAGATTGTCGAGGAAGAGATCTCCGACATGGTTTGAAGTCGGGCGCGCCATATAGTCAAAGGCGTAGATGTTTGCAAAGTGTTCGGCCACATATGCCGCCACAAGCAGTGCAAATGCTCCTAGAAGCGAATATCTATACTCCGACCCAAATAGGTCTCGAAGAGAGCGCGGTTCCTCTTTCATATCGCCTAGTGTATACCATAAAAAGGAGCCGTATGGGTGGGGTGTTGACAAAAAAGAGTGTGTCTGCTATCCTGTGCATATCAACCAGAGCGGGATCCAGAGAAGTGGGATCGAGCTTCTATCTTCAGCTACTGATTTGATATCTTAGTCACACAATCTATCAATCTGCAGTATGCAAAATGGTACAGTAATCAAGAAGAACGAGAAGGGCTTCGGCTTCATTAAAGTCGACGGAGCACCGGAAGGTTCTAAGGACCTGTTCTTCCATTCCAACGAGCTCCGGAACATTTCGTTCGACGAGCTCCAGGAGGGAGCAAAGGTTTCGTTTGAGATCGGCGACAGCCCGAAAGGCCCGAACGCCCTCAACGTCAGCACGATCTAAGCTCGCAAAGCCGAGCTTGCTCCCTAAGCTTGCCTCGGACGAATCAAGTAAGAACTTGTTCGTCACTCGGCTCGCTTGGTAGTAACAATCGAGCTAAAGAAAACGCCCCGCGAAGCGGGGCGTTTTCTTTTTACGTATGCTTCGCACAGCGACAGCCATAGGGCTTGATATGTTCATTAAAATACTCTTCACCATAGTCGTAGACGAACTCCTCTCCTTCTTTGATGTTCCTAATCGCATCGATAAAAATACGTCCCCTCTCTATTTCCGGCTCACAATTGGGCTTACAGGAATGGTTGATATAGCGCGCAATGTTAGAGCGCATCGAGCCGTCAATGGTCTTCCTCTTATTCACCTCAAAGAGATACTTACTGCGGCTTGAATATTCTTCGGCATTCGTGAGCGTCCGGCCAACGTACTCGATGACACGTTCGCCTTTCTTGTAGGGTCGTGTCGCGAAGAGCCCGAGCCCGGCGCTCGCTCTCCCGACTCGAACTCCCTCGGGCCTTTTCCTCGCCAAAGCGGGCTCCGGCCTCGCGGCGGCGGGATATGTTGGTTTCTTTTTTGCCATAACGGCATCCTACACTATGTTCGAGAATCTGACTTCTCCCACTCGATAAGTTTTCCGGCTTTGCGCTCCATCGGGTCGGCCTTGCGGACAAAGCGCCAATTCCCTTTTGGGACGAGATAATCGTGTGGCAGTTCGCTAAGAGCATCGGCGACTTCCCACAAATCTTTTTCTGACGTGAGCCAGTCGGTGCCGAAGCGTCGCATGTCAAGCGGTCGACTGTAGCACTCCAACAATTTTTCGCCGGTCGAGTTCAGGAACCATTCGTGGAAATAGGAGAGCACGAGCTCGCGGAGCGTGCGGTAGATCGGATCGCGGAATCGTATGGTAGCATGATTCGTCTTACTGATGGCGCCCCAACGTCCGCCGCGCTTATAGAGCGCGACGACATGGTCGTCGTCGCCCTTTCCCATCCTTGGCGAGATGTTCATGATGAGGGGCCGTTCGCCTGTTATCCAGAGTGCGGCGGCAGCGAGCATCGCACCCTCGATGCAGTGCGCCTTCTTTTCTTTCAGCACGCGGCGCGGTGACATATGAGTATCTCCCTTCTTCTCCCAATTCATCGGGAGTGAGTCAAGGAAGTCTTGTATCTTGATGGGTGTCGTGAGCCCCACGAGCGTTTTATATTCGCTCGCGGTGAATCCTGATTGTGCGCGCGTGAGTTTCCCCATGCGCTAAGAGTATCACTTGAGAGCGAGCTCAACTCCTCGAACGATTCTCGAGAGTTCGGCCTGTGTTTTCGGCATATGCTTGATATCAATGTGGCCAACAACGCGAATGGTGACGCCATTACAGATGCCGAGCACCTGCGCAGCGTTCTTCATTCCTTTATCGGTCGTAGTATAGTCTGCCTTCGTCGTGAGAAGCACGTCGACACGCTTGGTAAAGCGCGCATTCATCGTATCCGCGATGACGCGATAACCGATGACCGGATGCACGACACTATATCCGCACGAAGCATTCAAAGCGTCCGAGCCATCAAGTTCGATGATGGTACCGAACGGTAGTGTGTCAGCAAGATCTCGAGAACGCGCAGCGACAACTTCAGGATTGGAAAAGGCACCCGAGGCGGTCTCGAGAGGATTGCCGTCGGTCTGGGCCGGAACGGCATTATACGCCGTAAGCGTTACGGCGTAGCTCGGCAACGACGCCTCCGGCACTATCGCCGGCGCCGGCATACCCGAGAAAAGGAAAAACCCCATAAGGGCTGTAAGTGATAACATTGGAATTTAGTTACCGAAATAGCCAATAGCTACCTCGTTATTTAGATGATAACATATTGACAAGTTTCTGTCAATAGGTTGAAATAGTGTTTTGCAGACCCCGTGGAGGGAAAAGTTTGCGGGTAACGGCGAAGACAGCGTAGGCTGTGAGGATTCCTATCAGCGCCCCGCCTATAATGTCGGACGGATAGTGGACGCCGGCCATCACACGGCCCGCGGTCACGAATATCGCCGCGACAAAAAAGAAGGCCCCCCACTTCTTGTGATAAAGATAGACCGCCGTCGCCATCGCGAAGAAGAACGTCGCATGCCCCGAGGGGAACGACCATGCGCTGTCGGTGATGAGCTGATGAACCGGCATCGCCAAGAATGGACGCGGACGATGAATAAACAGCCGAATAACCTCAGCAACGCCAAAACGGGCAATGAAGGCTGAACTGCCGGTCACGAGCAGTATTTCCAGCTTCTCCCTTTTGGGATAGAGCGAGAAGAAGAGAAGAGCGAGGAAAAGAGCGATGAGAAGGTACGCCAGATACTCAGCAAAAAATACGATGATGTTGTCAAAAAAGGGCGACTGCCCCGCGAGGTTATTGAGGAGATGGAAAAGCTGAATGTCGAGTGCCATACCGCATACTATATACTATTGATACTCGTATGCTGTCCACCATCTACCTCGTTATTATCTGTATCGGCATCGCATACCTCTTCGTTGTCGCCTATCGCGAAATCCGTGCAGGAAGCAAGTCTATAGACTTCATCGCATTTCTCGCGATGGCATTAGCACTCTACACGCAACAGTATCTCGCGGGCGCGGTCATCGCCGTCATGTATACGGGAGGAGAGGCGCTCGAAGCCTATGCGGGCCGGCGCGCGCGAGCCTCGCTCGCCGCCCTCCTCGCTCGCATCCCGAAGACAGCGCTCGTGAAGAGCCCCGACAACACGCTCGCCGAGGTGCCGCTCGCCGAGGTGCTTACCGGCGCGACCATCGTCGTGCGCGGCAACGAGCTCGTCCCGCTCGATGGTCTCCTCTCGTCGCCGCGCGCCGTACTCTCGCTCGCGAACCTAACGGGCGAACCTTTGCCCGAAACGCTTGCGCAGGGGGCGGTTATCAAGAGCGGTAGTGTGAACGTGGGCGAAGCCTTCGAACTCACCGTCTCCGGCACGCTCGCGACGTCGACGTATGCAAAAATCGTCGACCTCGTGAAGGATGCCCAACAGCATCAGGCGCCCTTCGTACGACTCACCACGCGGGCGAACCTCCCGTTCACTCTTCTCACCCTGCTTATCTCAAGCGGTGCTTATCTCCTGACCGGCGACATCCTTCGCGTGCTCGCGGTCCTTGTTATCGCGACTCCCTGCCCGCTTATTATCGCGGCGCCAGTCGCGTTCATCGGCGGTCTCTCGCGCGCCGCGAGCAGGAATATTATCGTGAAGACGCCTGCAACACTTGAATCGATCAGCGGCATCACGACCATCTTTTTTGATAAAACGGGCACACTCACGCTCGGAGAACCTCAACTCACGGCGATAACGCTCAAGACAAGCGAACTTACCGAAGATGCGGCTCTCTCTCTCGCCGCTGCGCTTGAATATCACTCCATCCATCCGCTCGCGCGAACCGTCATATCCGAGACGAAGGCACGCGGACTCTCGCCTGTTCCGGCGACCGATGCGAGCGAGATACTTGGCACCGGCATCGCCGGAACCGTCGCGGGGAGCTATCTCACGCTCGAACAGGCCCCCGAAGGCGATCATAAGGAGGGCGGCATCTCGCTTCTTCTTACCGGCGACGGGAATCCTCTCGCAGTTTTTCACTTCGCTGATGTGCTGAAAGAGAATGCAAAAACATTTCTCACGGAACTCTCGGGAGCCGGTTACAAGGTCGCGGTACTGACCGGCGACCGCAAGGATCATGCAGATGCCGTCTTTGCCGGTCTCTCGCTTGATATCTGCGCTGACTGCACACCGGAGGAAAAATACCGTCTTGTTGAAGAGGCAAAAAGACGTGGCGAGAAGGTCGCGATGGTCGGCGACGGACTCAATGACGCGCCGGCTCTGGCGAAGGCGGATATCGGCATTGTCTTTTCCGGAACCGAAAATAGCGCATCCATTGAAGCAGCCGGCGTCGCGATACTCGGGCGCGACGTGATGCTTATCCGCGAACTGTTCGCCCTTTCAAAACGTTCGGTGCATATCGCGGGACAGAGTGTCTACGCCGGTATCGGCCTCTCGACGGTCGGGATGCTCTTCGCCGCATTCGGCTTCATCGTTCCGGTCGAAGGCGCCGTCATTCAAGAAGGCATCGATGTCACTGTCATTCTGAATGCATTGCGTGCCGCATTCAAACCGCGCGCATAACATATAAAACTGTGTATTGGTGCGCCGTTACGTGCCCTTTAGATGGTATGGTAAAGAAGTTCATTTGCTATGAGCTTTCCCTTTGCAGCGAATCTAATTGCACTGCTCTTTTCCTTCTTCATTGTGGGAACTCTTTTCGGCGTTTTTTTCCGCGCGTTTCGCAATTCTCCTTCTCACCACAACAGCCCCCGGCTTACTCGCGCATCCCAGAACCCGATCTTGAAGCCGACGAAAAACGAATGGGAAAATAAAGCGGTCTTCAACCCCGGGGCTCTCGTCCTTGGCGGACGAACGCATCTTTTTTATCGGGCGATTGGAGAGGACGGCGTCTCGCGCTTCGGCTACGCATCGTCGAAGGACGGCGTCGTTTTTGACGAACGCTTGTCGAGTCCGGTGTACACAATTCGGTACCCGCGCATCGCCGGCGCACCCACCGTTGCGCGATACGCGCCAACAATCTACGCTTCTGGTGGGAGTTGGGGCGGGTGCGAAGATGCACGTCTCGTCCTTGTAGAAAATCGAGTCTATCTTGTATTCTACGCATTTGATGAAAAAGATATAATTCGAGTAACCGTCGCTTCAATCGCTCCCGATGATTTCATCGCTCATCGCTTTGACCGTTGGAGTCCACCAGTGTTCATTTCCCCGCCGGGTCACATACATAAAAACTGGGTCTTATTTCCAGAAAAGATTGGTGGGAAATTCGCTGTTCTGCACAGCATCATCGGTGACGACAACAACCGAGTGCGCATTGAGTACACCGATGATCTCGCAGACCTCTCCAAGAGGACGTTCGTAAGTCCCGACCCGATGAAGGTTCCGAGTATGCTCGTTGCGTGGCATACCCACGCGCAGGGCGCCGGGCCGCCACCGATTAAAACCGAACTCGGGTGGCTCGTTTTCTATCACGCACACGATGCGGCAGAGCCGACGCGCTACAAATGGGGAGCATTGCTCCTTGACCTCGCCGACCCAACAAAGATCGTCGCGCGCGCAGCGGTGCCGGTATTCGAACCGGACGCTCCTTATGAAAATGAGTGGAAGCCGGGCATCGCGTATGCCTGTGGAGCAGCCGTTACTGGTGATACGCTTTCCCTATATTACGGAAGCGGAGAAATGACTGTTTCCACGGCGTCCGTTCCATTTCGGGCATTCGTACAAGCACTTTCGCGCGGGGAACTCCGAGCAGTGTCGAAGCCAAAACTCGTATCAAGCGAGCAGAACTCCCCTCACCTCCTGAAATCAGACGCCTTCCCATTAAAATCATTGTTCGTTCGCGCACCAGAGAACCCGATTCTCAATCCGCGCGGAACCGGTTTTGAGAGTCGTGCAACCTTTAATGCCGCCGCTATCGATATGGACGGCTCTATTCATATACTCTATCGGGCGATGAGCACAGATCATATCTCCACAATCGGTTATGCTCGTTCAAAAGATGGCATCCACTTGGATGAACGCCTCACCGAACCCGCTTATCGCCCGCGCGCTGAGTTTGAGCAGAAATATTCCCACCTGAACTCCGGATGCGAAGACCCGCGCGCGGTCATCATCGATGGGCGATTATATATGACCTATGTCGCCGCCGGCGATACAGGAAAGGCGAAAGGGGTTATCACTTCGATTTCCTGTGACGACTTCCTCGCAAAACGCTTCGACCGCTGGAGTATGCCGACTCCCGTCACAACTGAAAACATTGACGACAAGGACCTCTGTCTTCTTCCGGAAAAAGTGCGCGGAGAATATATGTTGTACCACCGCATCGGCGACCGAATATGTGCGGCGCTCGTTGGCGATCTCTCATTTACGAAACGTATCTCTCGCTGTATTGAAATACTTCATCCCCGCGCCGGGGCATGGGATAGTAAAAAAGTTGGGGTCGCGGGACCACCGATCAAAACGCAAGATGGATGGCTTATGTTCTATCACGGCATTGGGGAGAATGGCGTCTACGGACTCGGAGCCGCATTTCTTGACCCGTCCGGCCTGCAGGTCCAAGCGCGCCTTGATGCTCCTGTCCTTATGCCCCAGACGCTGTACGAAAAGCACGGCGAACGCGATAACGTCGTCTTCTCCTGCGGTGCCGCCGTGCGCGGCGATACCATCTTCCTCTACTACGGCGCAGCCGACAAAGTCACCGGCGTCGCGACGGCGTCGCTCGCGCACATTCTCGATTCGCTTTCATGAAGCTCATCTTCTTTGATTTGGACGGCACGCTCGCGGAGAGTAAGCAGCCCCTTACCGACGAGATGGCTGCACTCGTCGCGAAACTTCTCGCGACCACGCGCGTTGCCGTCATCTCCGGCGGCGCGCTTTCACAATTTCTTAAACAGGTCGTCTCGCGACTGCCGGTCGCAGCAAATCTCGCACATCTTTACATCCTCCCGACGAGCGGCGCCGCACTCTACGAATACGACGACTCCTCGACTTTGCTCGGAGCAAGTTGGAAAAAAATTTACGAGGAACGCCTTTCAGAAAAAGAAAAAGACACTATCGAAGTAGCTATCGGTGCCGCGGTGAAGGAGACCGGTCTCGTCGATCTCTCAGAACCCACGCACGGCGAACGTATCGAATATCGCGGAGGTCAGGTCACCTTCTCCGCTCTCGGTCAACAGGCACCTATCGCACTCAAAAAAGAATGGGACCCTAATCATAAAAAACGACACGCCCTCCAAACGGCAATCGCAAAGCGACTGCCCCAGTTTTCTGCCAGCATCGGCGGCGCCACAAGCATCGACGTGACGAAACACGGCATCGACAAAGCGTACGGCATCCATCAACTCTGTGAACGGCTCGGTATTAAAGAATCCGAGGCCCTCTATGTCGGCGATGAGCTCGGGTCGGGCGGTAACGATGAAGCGGTGTATAAAACAGAGGCACAGACAAAGGCAGTCAAAGATCCGTCCGACACTGAACATCTCATTAAATCGCTTCTTGCAGGAAAATAAAAAAGGGAGGCTGGTGGCCCCCCTTCTGAAACATCCGTGATCAACCCTTGATCGCGAACCTGATGGTGACGCCCGCGACGGCGTCCTTGCAGATGTCGCGCAGCTCGAGCGAGGTCTTCCCGTCCGGGTGCAGCTTCGCCACGGCGCGCTTCCAAACTCGCGCCAGTTCCCGGCGCACGAAGCGTTCGTACGAGCCCTTCCAGGGACCAAAACCGTCACCGTTTGCCGCAATGGTGCAGTTGACGTACACCCTGCAATACCCCTTCTGCTCACGGACGTTGATGCTGTCCACGGTGCAGCGAGCTAGCAGCCCGCCCAGGTCGACTTTCGCCTTGCTGAAGCGAAGGCCTTCCTCGGCCGAGCCTGCCGTTACTCCGTTGCCGCCGTCCGCCGGAGGGGTTTGAATACCCTCCGGCACGAACGTGCGCGGGCAGCTGAAAATCAAAACGAACTGCACGCCGTCTTTGAACTCGACGACGGGTCTCGACGAAGTCTTCGCCGACTCCGCTGCGGGTACTGCAGTCGGCTGCTTCGCCGGTTCGCGCGAGATGACCCCTTTCAGAGTCAGGATGCCGCGTCGCGGAAATTGCGATGTTTGCGTCTGCATGATGTATTTCCCCCTTCAAAGCAGGCCGAGGCCCGCGTGACAATCCCTCATATGAGGTCCGAGATAACCTTAGCACACTCGGATTATTTTGTCAATCCCGCATCAGGCGGACGAGACGGATAGTCTCGAAGGAGTGCCGGCCGTGGAGAGAATGGAATACCGGTGAAAGACGATCCGTGTCTTCATCTTTGAGCGCTTCATGGATTTCATCAACAATGTCTATGGGGACGAGATGCGCGAAGTCAGAACGAGCGAGCTTCCCTATCTCTGCGAGCTCCTCCAGATGCTTCACGATTGTCGAGGCGACGAGCCCGCGCGACTTCACGACTTCTTTTAAACTCTTCGCGTCGCGCACGGTCTGTAACGTCTCTGCCAGTCTCCCCGGCAGCCCTGCCGAATCTTTTTTCCTACTCCCTACCCCTTGCTTGCTACTCCCTGTGTTTTCCATCCAGGCTCCTCCCATCGCTTTGACGAATTTCTTCTGCATCGCTATTTTCTCGGTTTCAGACATTCCCGCCTGCCCCGAGTCTGGTCGAGGGGCGAACGCATCGCGTGCCGCCTCTGAGGCGGCACGGAAGTCTTTATCTTTTTCAAGAATCTCCGGATGCACTTCAAGCGCGCGTTGATTGAGCCCCGTGAGATACACCCCGCTCAGGCGGCGCACCCGCGAGAGCGCGACATAACCCTGTCCGTATTCAAAGGCTCTCGAGAGATCCATAATCGCCGCGTCCATACTCATCCCCTGGCTCTTATGCACGGTCATCGCGTAGGCGAGCCGAAGCGGTATCTGCGAGACGCTCGCCTTCACCTTCCCCTGCTCTTCAAGTTGCCACTCCATCGGCTCGGTCGTGATACGTAGCCCCTCTTTTGTCTTCACAATCGGCGCCCCATCAGCACCCCATCCGCTCACCACGCCGAGCGTACCGTTCACAAATCTCCCTTGGGGCGAGTTCTTGGTGAACATCACCGCCGCGCCCTCCTTCAGCTCCAACACCTCAGGCGAGAGACAGCCGCGCTTCAGTCCCTCCACGAAACTATCCTTTCCTTTTGAGCTCATGCTGAATTTCTTCGATGTTCCTTTTAGTTTTGCAAGTTCTGCCGCATTGATGCGATCGACATCGGCATTATGCGAAAACAGTTTTGGCGCATCCGCCGGCTCCTCTTCCTTATTTAGGACACGCCGTGTCCTAAGTTGCTCGTAGTGCATCTCTTCCACTTCTCCCGAGCGAATAGCGGAGAGCACGCTGAGGAATTCACTGTCGTCTTGGCGATACTGCTCGGTGAGATAGCAGGTGATGAGATTTAATTCGCGCCAGGCCGGCGACGTATAGGCGAAAGCGACTTCTCTATTACGCGAGACGGGTGGTAACTGGAAAAAGTCGCCCACCAAGATGACTGTGAGCCCGCCGAAGGGCTTGTCGACTCTACGCACCTCGCGGCAAACAGCGTCCGCCATCTCGAATGTCGCAGAAGAAAGCATTGAAATTTCCTCAATAATGAGCACCCTCGCTTTCGTAATACGTTTCGCGATGTGCTCCTTGGTCGCGATGCGGTCGACGTCGGCGCGGGAGAGCGATTCGTTAATACCGATACCGCTCCAGGAGTGGAGCGTCATCCCCGCGACGTGCGTCGCCGCGATACCGGTCGCCGCGGTTACTGACGGCTCGATGCCCGAGGCGCGCAGCCACGCGACGAATTCATTTATGGTGTACGTCTTCCCGCTCCCCGGCTCGCCGGTGAGATACACATTCGCGCCCGTTTTTAAAATCGTAAGCGCCTCGCCTTGAGTCATGCAGACACTCTAACAGTATGGGAGTCAAAAAGAAAAACCGGAGGACGAATCCTCCGGCTTTGTTCACGTGCCCGCGGCAGCTTACTTCATCTTGTCGGCGACGGTTGTAGCACCGACGTACCCACCGGCGCCGGTCAAAACCGCGTGCCAGGTCCAGGCCATGCCGACGACGTTGCCAGTGGCGAGATTCACCGCGGTCGCGCCGACGAGGCCCCAGCCGACTTTCTGCGCCAGAGACGGTCCGGACGCTGACGAGCCAGCGGAACTGACGCCTGTGGGCGCCGCGGCGAGCTGGATCTGGTACGACTCGTTCGTGCCGGCGGCAGCGACCAGCATGGGCGCTTCAGTGGCGTCGGTGGCCAGGACCAGGTTGGGTGCTTGCTGCTCAATGCCGGTGGCCATGCCCGTGACTGCGATTTGGTCAGGCGGCGTCAGCGTGTCAGCGGCGGCGAAGGCGATGCTTGCGGATGAAATTGAAAGGACAGCGGCGGCGATCAACACTCTCAAACGGCTTGTGGTTTTCACTAGACTTCTCCTTCTTTGGTTGAAGTGCGGCCAAAAATGCAGCCGTTTAAGATAGTACCAAAGTCCCAATTTTTTGCAAGAGTATCATAATGGCGCCAAACGCCTCAGACGGTCTGAGCCGTTCAAAGAATTACTCGTGCCCTGGAGGGTGGGAAGAAAGGTGTCTTTCGGCTGTTCTTCACTTTGACTTGTTGCATCCGATTCTCTACTATGACCCTGGACAGATTTTCTTTGGGAGGACATTGTCATGTACCAAGCAATTATCGTCGATTTCGACGGGACGATCCTTGATTCATACCAGGATGCCTTCAAACATCTGGATTGGCTCGCCAAACGAAACGGCCTCTCCATCACGCCTGAGATACGGCAGAAGATGGAGGAAACCTGGGGCCATACCGGCATCGAGTTCCTGCAGAATGCGTTCGGCGTTGAGCGTGAACGCGCAAAACGCATGTATCAAGAATGGGAGGAATTGGACAACGAAAATCCCATCCCCCTCGTCAAGGGCGTTCGGGAGACACTCGGCTGGTTCCGTGAACAATGTCTCACGGTCTGTATCCTTACCTCGCGCCACCGCGAGTCGGTGATGTCAATCCTCGCGCGCGAAGGGCTGCAGAACTATTTCGCGCGTATCACCGCGCGCGAAGATTCAGCCTACAGTAAGCCCGATGGGCGCGCCTTTACCGGCACTCTGCAAATGCTCACTCGGCAGAATGTGCGCCGAGAGGAGTGCCTCTTCGTCGGCGATACCTTTGTCGATATTGAGGCAGGGCGGAATGCGGGTATCAGGACGGTCATCGTAGAGACCGGTCCCTACCGCAACGGGCACGATAAGACGCATCCGGTGCCCGAGAACCACGTCATTCCGTCAATCAAAGATCTTCCCGACTGGATTAACTCGATGGGATAAAATCCAAGAATCCGTGCCCCGCTACTTCGTAGTGGGGCACTTTCAATTCCGTTTGAGCAGCGGGACTCGGGAGGGTTGGAAGAAAGGTGCCTGCTGGCTGTGCGAGGCGGTGTTGGAATCTTATTACTGCTCAAAAAAGACTCATTACTTAAAGAAATCGTCACGAGCCTGACTCGCCATGAAACCAGTGAATCCTTGGTCTACAACCTTAAAACTGGCTGATGGTACTTTTTCGAGAATTCGCCTTTTAGTTGCCTTGATTGACTCAG
Source organism: Patescibacteria group bacterium (assembly GCA_024653825.1). Lineage (GTDB taxonomy): Bacteria > Patescibacteriota > Minisyncoccia > Phycocordibacterales > Phycocordibacteraceae > C7867-001. The sequence goes on along the minus strand of JANLHF010000039.1, from coordinate 40,067 downwards.
AACCGGGACTCGAACCATTCCATCCCCCTAGTATATACTGTTCTCATATGACCACAGAAGATTTGAAAAATGCGCTGAAGGGGGTGATGAAGGGCGAGGTGAGTGATGACGGCGCGACGCTTGCGAAGCTTAGTCGCGACACGTCCCTGTTTACGCGGATGCCGGAGCTGGTGGTGTATCCCGTAGACGCGAACGATGTTTCCGAACTCGTTCGCGTCGTAGGTGCCGAGCGAAGTCGAGGTACTGAAATTTCGCTCGCGGCGCGCTCCGCCGGTACCGACATGTCGGGCGGCCCTCTCACGACCGGCGTCGTGGTCTCTTTTACCGAGCATATGAATCATATGGGCGAAGTCACTTCTGACTTGGGGGTCCGACCCCCAAGTGAAATTGACGGGTACGCGGTGACGGAGCCAGGGGTGTTTTATAGGGATTTTGAAAAGGCGACACTGGAAAAAGGTTTAATACTCCCCTCCTACCCCGCCTCGCGCGAGATAGCCGCGATGGGCGGCATCGTGGCAAACAATTCCGGCGGCGAGCGCACACTGAAGTACGGCAAGACAGAAAAGTATGTCGAAGAAGTCGACGTCGTTCTCTCTGATGGCTCACAAACTACCTTTAAGGCACTGTCATACGCAGAACTAGAAGAAAAGAAAAAGTTGAACACGCTTGAAGGCGGGATTTATCGCGAGATGGACGCGCTTCTCACCGAGAACGCCGGGCTCATTGAAGGCCACCGACCGAAGGTATCTAAAAACTCTGCCGGCTACGCGCTCTGGAGCGTGAAAGATTCGACCGCCGGCAGCTTCAACCTTGCGAAGCTCGTCTGCGGCTCGCAAGGCACGCTCGCGCTCTGGACGCAGGCGAAGCTCGGGTTGGTGAAGCCCAAGGAGCACCGTGCGATGCTTGTGTGCTTCCTCTACGACCTCAACATCCTTCCCGAGATTGTCCGGCGCGTTCTGCTCCAGAAGCCCGAATCGTTTGAGAGCTACGACGACCACACCTTCACCCTCGCGGTGAAGTTTATGCCCCAAATGCTCTCGCAAATGGGGCTTATAAAGGCGGTGCGGCTCGGCATCGACTTCATCCCCGAGGCGGCGATGGTCGCGACCGGCGGTGTGCCCAAGATGATATTAATGGCCGAATTTGCCGAAGACACTATCGAAGCCGCCGACGCTAAAGCTCTGGCGGCCAAGGAGGCCTTGGCCGACTTGCATTTACAAACGAAGATTGAAAAAAATGAAAAAGAGTCAGAGAAGTATTGGATAGTGCGCCGCGAGAGCTTCAACCTCTTGCGCAAGAATCTCCACGGACTCGTCTCCTCGCCCTTCATCGACGACTTCGTCGTCCCGCCTTCAAGTTATCCGACATTCTTGCCGAAGCTGAATGCTCTTCTCGATGAATACAAAGACAATATGATTTATACCGTTGCGGGCCACATTGGCGACGGTAACATTCACATCATTCCGCTGATGGACCTCACCAAGGAGGAGAATCGCCAAGTCATTCTCGACCTCGCGCCCAAGGTGTATAAAATGGTTATCGAGGCCGGTGGCACCACGACCGGCGAGCACAATGACGGTATCGTGCGCACGCCCTATCTCCCGATGCTCTTCGGTGCAGAAATGATAGAACTTTTTGAAAAAACGAAAAAGATGTTTGACCCGCAAGGGATTTTCAACCCCGGCAAGAAGGTTGGCGGCACGTTTGCCGATATCAAGCACGACCTCATCCGCCCTGCACCTTCGGCATAATTTTGATATAGTAGAAGGATGAAACGCGCCCTTGCCGTCATCATAGTCGTCCTGCTCGCCATTGGTATGGTAGCCACCCTGTTCCTTCCCGCCCTATCCACCATCGGGCGCTAGCCTTGCCTTACGGCAAAAGCACCCCGCCGATACTCGCAGTTTGAGTACTGACAGACAATTGGGTGGGACCCGCGAACGCTACGCTTGCCAGTATCAAAGCGGAAATGAAAACGAGTAACAAAGCACCACTGATGGCGATGCGCGGATGAAGCATCTTCCCCCGCATAAAGAAAGCGAACGTAAACGACACAGCGATGATGATGAGGAGGGCGGTGAACACACTCACAAGGGTACTTAGCGGTGAGGCAAGCAAACGAACGAACCAGTTCGGTTCAGTCGGGGCAGGAGCAACGGTTACGACTCCGCCACTTGTTTCAATGCCAAGAACGCGAACAGGTGCTGTTGTGGTCTCCTGTTCAAGTGGCGCTGACTTCGCCGGCGCTACAGCAACCTTTTCAGCAACAGTCGACGCCGGCGTCGCAAAGAACTCAACAACGAAGGTCGTCTCCTTCCCTTCATAGAGACCATTCGCCGTACCGAAGCCAACCTGCGTGTATTGTGGTTTTAAAATGTTTGCACGGTGCGTCGGTGACTCCATCCATGCCGATTCAACATTCGTCGAGTCGGTGAAATTTACCGCCAGATTTTGTCCTGCGTAGCTATAAGTGTAGCCGACTTGGTTGAGCCAATACCACGGGTCCTTCCCGTCCGGCGATACGTGAGCAAAATAGCCCTTGTTGGCCATATCCTCTGCGGCTGCTTGTGCCGCTTTATTCAGGAGGGGATCTTCAATAACACCGGCGAGGCCGAGCGTCGTGCGATCTTGGTTGGTAAGCACGACAAGCGCTCCCGGCAAAACAGATGCGAGGAAGTCGGTCTTAAGGAAGACAATCTTCGTCTGCACCAGATACCCCGCTTCAAATATAACGACTGCACATACGAGCACGGCAACTGATACGACACTGAAAAGATGCGGACGATAGTTGTTGCGCGGGTGCGGAAAGAAGTAGTCGTGGAGATGGTGCAAAAGCGGCTTCTTCATGTGCCGATAACGATACAACGAATCATAAAAACACACAACCCCGCCACAGGCGGGGTTGTGTGTTTGCGGAAGGTTTGACCTTCCGGAAGTGTGGAATTAGAGACCGAGAGAAGCTCTGACGTTTGCGACAACCGATGCATCGGCCCCGAAGGACTCGATTATCGAGAGTATCGCATTTGCCTGTTCGGTCGTGAGGTTTGTATTCCCTCCTGCTACAGCCGACACCACCCTGCCCTTGTTGAGCTCACCGCGCGTGAGCGGGCCGAAGTAGCCGACCGCCGGCGAGATGCCGCGCGCCTTCTGGAAGGCAACGACTGCCGAGCGCGTCTGGCCACCGAAGTAGCCGTAGTTCACTCCTCCCTTCGTTATTGCCGGGATATCAAACCCTTCGGCGATGAGACTCTTCTGGAGTTCGGTCACATCCGTTCCCGAGGAGTTCATCTGGAGGTCGTTGGCGAAGTTGAAAGTCGCTGCACCGAGCACACGTCCTTGCACCGGTGTTGCAGGCGTTGCGGGAGTAGCTGACGTCACGGTCGGAGTTGCAGGCGTTGCGGGAGTTGCTGGGACAACAGGTACGTTGCCACCTCCACCACCTCCACCACCTCCACCTCCACCGCCACCAGAACCAACGAGGATAAACGTTGCTGTGGATACTGGAGAGACGTTATTTGATCCATCACAACGCACCGCATTTAATACGGTCGGGCTGTGGAAGGTAAGAGCGCCGGTGTATTCTGTGGAACTGCAGGTCGGTGTGGAACCGGAACCGCTAGTGTCGCCACTCGTCGTGTAGCGAATGGTCGTACCATCTACCGTCGGGCCAATCCCCACATCAATTGAACCCTGGAAGGTCGTACCGCTCGGAGTAATGACCGGTGCCGTCGGCGTCATCCCGCCGAACTCGGTGAAGTGATAAGTCCAGATATTCGTGTTCGCCCCATCGGTGAAGTAACACTCGCCCGAAGAAATATTGCTTGGATCATCCGCACCGGCACATTGAGTTGTTATGGTTGTCCAGTCGTTAGAAAGGGCCGGTTTGTAAGCAACTGTCCCAGTAACACCAGCCAGGACAATTTTCACCGCCTTATCGAAGGTCAGTGTTCCGGCAGATGAACCGATTGAGATAACCGTACCGCCGACACTAAACCCGGCCGGAGTGCTTCCCCCGCCCGATGTATCAGAGACCGGAGGCGCTATTTTGCCGTCCCATCCCGATGGACCAGTAATTGTCGTCCCGTCAGGAATACTTGCGCTGATACCAGCGACATTCGAGTTTGAGTTAGCCAACACAACTGGTTCGCCGGTGGTGCCGGAATTTAGCGTAACCGTATCCCCGCTCAATCCGGTTGAAAGGTCGAGTGCGGTGTTATCTCCTAGCGTGATGTTCGTAACTCCAGACGGAATATCAGCCGTCCCAGAATTCGTACCCGCCACATCGAAGTTGTCCGTGGAGGAATCTATCGCACCAGTGTCACTGACTGCATCGGAGAGGATCGTCATACCCGGATTGATGTACCACGGGAAGAACGAGACCGTACCTGGTGTTGCTTCAACGATTGTGTCTCCCGTTCCAGTTGGATTAGACGCAACGGTCGGACCGGACGAGTTGCCCCACCAGTTGTTGATGGCATTCACAGTCGGGTGGGTGGTGTTTATCGCATTCACATTACCGCCGAATGCATTGCTATGAACAACGACAACGCTGTTATCCGCCTCATCATAACCAATCGCGATGCCATCTGTATTGTTGGTTATCGTGTTGTTCTCAATAGTTGCTGAAGTTCCTGTTCCGTAATAATCAGTTACCAAGATCCCGGCTGAGGTTGAGGTGTCACTAGCAACACCGCGGTTGTCGCTAATAGTGTTGCCACTAGCAGTACCAGACCCTCCGGCACCAAACTCAAAAGCATAATCGAGGAATGTGCCGTCACCTTTCCCTGTGTAGGTATTCCCGGTAAGTGTAACGGTCGAACCAGTGCCCTTGGTCAATACTCCTACGCGCCCGATGTTAGTAAACGTGCTGTTCGTCACCGTTAGCGTACTGGCCGCACCGCCAGCGCTGTGAGTATCTGACCCAGCTCCACCGGGAACCATTCCCCCAAAGTTTGCGATTGCAAACCCGACATACGGACTCGTGCTGTTGATGATGTTAGCGAAATCGACGTTAGTAATTGACGTCGTGCCGTGTGATCGAACACCTTGCTGTAACTTCTTGCCATTGCCATCAAGAACGACGTTGCTCAAGTTGAATGTCGCGCCCGCATTGACCAAGAACCACGCCCCGGCGACGTTATTGGTCGCAGTGAAATCAGCCGCCGGACTAATCGTCGGCTTGTTTGCAGCATCACCAACAATGTTCAGATTCTTATCGATAAGAACCTGTCCTGTCGTGGCATACGTTCCTGCCACAACATTTACCGTACCTCCTACTGCGACCGCATTAATGCCTTCTTGAATGGTAGAGAATGCATTTACATCAAAGATGTACGACTCGCCATTAAGCGACACGAGCGGATTACCTCCCAAACCGTTCCATGCGGCATTAACGGCAACGGTCGTGGTTGCGTCGTAAGTAACGCCGTCAATTGAGACCGTGGTCTTGCCCGCATTGTCTTCAAAGAAGATTGCGAAGGCATCGCTCGGTGTTTTCGTGCTGGAGAGGTTGCTGATGGTGTTGTTGCTCAAGACTGTATCGGGTGTATTGCCTTCAAGACCGATAGCGTGTGACCAGAGCCCACTTAGATTGCTGATGCTGTTGTTTGTAATCTGAGGAGCAACCGTGCGACCGGTATTACCACTTTTGCCACTGGCGTGGTTGATGATGATACCGTTAGCGCCCTGACCTTTTGTTCCTGGACTGTTCCACGGACTTGTGTCCGCGCTAATGTTGGATATGGTATTCCCGTCCAGTACAAGGTTCGTAATATCTTCCGTTCCCGTGCTCCACCCGACGGAGACGCCGGATGCACTGACACTGGCAGAACCGGTGCGCATGCCGGAAGTGATGTTGTTTATCTGGTTATTGGAGATAGTTATGCCGTCTATTGAACTTGCCGAAGAGACAATGACAACTCCTCTTCCCATCACGTCAGCACTGCTATTACCTATCCCTGTAATGATGTTGTCCGTGATTGTCAGATTGCTTTTGTCCGCAGAATAGATACCTATACCATGTACACCTCCATTAGTAATGGTGAATCCAGTCACGGTTACATCACTGGAGCTTATGGTGACCACAATACCTGTTGCGCCTGAGATAGTCGTAGCACCGGCACCAGAAACGGATTGGAGTGTTACTGGTCTATCTATATTTAGATTTTCGTTATACGTCCCCGCCACGACGTTAATTGTGTCTGGTGCCGTAGTTGAAGCGGCGTTAATCGCCGCCTGAATTGTGGGGTAGGTATTGCCACCAACGATTGTTGCGCCGGTAACGGTCACGTTAAACGTCGTGCTGAGTGCTCCCGCAGTGGCGGTTAGCGTATATGCGCCCGGGGTGGAGTTTTTGTAGCAGAAGCCTTTTCGAGTTTTACTTGTGACTATCCCGTTGGTCGCGTTGTTCCAAACATCTACATTACAGACTCCTTCGGTCGAACCGGTGGTAAACACGCCGTTGTTGTTCCCATCAGTTAAAGCAACCACCAGTGTGCCATCTGTGCTAGTTGCAGCGCCTTCGCTGTCAAAGGCCTGAACCGCAAGAGCCATTGGCGTGTCAACTGCTACAGAGGTCCCAGCATCCGGTGTCGGAACGGTAGCTATCTGTAGATTCACAACATGTTCGTTTGCCGCAAACGCGAGAGGAGCAGAGGCTCCGAAGGCGAGAATGGATAAAAATACAGGCAAAGAAACGCGCAAAGCCGTTTTCATAGATGGTATGTTTTAAGAAACCGCCCTGTAATAATGGAGAAATGAAGCAAAATCTGTATAAAAAATCACTTTGAAAGCGGCATGCCCGTCGCCTGCTGATTTCGCACCTCCTCCTAACGCGAATGTACACCCCCACGTTTTTCTGTCAATGCAAGGGAGATTATCCACACCTCCTTGCGTTTGATGAGTATTTCTGGCATACTTTCTGCAACTCGCAGAGTATTCGAGCTTCGCTCGGTCGTAAGACCGCAAGTGTTCAGTTTCGGCGAGGTTACTTAGTTAAATCCAATACATGGACACAGCATCAGCAGATTCAGTTCAGGGAAACAAGCTCTACGTGGGTGGTATCCCCTATCGCTCGACAGAAGACGATCTTAAGAAGGCCTTCGGTGAGGCCGGCAATGTCGTTTCTGCGAGCATTATTTCTGATCGTATGACGGGTCGCTCACGCGGGTTCGGCTTCGTCGAGATGGCAACCGAGGCGGAAGCTCAGGCGGCTATCGACAAGTGGGACGGCAAGGAGATGGACGGGCGCACGCTCTCCGTTTCTTTTGCTCGCCCGCAGGGTGATCGCCCTCCTCGCCGTGAAGGCGGAGGTGGCGGTTTCGGCGGTGGTGATCGCGGTGGCTACGGTGGCCAAGGCGGTTATGGCCGTGGTGGCTATTAATCAGCCACGCTACACAGCACAAAACGCCCCTCTCGGGGCGTTTTGTTATATATGGTACCGTTCTTTATATTATGACTAAAGACGAACAACATCTTCTGGAAGAAAAATATGATGGGGTACGAACCCCCCATTTTGAAGAAGATAGGAAGCGGCTCGCCGGAGGCGAGCCGCTGGCCTACGTCATCGGCTGGCAACCCTTTCTGGGTCTGAAAATCTATCTAGATTCCAAGCCACTCATCCCCCGCCCCGAGACTGAGTGGTGGACCGAGCAATTGTTGAAAAGCGAACCGGCAGGCCCAAAAGTGGGGGTAAGACTTGGCCTAGCGGCCCGGAGCGCGCCCACTTTTGGGCCTGCCGGCGAGCAACTGAAATTCCTTGATTTATGTGCAGGGAGCGGCGCCATCGGGTGTGCGGCGCTCGCGAAGATTCCCAATGCACAAGTCTATTTCGGCGAGATCGATCCCGCACACAAGGCGACTATTTTAAAAAACATTCAAGAAAATAATCTGGACGAGAGCCACGCACACATTTGCATCGGCGACCTCCTTGAACCATTTGAGGATATGAAATTTGATGTCATCGCTACGAACCCGCCCTACGTCCCCACTAGCCATGTGCTTCCGCCGAGCGTCGCCGACTACGAACCCTCTCTCGCACTCATGGCCGGAGATGACGGACTCGATTATATCCGCCGCATCGCGCTCGCGCTCCCAAGGCATCTCGCCAAAGGCGGAGTCGCGTGGATCGAGTGCGACCGCGGACACGCGGCCGCTGCGGCCGCGCTTTTTGTGGAACAGGGCCTCACGGCCGAGATACGCACTGACCAGTACAGCAAGCCCCGTGTGATTGTTGTATCCTATACGTAATGCTCGACCAGCCGCTTCAGCCGTTTTCTCCGCCTGATTTCGTTTCTGATTATTGGTTACCGTTCCAGTTCAAGGGCTCCTTAGGCGTTGCTGTCGAGTGGGTGCTCTACGCCGTCTTCATCTTCTGGGCGATTTATACGCTCGTCGCTATCTATCACTGGCTTAAATATTCTCATGCGTCGTGGATCGCCTTCCCCGCGATGGCCGTGCACCTTCTCATATCGTTCGTGCTTATTTCTTATACCCTCTCCGGTAGCTCCTTCTTTTTCACTTCCTATCTGCCATAAATTATATGAAAGAATTTGAACTAAGTCCGGGTGAACATATTGTGAAGACGGTACGTAAGCATTGGTTCCTCTTCCTCGGAGAGCTCTTGCCCTTCGCTATCCTTGCGGTTATCCCCTTCGCACTCCCAAAACTCTTGGTACTCGTGCCGCCTCTTGCGAAGTACGCGAGTCTCTTTGACTACCATACGGTCCTCGGGCGCGCGGGGCTCGGCGTGTGGCTCCTCGTCACCTGGACAAGCGCATGGGGCGCCTTCACTCGCTATTTCCTCAACGCATGGATCCTCACCAATCAGCGCATCGCGACTATCAAACAGCGCCGTTTCTTCGTTCGCGAAGTATCAAGCCTCCTTTTACCGCGCGTGCAGGACGTGACCACCAATGTGACGGGGATTGTTTCTTCGCTTCTTAATCTCGGCAATATCAAGGTCCAGAGCGCCGGCGCCGAAATTGAGTTTACTATGCGCGGCATTCCCCATCCGGAACAAATGCGCGACCTCATATTAAAATACGTTTCTGAAGAGCCATCGAAGAACGACGGGCTCTGAAAAGTAAAAGGAGGGAACAATGTCCCTCCTCTGTGTTGCTGAAACAAGGTTGGCAGGGGGTTTAGCCCCGCCGCGACTGGATCACCTCCTTCCGACGTCTCCAAGGGGTTGGTGTGCGCGCCTCCCAAGGCACGACCGGGACTGGAACAGCAGAGAGTTCATCAACGGCGGATCCATCACATTCTCCTTCTTGGTTACCCAAGTACTATAATTGTACCCAACAGAATGTTTGTCAAGCGTGTTAGGTGCGTAGTAAATCCTCGTTTTCCCTTCGCTGGCGTTGACGCTCACAGGATACCGAACACGTCAGCGGATGTCCCTTGTTGATCTTAACGAGCGAAGCGAAGCATTCGCTACAGAGTTTGAAGGATCTTCTTGCCACTCTCGCTGGCGGAGACGGCGGTTTGTATATCGGCTCCATATTGACTCTCTCCAAGAGTTGGTGGACGATTCCGGTGGCGAGTATAACTCAAAAGCTGCTCGTGGTAAAATCGTTCTATGTCTGAAACGCTTTCAACCGAATCCTATAAGGGCGTTCGCGACTTCTATCCTGCCGACTGGGTAAGGATGGAGGTGATGTTCGCGCGCATCCGACAGACGCTTCGGGAGTGGGGTTATGAAGAATACAACGCTTCCCCCTTGGAGCGCGCTGAATTATATGAGGCAAAAACGTCAGAAGAGATCGTAAACGAACAAACCTACACCTTCACCGACCGCGGAGACCGTCGCGTAACACTCCGGCCGGAGATGACTCCGACCCTCGCACGCATGGTGGCGAATAAGCGCCGCGAGCTCGCCTTCCCGCTCCGCTGGTTCTCTATCGGCAACCGCTTCCGCTATGAACGCCCGCAGAAGGGTCGCCTGCGCGAGTTCTATCAGCTTGACGTCGATCTTGTCGGCCTTCCGGAGGGAGAAGCAGATATAGAAACAATCCAAATCATCTCGGCGATAGTAAAAGCGTTTGGCGCCACCGAGAGCGACTTTGTCATCCGTATGAATTCACGCGCCCTTCTAAACGCTGCGTGCGAAGCGGCCGGACTCAAGGGCGAACAGGTCCGTCAATACCTTCGGCTTCTTGATAAAAAAGCGAAGATGGCCCCGGAAGCATTCGCCGCGGCCTCAGCAACTATCGCTGCGAAGGACCCTCTCTCGCTCATCGAACATTCAAGTGAAGCTCCAGAGGTCGCTCTTGAGAAACGGAAACTCCTCGATCGCATCGAAACACTCAAAATGCGCGGCGTCGAAAATATCGTATTTGATGTGGGCATCACGCGTGGCTTCGACTATTACACCGGCACAGTCTTCGAGGTGTACGACACCGACCCCGCGAACCCTCGCGCACTCTTCGGCGGCGGGCGATATGACGGATTAATGGCACTCTTCGGTGGTGACCCAGTCCCTGCGATTGGCTTTGGTATGGGGGATGTCTCGTTTGCCGACTTTCTCGAAACACATCAACTCGCTCCGAGCGGGAACGAGGGGAAACCACAGCTCTATCTCGGCACGCCGACCGAGGGAGACATCCCTGCTGCTCAAGCATTCGCCGATACGCTCCGCGCGCAAGGATCGCGCGTGTTCGTCAATCTCACGACTCGCGGACTCGGCGACCAGATCAAAGACGCGGTGAAGCGCGATATTCCCCTCTTCATCGCCTATGGCGCGGACGAGGTCGCAAAAGGCACCGTCCGCATGAAAATCCTCGCGACCGGCGAAGAAGCCGGACTGCCCGTCTCGGAACTACCGGCGCGCGTACGCGCCGGTTCATAGATTATGCGCGCCATCACGTTTGATATTGAATCCATATCCGATTCTCTCGTGCGTGGTCGTGTGGACGTAGATGAGCAGGAACTCACTGTCGTCGCCATCCACGATTCGGAGACGGGCGCTTACTCCTCCTATTTTAAAGAGGATCTACCGAGGCTGTGGTCGATACTCGAACGTACGGATATGCTCATCGGTTTTAATTCCGACTCCTTTGATATCCCTCTTCTTAATCGTTATTACCCGGGAGATCTCTCCCGTCTGCGCTCTCTGGACCTCTTAAGCGAAGTACAGAAGGTGCTCGGCCGGCGCATCCGCCTCCAGTCGCTCGCCGAAGCGACGCTCGGGAAAGGGAAAAAAGGCGATGGGCTCAAGGCCGGCGAATGGTGGAAGGAAGGCAAGCGAGAAAAGGTTGCCGAATACTGCATCGAGGACGTGCGCCTTACGCGCGAACTCTACGACTACGCGCTCAAGCACGGTATACTGAAATACAAAGACCTGCGCGACATCCGTGATATTAAGATCGACACGTCCCTCTGGGAGAGCGATGCGCATCTTATCCCCTCGATGACTCACGCGCTGCCATTATGAAAACCTCTCTCACCGTCCCCATCGCAATTATCGTCGGCGGCGTCATCGTCGCGGGGGCGGTTTATTTTTCGATGCCGAAAGATCCTTCAACCGATACCGGTTCCGACAATCCGGCCCTGGTGCGGCCCGTCGGCGCTGATGATCACATTCTCGGAAATCCGACCGCTAAGGTGATGATTGTGGAATACTCTGACTTCGACTGTGAATATTGCAAAGACTTCCACGAAACACTGCATCAGGTCATCGCGAACGCGGGAGTGAATGGCCAGGTCGCCTGGGTCCTCCGCGAGTTCCCACTTTCTGAAATTCATCCGAATGCCCTCTCCCACGCGCGCGCCGCCGAGTGTGCCGCACAGGTCGCCGGCAACGATGGTTTTTGGAAATTCGCAGACACCCTCTTTAAGAACCAGCCGGCCGATCCTGTGCGCTACGGAGAATACGCAAGAACGGTCGGCATCTCGGGAGACGCTTTCGCAACGTGTTATGCAAATGCCTCTCTGGCACTCAACACACGCATCATGGATGACCGACAGAACGCACTTGATATGGGTGCGCTCGGCACACCGTATTCTCTCATTCTCGTCACCGGGAAGCCCCCAGTCTTGATGAAAGGATCATACTCCTACGACGCGGTGAAGCAGTTAATCGACCAGGCCCTCGGAAACTAATTCCAACCGATAAATATCAAAAGAACTGTCGCCTTCAAACATATCGGAGGGGTTTGGTAGATACACGCGCCGGCGCGAAATCTCCTCGGTCGCATCGTTGATGAGCCGATGGAAGACTTTGAAATCTTGAGCGTGCTTCTGGAAATCGATTTCGTATCGTCGCATCTGCGGGGATCCGTCGGCGTTCTTTGTTTTCTTACACTCATACACGATAAAGCGCCGGACCGGCTTCCCGAACATCTCCCGTACGGTGTAGTAATTAAAAAGTGCCTGAATCACGAAGAGCGATTTCGCCGCGCCTCCCTTGCTGAAAGAAGCGACGAATTTATGGTCCACAATGTCCACCGCTCCTTTCTCCACTTTTGATTCCACCACCAAGTCTGAAATCGCCTTGATGGGGATTGGCAGCCCTTCAACCTCAACCACACCCCGTACCTCCACGCCGAGCACTTTGTGCTTCGGCGGACGCGCGAGGTAATACCCGATGGCGCGTAGATAGTCGGCCTCCATCGCGGCGCGCTTCGCGCGCCGCGCCGCTTTGCTTTTCGCTTGACCAAAATTAATTTCAAAGTCGCCAATACTGCGCACGTATTCCAACCCTTTTTGTATCGCGATATCCTTGGGCGCACCCGAATAATAGTGCTCCAGCGCGAGGTGCCCCGCGCTGCCGATAACCGCCGCCGGCGTCGTCGGCGTATCGTATATCTCCTCCACATAGCGCTTGTACCAAGCAAGCGGATTCCTTAGGAAGGACATTAGGCTGGAATGGCTCCAGTGCTTAATCGGTACTCTTTTTTTCTTCCCGTGGTTCCTCACTGCCCTTTTCTGCTTCATGTGGGCAGTATAGCAGGCATTTGACGATGCAAATAAATCGTGTATAAATGAAGTCTGCAACGAAGTTCTTACAACTGCGCTAAAGGAGCTGTGAATGAATACTGAGGAGCTTGGGGAGTTTGTAAAGACGCCTGCCTGCCTCGCCAAAATGGAGGAGATGTTCTTCAAAGCGATGGGGCCCGATTACACGGATTATTCCGACATCGCCGGCATGCCGCGGACTTACTTCGCCGAAGGACCCTGGACAGTCGAGGGCGGTTCTATCCTCACTCCTCTCGGACCGCGTGGCATCGGCATGTTGCTGATGGCCCACGAAGACGTACCGATATGGACGCTACAATGCTTCGGCCACTGCCAGGAGGAAGCCCTTCCCTGCCTCAAGGCGGCGCTCAGTGCCGCTCACGCCGAGAAGAAATTCTTCGGCGGCCGCGGACAGGACGGGTTTGTTCACGAAGGCCTCGTCTACCACAACGACGTCGAGCCCGCATTCCGTACCGACTTCCAGGGCTCGAATTTCTTCAGGGGATACGAAAAGATCCAGAGAAAAGGGCAGGGACTCTCGGGAGCACCCGGAGAAGTCCTGGGCTGGCATTCTTACCAGGGCGGGATGATGATCCCGGCCGTTTGATCGGCATCGCGCACCACCATTACCAAAACGCACGGGGTTCCCCCGTGCGTTTTCTTCTTTCCAATACAATATCTCCAAACTTCGTCCTATAGGACAATCTTAGGTCATACCTGATATTCAGGTTGCGGCTGGCAAGCCGAATTGTTTTCGCAGAGGCGCGTCATTCTCGAGCCGCTCGACGATCATATAGAGCACATCCACTCCGATACGGAACTGTGCTTTCGCGAGGGCAATGAGCTCTTCACAATCGTATGGATATATCCAGACGCTGTCCTGCAATCTTACAAATCCGTACTTCCCCATAAAAGAGCGCAGATTGACACGTACTTTCCGTCTACGTTCCGGGATGTCGAAAATAACAACTCTCCATCGATTATCCCAACGTTTTGGTTTCCGCACACCTTCATCTTTCAACAGCTCCAGGTCCAGCACTCGTTTACCAGTTTCAGTCAGGCGCGCATAGCGTCTCCCGTCACGCTCTTCAAACTTGATGAATCCTTTGGCGACAAGGCGCCCAAGTACCGTCTTCGCACGGTAGTTGAAACGAGAGTCTTTTTTGCTTCCCGCATAGTATTTCAAAATCTTGCGGAAGTCCGGAACCGCACCTGTAGCGACCATGATGCCACCGAGTGCGGCGTAGAGCATCGCCTGTTGAAACGCTCCCCATCGCCGTTCCTTCTTAGCACTTTTTTCTAGTGTTCCCATGCATACATGCTACCTCACCGCCTACCCAAACTCTGTCCTATAGGACAATCTTTGGGGATACCTTGATAATTTATGGAGATGGTGTATAAAGAGAGGCAGGTTGAAGTTCTTGGCAGGATTCCCTGCAACCCGAATACATCGGGCATATGTATGAAAAGGAGATACAATGAAGAGTGAGCTAGCCACACGAAAGCCACGGCCTCCATCGAAATATTCCCCAGTTGAACTGGCCAACGCTGCTACAAAAGTCGCCGACGATGGAGTTTGTATGCTGCTGGCGACACGAGACCATGCGGATTCGAGAATCGGAAACGCTACTGTCGGCCAAATTGCCGCGGTTCTACTCGAGAAAGCCCTCGGGGACGAACATTTCGCCAGGGAATTGGTTGAATCATCGACGACCTAGCTGGTACGATGGACAGTACAACACAAGCCGCCCTTTCGGACGACTTGTTTCTTTTTATAGTTTAGTACGACTTCAGGTGGCGGGCTTTGTCGTGGGTACGAATCTTTTCGAGTGCTTTTGCTTCAATCTGGCGGATGCGTTCGCGGGTGACGCCGAATTCGCGGCCGACTTCTTCAAGCGTATGATAGATGCCGTCCATAAGTCCGTGGCGCATTTCTAGAATCTTGCGCTCCTTCGGCGAGAGATCGTTGAGGATGGCACGCACCTGCTCCTGGAGAATGCGCTCCGAAGATTCCTGCACCGGCGAAGGAATTTTGTCGTCTGGGATGAAGTCACCGAGCGTCGATTTCTCGTCGTCGTCGCTTCCGACTGGGTTCTCGAGTGAGAGTGTGTCCTGATTAATCTTCTCTATTTGGTAAATCTTCTCCGGCTCCACGCCCATTTCCACTGCTATTTCTTCTGCCTGAGGGTCGCGACCCAAGACTTGTGAGAGACGGCGCGAGACCTGCTTATACTTCGCAATCGTCTCCACCATATGCACAGGGATACGGATCGTGCGCGACTGGTCAGCGAGTGCGCGGGTAATCGCCTGGCGGATCCACCAGGTCGCGTAGGTTGAAAACTTGTACCCCTTCTTCCAATCAAACTTATCCACGGCGCGGAAGAGGCCGAGATTTCCTTCCTGGATGAGATCAAGGAGTGTGAGGTCAGGGGATCGCCCCACATACTTCTTCGCGATAGAGACTACGAGGCGCAGGTTGCTACGCGCGAGGATGTTGCGAGCCTCGGCGTCGCTCTTCTCGATACGCTTCGCGAGCTCGCGCTCTTCGGCGGCGGTCAGAAGCGGATACTGCCCTATCTCGCGGAGATAAATCTGAATGGAGTCGTAGCCGGTAGAGTGGCGGTCTTTAATATTGCGCGTCGCGAGATATTCGTCGGCCGCATCTTCGAGCATACCGCCTTCAAGCACGTCAACGCCCGCAATCGCGAAACGTTCGTACAGCGACTCAAGGAAGTTCACGTCGTCTTCGACATGCGGGAATGATTTAAGAATTTCGCTGTAAGTGACATAGCCACGTTCCTTTCCTTTCTCGATAAGCGTTTCCGCCGAAAGCGCTTTTGCCGAATTCGCCTTTGCCTTCGCGCCGCGGATGGCGGTGCGCACGACCCGTTTCTTTGAACGCGCCACTTTCTTATAGGCAACCTTCTTCCCTTTCTTCTTAGCGGGTGCGCGCTTCACCACTCGCTTCTTGGCGACTTTTTTGGAAGTCTTTTTCTTCTTTGTAATAGATTTCGCCATGCAGAAAAGATTAAATAGAAATGAATTGAAAAATGGGAACGACGAGCTCCTTACCTATCCAAACACTGCGAGACGCGCAGAAAGTTTCGCGCATCGATTTTGTGCATTTGTAACCGTGACAGCATCCCCTGCTGCCTCGGCTTTCCGTAAGTTCATCACTGCCTCCTGATACGCCTCGCGGATAACCGCTTCTTCAAAGGCGCGGAGAAGCTCGTCTGCAGCATCCTCTTTGGGCTCCTCGCCGAACGTCTGTTCCGCCTTGAACAGAGCCGGTTCTGAAGGAATCTCCTCGGGAAACTGCTCAGCTTCAGTAATTCGACAATACCCTGTTTTCATTCTTTCGGCAAGGGGGGTTGCGGGATACGCGTGGACAACGGCAATAATGATTTCTTTGCGTATCTCTGAAGGTAAACGGAGGGACGCCGGAGTTGGTTTCGGTGCGTTTGGAGTGCTGTCCGCTGTCTCCGGATATTTCGGCAGTCGTTTGACCGATTCCCTGACGGCTTCGGCTGAAAGCCCGAGAGCACGGGCGGTGGATTGTATAAAATGTTCGCGCTCCATCGGGCTCGGCATAGCCGCGATAAGAGGGAGGACAACACTTTCGGCCACGCGCAGGAGCCGATGTGGATCGCTCTCCTCCTGAGCGATTTCAGCGAGAAAAAACTCAACAATAGGCTTCGCCGCAGTAATGCGCTTCGCAAATTCTTTGGCATCTTCGGTGATGAGGTCTGCAGGGTCCTTTCCTTTCGGGAGTCGAGCCGCCTTCACGCGTAAGCCGCTGTAAAGCGCGAGTGCCGCCGAGCGCGCCGTCGCCTTCAATCCCGCCGTGTCGGCATCGAGCACAAGCATTAGGTTCTCGCTGTACCGCTTCATCAGGCTGAGGTGCTTCTCGGTGAGCGCCGTGCCCGAAAGTGCGACCGCATTCTCAAACCCCGCCTGATGCGCAAGGATGACATCCGTCTGCCCTTCTACCAGCATTGTAAACTTGCGCACCCGTATCGCCTCTTTCGCACGACTGAGACCGAAGAGGATGTCGGACTTGTGGTACAGCTCGGTCTCAGGCGAATTAAGATATTTCGCCATATCATCCGCGGAAAGCGCTCGGCCGGTAAACGCGACGACATGGCCCGCGACATCGCATATCGGAAACATAAGACGATTACGGAAGCGGTCGTAATAAGTGCCCGGCTTGCCATCGGCCTCTTTAATCAATCCTGCGGCGAGCAGTTCTTGTATCGTGAACCCTTCGGCAGTAAGAGCCTCTAGAAGTACCCTCCATTCGTCGGGCGCATAGCCGAGGCGCCACGCCATAACCGTCTCTACAGAAAGTCCGCGTGACGCGGCATACGCTTCAGCCGGACTACCTTTTAAATTACCTGCATACCACTCGCACGCACGCGTCATCAGCGCACGTAGGCGTTCTTTTTTTGACTGGTCTTCTTTGTTCCCCCCGCCGGAATATTCAATCGTGACCCCCGCTTTCTCAGCGAGAATTTTCAAAGCACCCTTGAAGTCCACTCCCTCAACTTTTTCAATAAAAGAGAATCCGTCGCCTCCCTCTCCACAACCGAAGCAGTGCCAGCTCCCACGCTCGAGGCTGACGTGGAACGAACCGGTCTTCTCCTTATGAAATGGACAGAGACCGACGAGACTTCTCCCTGCTCGGCGCAGCTTCACATACGGCGCAATGATGTCCTGTATGCTCAGTCTCTCCTTAATCTCTGCCACCGTATCCTTTGCCATATTTCCCCTATCCTACCGCGTTTTACGCGTGCTTGACAACATGAACCAGTCATGCTATCATCGAAATGGACCAATTCGCGTGTTCGTCCCACGCACCAGCCGCGGTCGGCACTGCCCTTTTGCGTGGAATGGACGCGGCGGCATTGGAAAAATGAGCCAGTGACTCCGCCAAAGCGGCGCGGACTGAAAAGTTCCGCGCCGTTATATTTTTATATTCAAATATTGTTATCTTTTCCGACCGGATGCTGATAACAATATCGTTACAGAAACAGAAACCGCCCGTGAGGGCGGTTGTGTTTTTCTTTTTTTGTAAAACTAGAACGCCCGCGGAGTGCGGGGGGCGAACGAGGTCGTGCGCGACTCATAGGTCGGCGCCGGGCGCTCGGCCTGCAACTTCGCGATGTGCTCGTACTTCTTACTCCCCTTGAATCCGGTGCCTGACGGGATAAGACGGCCGAGGATGACGTTCTCTTTGAGTCCGCGTAGGCGGTCCACCGAGCCGCGGAGTGCGGCGTTGATGAGAATCTTCGTCGTCTGTTCGAAGGAAGCAGCCGAGAGGAAGGAACGGCGAGAGAGAGCGCTCTCCTTGATGCCGAGAACGATATCGCGCGACTTCGGCACGATCTTCCCCGCATCCTCCATCTCCTTCATCGACTTCACGATTTCCCAATCCTCCACAACGTCGCCGACCGAGTAATCGGTGTCGCCCGCGTCGGTAATCTTCACGCGCGAGAACATCTGCTTCACCACAACCTCCAAGTGCTTACGCGAAACGGGCGCGCCCTGGAGCTCATAGATCTTGGATGCCTCAGTGATGATATATTCCTGTACCGTCGCACGGCCGGAATACTCGAAGAGATCGTCGAGATCGGCGGAACCGTCGGTGAGGATCTGACCCTTCACGACCGTGTCGCCCTCCTTCACAAGCGGAACGCGTGGATATGGCGCGAGATATTCGTACGCAGAGCCATCCTTCTTGCCCTGTCCTGCTGACGGGACAACCACGAGGACTTTCTCCCTTCCCTCTTCTTTAATTTCAGAAACGATGCCGTCAGTCTTGGAAATAACTGCTGGATTCTTTGGCGAACGCTTTTCGAATACTTCTTCAACACGCGGGAGACCCGAGGTGATGTCACCACCGACCGAGGCCACGCCACCGGCGTGGAAGGTACGCATCGTGAGCTGAGTGCCCGGTTCGCCGATGGCCTGCGCCGCGACTGTGCCCACTGCTTCTCCGAGGTCAACCATTTCCTGTGTCGTGAGGTCCATCCCGTAGCAGGTCTGACAGACGCCGTAGCGCGTCTCACAGGACATCGGTGAACGCGACACGACCGTCGCGACTGAAGTAGCTGCCGCCAACGTTTCAGCGTCGGCAATCGAAAGATACTGTCCTTTCTTAAAGAGAACAGCGCCGTCTTTATCCTGCACGTCTTCGGCGAGTACGCGTCCGCGAAGTGCTTCAGCGTAATTCGTCTGGATTCCGGAGGCCGACACGCGATTAATCTTCACGCCGCGTTTCGTGCCGCAATCCTTTTCGGTCACGATAGAGTCCTGTGCCACGTCAAAGAGGCGGCGTGTGAGGTATCCGGCCTTTGCCGTACCGAGCGCGGTGTCGGTGAGACCCTTACGCGCGCCGTGCGTCGACATGAAGTATTCAATCGGATTGAGTCCCTCAATCATCGAGGAAATGATCGGCACCTCGATGGTTCTACCGGAGGTGTCCTGAATAAGGCCCTTCATACCTGACATCTGTGTCAGGTTGCCCATCGTACCGCGAGCGCCCGACTTCACCATGTCGGAAACTGAACCCATTGGGTTGAGTTCTTTGGCGACCTGTTCTTCCACCGCCTGCTTTGTGCCCTGCCAGATCTCAATGGCCATACGACGCTTCTCTTCCTCAGCGAGAAGGCCGTTCTGATAATCCTTTTCTAGAGAGGCAATCTTGGCCGCGGCGGCATCAATGATATGCTCCTTCTCCTTCGGCACCGACGCATCGTCAATCGCCCAACTGATACCGGAGCGCGTCGCATAATCAAAACCGAAACGCTTCACCTTGTTCACAATGCCCGGCACGGCGTCGAGACCGTACTTCGCGATGCAGTGGTTCACAATGCGCGCGAGCACCTTCTTCGTGATTGTCTCGTTGATAAACGGGTAGTCGGCGGGAAGCACCGTGTTAAAGAGAAGACGTCCGACAGTCGTCTCAAACGGATGTCCGTCAAATGCCGCATACTTCTCCTTACCTTCAACCGGCAAGACCTTGATCTTGGCGCGAGCATCAATCGCTTCATACTCGGACGCGAGAATAGCCGCGTTCGGTGATGCGAAGTGGTCGCCTTCACCCTTCGCCCCCTCCACTGCCTTCGTGAGCCAGTAGACGCCAAGGATGATGTCCATCGGCTTACCGATAAGTACGGTGACGTCGCCGGATCCCGGCTTGAGGATATTCTTGTTGGCACTCATAATGTTCGCCGCCTCCCACTGCGCCTCTTCGGAGAGAGGGACGTGAACGGCCATCTGGTCGCCGTCGAAGTCGGCATTGAATGCGCTACAAACGAGCGGGTGGAGCTGGATAGCATCGCCCTCGATGAGTCGCGGCTGGAATGCTTGGATGCCCTGGCGGTGGAGCGTCGGTGCGCGGTTAAGCAACACATACTTACCCTTGATGACCTCCTCAAGGATTTCCCACACTTCGGCAACACCGTCTTCAACGAGACGGCCTGCGCCGCGAATGTTGAACGCGAGTTCGCGCTCGAGAAGTCCGGCGATAACGAACGGACGGAAGAGTTCCAAGGCCATGTGCTTTGGCAGACCGCATTCGTCGAGTTCCAAGTCCGGACCGACGACAATAACCGAGCGACCGGAGTAATCGACGCGCTTACCGAGTAGGTTCTGACGGAAGTATCCCTGCTTACCCTTCAGATAGTCGGCCAAGCTCTTCAGCGGACGACGCTGTGCCATCGTGAGTGCGCCAGCTGAGGCGCCGCTCTTACGGATAGAGTTGTCGAGAAGTGCATCAACAGCCTCTTGGAGAATACGCTTTTCGTTACGCAGAATAACTTCCGGCGCGTGAATGTCGATGAGCTTCTTCAAACGATTGTTACGGTTGATGACGCGGCGATAGAGGTCGTTCACGTCGCTGGTCGCATGGCGACCACCTTCAAGCGCGACCATCGGGCGAAGCGCCGGCGGGATGACTGGGATGCGCGTGAGGAAGAGCCATTCAGGACGAACACCAGCAGCGATAAGGCCGGCAATAAGCGAGAGACGCTTCGCGAGCTTCTCGCGTTCAGCGGCGCCGGCATGCTCATAACGAGCCGCGAGCGTCTTCTCGAGATCCTTCAGGTTAACCGCGCGGAAAATATCATAAATAGCCTCAGCGCCAATGCGTGCCTCAAAGAGACCGCCGTACTTCACCGAGAAGCGGTGATATTCGAGCTCGTCAAGCACCTTGCCGACGACGACACCCTCAATCTCCGCCTTCGTGAGTGTCATCTTTTCCTTGAGTGTATCGCGATCCTTATCGGAGCTAAGCGACTTGTACTTGGACTTATATTCACTCTCGAGTTCGGTGAGCAAACGCTTCTTCTCTTCTTCGGCAATCTTGGAGACGATATAGCCGGCGAAGTAGACGACCTTTTCAATATCCGCGGCCGAGGCGCCCAAAAGGAGCGCCATGCGCGACGGCACGGAGCGAAGGAACCAGATGTGCGCGACCGGCGTGCAGAGCTCGATGTGGCCCATACGTTCGCGGCGAACAATGGAGCGCGTAATCTCAACCCCACATTTATCGCAGACAATTCCCTTGTAGCGAATGCCCTTGTACTTACCGCAGTAACACTCATAGTCCTTTTCCGGACCGAAGATTTTCTCGTCGAAGAGGCCGTGCTTCTCGGAGCGCTGGGTGCGATAGTTGATGGTCTCAGGCTTGGTTACTTCGCCCGAAGACCAAGAGAGAATCTTCTCTGGTGAAGCGAGCGTGAGCCGGAGTCCATTCCAGGTGTCGCGCGGTGGAAGTTTGCGGGGTGTGAATGCCATAAGAATTTCAGAGATTAATAAATTACGCCTCCGGTTCTGGCGGCAGATTCAACGGATCGACATCGAGAGCGAGGCCGCGAATCTGGTTGGTAAGGACTGCAAAGGATGCGGGCGTGCCTGTGTGACTAATCGGCTCACTCTTCACGATTGCATCGAAGGCTGCCGAGCGACCCTGGATGTCGTCCGACTTGATGGTGAGCATCTCGCGTAGCGTGTAAGCAGCACCGTAGCCGAGCAAGGCCCAGACTTCCATTTCGCCGAAGCGCTGTCCTCCGTTCTGTGCCTTGCCACCGAGCGGTTGCTGGGTGATGAGCGAGTATGGACCGATGGAGCGCATATGGATCTTGTCCTCCACCATGTGATGCAGTTTAAGAATATACATATATCCGACGGCGATGGTCTGCCCGAACGCTTCGCCCGAACGTCCATCGTAGAGCTGCATCTTGCCTGACTTGTCGAAACCTGCGGCAACAAGCTCATCACGAATCTCGTCTGCAGTCGCGCCGGCAAAGGGCGGAACAACGGCCTGGTAGTTGAGCGTATGCGCGGCGAGCCCGAGGTGCATCTCGAGAATCTGTCCGAGGTTCATACGGCTTGGCACGCCGAGGGGGGTGAGGATGACGTCCACTGGGTTACCATCATCGTCGTACGGCATATCTTCAACCGGAAGCACACGGGAGATAACACCCTTGTTGCCGTGGCGTCCGGCGAGCTTGTCGCCGACAGAGACGTTACGCACCTGCGCGACCGTCACGACAATCTTCTTGATGATGCCGGTCTCGAGCTGGTCGCCCTTCTCGCGAGAGAAGACGCGCACACCAATAACGCGGCCGCGCTTGCCTCCCTCCATGCGGAGCGATGTGTCCTTCACGTCCTTCGCCTTGTCGCCGAAGATGGAACGCAGGAGACGCTCTTCTGGCGTGAGCTGAGTCTCGCCCTTCGGCGTGACCTTACCGACAAGAATGTCGCCGGGACGCACTTCAGCACCGATACGGATGACACCCTCTTCATCAAGGTTCTTCAAACGAAGTTCGCCGACATTTGGGATGTCGTGGGTCGTGGTCTCGGGACCGAGCTTGGTGTCGCGTACGACACAATCGAAATCCTCGATATGGACCGTAGTAAACTTTGCCTCTTCAACAAGACGTTCTGAAATGATGATGGCGTCTTCGTAGTTGGCGCCGTTCCAGCTCATGAAGGCGACGCGTACGTTCTGACCGAGCGCAAGCTGGCCCTGATCGGTCGAAGAGTTATCTGCGAGGACATCGCCCTTCTTCACAGCATCGCCGAGACGCACCGATGGACGCTGCATAAACGCAGAGTTCTGGTTGGTCTGGGTAAGGCCCTGGAGGTGATACTCCTTCTTCTTCCCTTCTTTGTTTTGAACGACAATGCGACGTGCGTCGACTGAAGTGACTTCGCCGGATTCGATCGCGAGCACGAGGCGTCCCGTGGACTTCGCGGCATGCGCTTCGATGCCGGTGGAAACGAGCGGTGCTTCAGGAATGAGGACTGGCGTCGCCTGCTTCTGCATGTTGGAACCCATCAATGCGCGGTTCGCGTCATCGTGGTCGACGAATGGAATCATTGACGTCGCAATAGAGAGCATCTGATAGGTAGAGGCGTCCATGAGCGTAATCGCCTCACGCGTAACAATAATCGGATCGCCCTTATGGCGCGCTTCGACCGACTCAAGCGCGATACGTCCCTTATCGTCAAGCTTGGTCGCGCCGTGCGCGATGTATTCAAGCTCTTCATCGAGCGCATTGAGGTAGACAATCTCCTCGGTCACCGAGCCCTTCTTTACCTTCACATACGGCGTTTCGATAACACCAAAATCGTTCGTTCGTGCGTGCGTCGCCATGTGGAGAATGAGACCGATGTTCTGGCCTTCAGGCGTATGGATAGGACAGAGACGGCCGTAGTGCGAAGGGTGCACGTCGCGCACCTCGAAGCCCGCGCGTTCGCGAGTGAGGCCGCCGGGACCGAGCGCCGAGAAGAGGCGCATGTGTTCAAGCTCTGCGAGAATGTTCTGCTGATCCATGAACTGCGAGAGTTGGTTCGCAGTAAAGAATTCGTGCACAGACGCGTGGAACGGACGCGGGTTCACGAGCGCCGCCGGGAGCGTCGTCTCACTTTCGATCGTACTCATACGGTCTTGGATGTTGCGCTTCATGCGGCTCATGCCGACGCGCATACGCGCTTGGAGGAGCTCGCCGACGAAACGAACGCGGCGGAACCCGAGATGGTCGATGTCATCCGGGCGCGCCGACGGGTCGGCGTTCAACTTGGTAATTTCAGAAATGATGCGGACAAAGTCCGCGAGTACGAGCGTGCGCTTCTCGAGCGCCTTCTCAGTGGTCGAGAGGCCGAAGCGAGAATTCAAGCGGTGGCGGCCGACGCGGCCGACGTCGTAACGGTCCACGGAGAAGAGCGACTGCACGAAGTTCTTAGCGTTCTCTGGTGTCGCGAGATCGCCGTCGCGCATGCGACGGTGTATCTCGATATAGGCCTCTTCGACAGACTTCGCCTCGTCGTGCTCTAGGGTCGCCTTGATAGCTGCGAGCGCGAGCGGATCCTTCGCGAAATGTTTCGCTGTTGCCTCACCGAGACCGCCGCCAAAGACGGTAAGGAGCTGAGTAATCGGAAACTTACGCTTCCTATCTATCTTCACGAAAATAGCGCCATCGGCTTCAGAGTCGATCTCGATCCAGACCCCGCGGAGCGGGATAATCTTCGCGCCAAAGTACGGCTTACCGCGCAGGAGTTCAGAAACGAAGAATGCGCCGAAGGAACGCGCGAGCTGAGGAACGATGGCGCGCTCCACACCGGAAACGATGAAGGAACCATGCGGCGTCATCACCGGCATATCGGTGAGGAAGATTTCCTGCTTCTTCTCCGAACCGAATGTCTTATTCACCAACTTCACCGTTACCTTCACCGGTGCTTCGTAGGTGCGCGCGTTCTCGCGCGCGAACTGCTCGTCATACTTCGGTTCGCCAATTTCAAAACTCTCAAACTCGAGCTGGAACTTCTTCCCCGAATAGTCGCTGATCGGCGAGAACTCCTTGAAGAGCTCAGTAAATCCGTCCTTAAGAAGCCAATCGAACGAGGATCGCTGATGGCCGACGAGGTCGGGAAACGGAACGAAAGGGGCCCGATATGCACCGAAGGTCTTCTGGACGAGTTTCTTGAGCATGTGAGGGTAGCGTAAGGTTTAGTAAGTTGGCTGCACTTTTCCCTATATATAAATGCGCACGCACGGAAATAAATCCGCTATCGCTATCGCGTTTTCTTTCGGCTCCCGTATGAATCTGTACTCCCCGCCCTCCGTGACTCACTCGTATCTTGTGCCCGTACTGTATCAGTACCCCTCTTTTTCCGCAAGCCCCTAAACGGGACTGGGGATAAGAAAAAGGCCCGCGACGGCGAGACTCTTTCTCGCCGTTGCGGGTCGTGTGCTTCAGAAAGCCTCGCGCAGAGTTTGTTGGGCCGCCTCGATGGTTTGGCGGAATTCATCGGCGTTCATATCGTCGCCGACGAGTCCGGGCGCCCATTGGAAGGGTTGTCCTCCTTCAGCGATGAGCCGATTGAATTCCTCTTGCGTGAGGATCTGCATCGGCTTGGACCGTTTCTGCTCGTCGCTCCCTGAATCGCCACGGACCTCGTAACCGATCGACAGCGCAGGATTCAAGCAGAAATACGCCTGGCCGATATGTGAGCGACGCGGCGTAAGCGTCTCCCAGACTGCTTTCAGGAGCAACACATCCGGGGTGAGAACCATACGCTTCGTGTCGGCGGCGAACACGGCCGGGAAGAATCCCCAGAGGCCGTGTGCGTGTGAGAGTTCCAAGAAGTACACGGCAGTGATTTCGAAGTCTTTCTTCTCGGGCCGCTGCAAGAGTTCGTGGAAATTCTCGGGTACGTTGAGCTGTTTTGTGTCCATTTCTTTCCCCTCTCGTATCAGATTATCGGGCTTCCCCGAACAGATCTTTCTGGGTCAGAGAGTACGACACATCGTCAAAGATGTAAATAACACGTTTATTGACTTTTTTATTATTAGGAGTATAACGAAGGCAGGCGGGTCTTTCCGCGAAACCATATTGAGGAGGACGTATGTCGTCCAAGAACCAAGCAGTACTGCACCCGAAGCCAGAGGCCCCGAGCAAGATCGTTCGGAATGCCAAGGAGAACGGAAGGAACGTTCTCAGCTTTGTACGTAAGGCGGAGGCGGGCATGAAGGTGCTCGTCTGCTATCCCGACGAGGCCGGCCGCATCATCACGTTCGTCGACACGCTCGCCGAACCTCGGTGGGTCGACGGCATCCGGGTGTATCTGCCGCTCATGGAGAAACCGCGCACGGACACAGACTATGGCGGCGTCTTCTCAGACGAGATCTTCGCTATCAGCGAAGTGCGTCGATCGGCGCGTGACGAGCGGACGCATGACCCGGACGGCACTCGCTATCTCGAAATACTCGAGCAATACGCCCTCCCTTAACGGGCTCAGTTCCACTCAATCAACCCTGCCTCGCGGCAGGGTTTCTTTATTTCTTCTTCCGCCACGCGTCAATCTTTGTGTGATGACCGGTTTTGAGGACCTTTGGCACTTTATAGTTCTTGCCTTTGTATGAAATCGTTTCGGGACGGGTGTAGACGGCCGAGGAGGCGATGCGGCGCTCCTCGACGGAGGCGTCCTTGCCGAGGACGCCCGGCAGACGACGCGTGACGGCGTCTACTATCGCGAGCGCTGGGACTTCCCCGCCGGTGTAGACCGCTTCGCCGACGGCGAATTCTTTTACTGTCGCCATTGTTTTTAAAATCTTCTTCGCGCGCTCATCTATGCCCTCGTAGCGACCACAGACGAGCACCACGTCGCTATATTTCGCGAGCGCGTCCGCATCTTTATTGGTGAACTGCTTCGCCCCCGGCTTAAACCAGACGATGACAGGATTCTTCAACTTGGGGGTCCGACCCCCAAGTGATTTCTGGACGGCTTTGACGATTGGAAGTGCCATCATTACCATGCCGGGGCCACCACCATACGGCTTCTCGTCTACCTTCTTATAGCTACCCGCCGGCCCCGCGACGAAGTCGCGGGGGTTCTGATATTTTATTGAAATCTTTTTTTCCTTCCGCGCGCGACCGATGATGGACGCGCTCAAATATGCGTCACAGGCCTCGGGGAAAAGTGTGATTAAGTGAAATTTCATTTATTAAACAAGATCCATGAAAGGATTCCATGCCACTTCCCACAAAAATCCATCAGGATCCTTAAAATATCCTGAGTATCCGCCCCAAGAAACGTCTTGCCCAAATTTTACAATTCGTCCTCCGGCTTTTTTCGCCTCCGCAAGGACAGCATCGACTTTTTTCTTTGAGGATACGTTGTGCGCGAGGGTAAAACTACGGAAACCGCTTCCCTTCACAGATACCGTTGCATCTTCCGCGAGCTCTTTTTGTGGGAAGAGCGCAAGGGTCAGATTCTGAAGTTTGAAAAATATTATTCCCTTATATTTATCATTCGCCTTGAATCCAAGTTTCGCGTAAAATTTCTTTGATTTCACTAGATTTTTTACCCCAAGCGTTATAATACTTATTTTCGCTTTCATTTTTGTCTTTATAGCTCTTCAACCACTTGGTCTATGGTCTTGAGTTCTTGCTCCCGCTTACCGCCAACGGGCTCGTTTATTTTCAGGTTTACGCGTGCGTTCCCCTTCATCCCGACAATGCGCAATAAGACTCGCAATGCCTCGGCCGTTTTACCGAGCTTACCCACTACCTTGCCCATGTCCTCAGGGTGAACCGTGAGAGTAAGAAGAACTCCCATCTGATCAATAACACGAGTAGTCTCCACCGCCTCAGGGTGATCGACGAGCGCCTTCACCGCGTATTCAAGAAATGCTTGATCTGGTTCCATAGGGATATGTTAGCATCCCGCTTTCAGCGGGAGCGAGTTATGCGGCAGGAGTTTCTGCCGGCTTCTCTTCTTCTGCGGGAACTTCGGGTGCCGGGGTTACCTCCGGAGCCGGCTCAGCTTCTGCTGCGACTTCGGCTTCGGTCGGCATTGGGGCTTCCACGATTACTTCGCCGACGCTTGCGGTCGGCGCCCCGACTTCTTGCGTCGGGGCTGCGGCTATCGCAGCCTCATTCTTCTGCGGCGTGTGCTTCTGAAGCACGTTTATCTTCTTACCCTGGATGATGCCCTTGTTGATAAGGAGGTTGTGGATGGAATCGGTCGGCTGAGCGCCCATACTTATCCAATGCTTCACCTGTTCCTCATTGAGCGTAAGCGCCTTGCTACGCGGATTGTAGGTCCCAAGGAGTTCGACGATATTGCCGGCCTTCGCTGCGCGCTCTTTCTCAAGGACGACAATGCGAAATGCCGGATCATTGGTCCGGCCGATGCGCTGAAAGCGAATCATCAACATTGGAGCGACTATAGCAGAAGTGTTACAGTAGGGCAAATGGCGCAGGCAATTTACGAAGGTCCTATAACGATGACCCGAAAAGGCATCGGCTTTTTCTCTGTGGAAGGGCCCTCCTCCGCCAAGGCTACGAAGGGCAAGCAGGAAGAAGACCTGCTCATACCTAAGGAATGGGCAAACCACGCGCTCGCGGGCGACATTGTTAAAGTCGCCCCAGCAGGCATGTATAGCGACCCGATGGGCCGGATGCCGCCACGCGCCTCGGGCAAGGTGGTTGAAATCGTTTCTAGAGCTCGAGAAACGTTTGTGGGAACATTGGTTGAAGAAAACGGTCTCACCCTCCTTGCCCCCGACTACAAGAAGATGTACGTGCCGATTGTCATTCTTGACCGGGGCGACGCCCAGCTTGGCGACAAGGTCCTCGTACGGCTCGGCGAGTGGGCCGCAGACAAGGATTACCCGCTCGGCACGATTGAAGAAGACATCGGCAAGGCCGGCATGCACGAGACCGAGATGCGTGCACTCGCGCTCGGTCAAGGATTCTCAAGCGACTTCCCTCCCGGTGTCGTTGCGGATGCCGAAAAGCTCGAAAAAAACGGTGCGGCGATACTCGCAGAGGAAGCGAGGAGTCCGAAGCGTAGAGATTTTAGAAAAGTCCCTACCTGCACTATCGACCCCTTTGATGCAAAAGACTTTGACGATGCTCTCTCAGTGCAGAAATTGCCCGATGGGAACATTGAAGTCGGTGTACACATCGCTGACGTTTCGTTCTTTGTTTCGCCCGGCACGGAGCTTGATAAAGAAGCGGTGGCGCGCGCAACAAGTGTGTACCTCGTTGATCGCACCATCCCGATGCTCCCCGAAGTTTTGTCGAATGATTTGTGTTCTCTTAAGCCGGACGAAGATCGTCTCGCCGTTTCGGCAGTTTTCACGCTCGATAGCGACGCGAACATCGTCAGCGAATGGTTCGGCGAGACGGTTATCCACTCCGACAAGCGCTTTACGTATGAAAATGCGCAGGAGGTGCTCGATGCGGGAAGCGGCACGATGTATGAAGAACTTTCTACTCTGCTCGCGCTCTCCAAGAAAATACGCGTGCGCCGCCAGGCCAAGGGCGCAGTCGAATTCGACACAGCAGAGGTCAAGATCGAACTCGATGCTGAAGGCAAGCCGATCGCCATACATCTCAAAGAGCGCAAGGATACGATGCTGATGATCGAAGACTTTATGCTCCTCGCGAACGAAGCAGTCGCGAAACACCTTTCTAAACTCTCGAGCAAGGGCGGCTCGCACTTCCAGTCGCTCTATCGCGTTCACGACGAGCCGGACACAGACCGCATTGAAAACCTTGCTAATCTTCTCCGCGTTATGGGCTATCATCTGAAGACGAGCGGCAGTGGGCAAGTGACCGGTGCCGAATTGAACAAACTTATGGAATCGGTGAAAGGGAAGCCGGAGGAGTATCTTGTGAAGATGGCGACGCTTCGCTCGATGAGCAAGGCTATCTATACAACAAAGAATATCGGCCACTTCGGTCTCGCCTTCGACTTTTATACACACTTCACTTCCCCAATCCGCCGCTACCCCGACCTCGTTATCCACAGATTGATTAAGGCGCATAGCGGTGGCGACCCTATCACGCCAAATGAGATGCAGTCATTCGACAAGCTCGCTATCCATGCCTCCGAGCGCGAAGTCGGCGCTTCGGACGCCGAGCGCGACTCTATCAAAATGAAGCAGGTGGAGTTCCTCGCGCCACGCATCGGCGAGGAATTTGACGCCGTCATTTCCGGCGTGACCGAGCGCGGACTCTATGTAGAAGAGCAAACCACGCATGCCGATGGGATGATAAATATCAGGCTCGTCGGCGACGACTATTTTGAATATGACGAGAAGCACTACCGCCTCGTCGGCAAGCGCACACATAAAGCCTTCCAACTCGGCGACCCTATCCGGGTTAAATTAACCGCCGCGCGTATTCCAGAAAAAGAACTCGACTTCGTGCCGGCATAACCGTTTCATTGATTTTACTTCCGAGGAGGGATACGGTGTCTGCAGACAGTACTTTTTTGCACTTCCCTCACCCACTGTGGAGGTTGAATGGAAATTAGCTTAGCCGCCTCGGCTGCGACATTGCCCAAGGGCGTCTACTCCGTGAAGATCCCTCTCGAGATGATCCATACGCTCGTCCAGATGAGAGGAACCGTCTCCAAAGAAGGCATCGAGAACCTGACGGCGGGCATCAAAGCGATCGGCCAAATGATGGCAGGTATCGTCGTCGCGCTCACGCGAGCAGATGCGGTGAAGTATTTGAGCCAGATCAATGAGATGTGGGGTACCGCCTATGCTATCGGGGACTTCACACCGGCATATCTACAGGAACTGAATGACCACTTCTATTTGTTCCTAGTAGCAGGCCATCGCCGAAGAGACGCCGTTGAGCAGGCCGGCATCACGACCTTTTTCTGCAATCTGCATGTCGGATGCAGCTTCTCTGAAGCGCTCACCATGCAGTACCAGGAAAATCAGCACGAAGAAGTGCGGCAGGATGAAGAAGCAAAGTTCCTAACGCTTCTCTGGCGGCAGGAAAAGTCAAAACATCCGAAGCTCACCCTCGGCGGGTTCGCCCGTCAGAGGGGCAAGACGCCTGAAGCCATGCGCCGTTCGGTCCGCTTCACTTCACTACCGATACGCGTGCAGAGGCTGGTGCTCCCGAGCCCGGAATATAAGAAGGGCATTGCCTTCGGCATTCTCTGCGAGCTCGCTCGCCTCCAGGAGGCGCGGCAGCTGAAGCATAAGCCGTACGCGGAACAAGAACTGCTTCATCTCGCGTACGTGCTGGTCGTCCAACAGAAGACCACGAAAGCGGCTGCGGCCTGGGTCTCCGAACAGATCAAGCAGCTTCAAGGCCAGGGCGATATGTTCGGGCTCTCCATCCAAGACGCACTCGATGGGGCTCGCAAGTCGGTCGGCACAGGTCTCGAACGCGCGGTGATGACCGGCGACGAGCATCTCCGCATCGTCGCGCGAATGCACGAAAGCGGTGATGTGCCGAAGGTGGCGAGCGGCTCGGCAGTGAGCGCCATCGCGCGGACGCTTCACCTCGCGAACGATCTTGCGCCGAAGATCGTGGAAAATATCAAAGGCGCTCGCCACGCATCTGTCGCTCGAGAGGCGATCAAGAAGGCGGAGGAATGAACCGACACAATTCACGCAGGCTTCACCGCCTGCGTTTTTATTTCCTGCGGAGGTTTAACCTCCACAGAACTCGAAACGTTCTAGAAATGACATATTCGTAAATTAGGTTTAATGGGTTTAGTATACTCCTACTTCGCTACTTGTACTGCTTCTTCGAATTTTACTGACAATAATTTGGAGACTCCGTCGCCGCCCATCGTGACGCCGTAGAGGATGCCGGTGCGGCTCATGGTCTCGCGGTTGTGGGTGATGACGATGAGCTGACTCTTCTTCGCGAGGTTTTCTATCATGTCCCCATAGCGACGGCTGTTCGCCTCGTCGAGCGCGGCATCAGTCTCGTCCAGTATCAAAAATGGTGGCGGATTCACCTGACTCATCGCGAATATGAGCGCGATAGAGGTGAGCGCGCGCTCCCCGCCCGAGAGTTGCATCAGCGAGCGCACCTTCTTCTTCGGCAGATTCACCGCTATTTCTATACCCTGACGTTCTTTCTCCTTCGGCAATTCATCCATTTCTTCTTCAGACTCAAGGTCGTCTTCGTCCGGTTCATCAGGCTCTTCAAGCGTGAGCCGTGCGCCACCACCGCCGAACATAAGTGCAAAATATTCACCGAACGAAGCGTTGACCTTGGCGAGCCCTTCGGAGAAATGCTTCTGTAATTCCGTATCTAAATCGTGGATGAGTTCGCGCAGACCCGCCGCTGATTTCGCGAGATCGTCGAGTTCGGTGGCGAGGAATGCTTCTCGCTCAGACACCTCTTTATGCTCCTGTCGAAGCTCTTCGCCTGTCCCACCTGCTTCTTCTAAACGGATCTTTGTGCGCTCCAGAATACGCTGGCGCTCTTCTTGTGTCTTGCGATCTTCGCTCGGCAGTTGTGAGAGCGATGCATAAGAGAGGGCGGCGGTCCCACCAATCGCGAGAACTTCCCTTTTATCTCGTTCAAGTTCTTCAGTAAGAACACCGAGCTCGTATTCGCGTGCTTCATACTTTGCCACCTCGCCTTCTTCATGTGCCTTCGCCTGTGCGAAGTCCAGAATATGGCGGCGAATATCGCGACCGGTCTCTTCAAGAGCAACCATCGCCTCGCGCGCACGCGCGCGCGAAGTTTCTGCCCTCTCAAGATCAGCGGAAACCGTTGTGTATTTCTCCGCAAGCGCGGTACGCTCCTGTTCCAGTCGAAACGCCGTATTTTCCTCTTCAGAAAACTTCTCATCGCTGGGGGAGCCATAGCGAGAAAAAAAGAATTGTATCGTACGCTTAATCGCATCAAGCGCAGCGCGCAGAGATTCGCTACTGTTTCCGGCGTTTTCAGCCTGTCGTACAACCTCACTGTGTAGTGCTTCAAGCTCCTCGCGCGACACCTTCGCATATGGCTCGTGCGCCGCTGAAGTGGCCCGACGCTTCACTTCGGTCAGAGCGCCTTCCAGTCGTCCTATGTCGCGTGAGAGTGTGGCGCGCTCTGCAGAAAGTTCGCTCACTTCCCGCTCCGCCTTCCGCAAAGCCTCAGTGCGCTTCACAGTCTCGTGGTCTGCGGACTTCGGATCTGCGATGCGATCGAGCTCGGCGCTCGCTACCGCAAGCCGTTCTGCTGCATCGCGTTTCTCTCCGATGACTCTTTCTTTTTCCTGCGCGAGATACGCGTCCTCAATGGCGAAGTAGGTCTGCGCGAGGCCGACGAGATCGGTGCGCAACGCATCAGCGCGTTCCAACTTCTTTACCTGATTCTCAAGAAAGCGCAGGTGCGGGGCGAGCTCGCGGCGGAGCGAGTTTATCTGCGCAATATTCTCTTCCGTCTTTTCGAGCTTCCGAGTTGCCTCTTGTTTTTTGAACTCATACACCTTCAATCCGAGTGCATCTTCAAGCATCGCGCGACGATCGCGCGGACTCGCGAGCAGTATTCTATCCGCCTCGCCTTGTGAAATGATGTGATGACCGGTCTCGCCAATGTTCGCCCCCGCAAGCAGTTCTTCAATATCGCGCAAACGGACGCGTGAACCATTAATTGAATATTCGCTCGTTCCATCGCGGAAAACCGCACGCTCGATGGATACTTCGTCGAAATCTATCTTGAACTCGCGACGAGAATTGTCGAAGACGATGGCGACCGAGGCGCGATTTGAGCGCGGGACCGAATGCGAACCTCCCCAGATGAGGTCCTCGGCGCGCTTCCCGCGCATACTCTTCATCGACTGCTCGCCGAGCGCGAAACGAAAGGCCTCGGCGACGTTCGACTTGCCCGAGCCATTCGGGCCCACGATGGCAGTCGTCGCATTAGCAAAATCCAAGACGGTTTTCTTGGCGAACGACTTAAACCCGACTATTTCCAGTCGCTTCAACATTACCCACATATTGTACCAAATAAAAACAAGCGCCCTCGGTCAAGAGAGCGCCATAAAAAACCAAATCAAGAATCATCGTCCTTCATCATAGTTCCATCCCCGCAATCGATCCATGAGTTGATCTCGCTATCGGTATGCTCATAGGCATTGGCGTGAGAGAACTTGTTCGTGGCCTCGTGGCCGAGGACACAAGCCCTCTTATCAGGCGACATTCCCTTACGCAAGAAAACCACGCCTTCAATAAAGCACCCGTTCGTTTTGATGTCTTTTTGTGCAGGCTTTCCCGTACAGGCGAAGTCTATTATGCCTTCCTTCAACTCCACGATGATCGTGGCCTCCTGCACGGACCGGGTCTTTGATTTGACCCAATAACCTTTCTCTGCGGGCCAGAAAACATTGTCGAAAATCCCGGCGTGCGCGTAGATTGATGCCAATAATGACAACAACATCGCCGCGCCAATTACGGCAAAGATCGGTCGGCAATCCGACCACTTCGCCGACATCTTACTGTCGTTTGCGGCCATTGTTGTTTCCCGAAATGTTCATATCCAGTCCGCGAGATATTTCTCGGACTTTCTGATTTTAAGTGTACACCCTCAGTAGAGTTTGTCAAGCTTTTGCCAAATCTATCACAAAAAAACGAGTACCTCTCGGGTACTCGTTGAGCTGCACGAGCAGCTAATTTCTGAACTTGGCCTCCAACTCCTGAAGGTCCTTCTCCGGCGTATTGCCGTCGAAGGTGATCGTGACGGCTGCCCACCCCCCAGCCTTGGATTCGACACTGGCGCACGTCGGTGCACCAGAGCATTTCATCGCTGCATCCGCGACGAAATGTCGGATGACGATGGTGCCGGAAGCCTTGGTGGCTACCGGCGCCACCGGCTGTGCGGCGGCTGCCGCGGCGGACAAGGACAGAAGGGCAATGAACAACATTTTGGTTTTCATCGGAACTCCTCGTGGTTGAGATGACAGATCCCAGGAACAATCAAATTGCCCCAGGTCCGAACGTATAGTACGCCTACCAACCAGTTTTGTCAAGCCCCGCCTGGGCGGCAGATTGTTCGGCTTCTTGTTTACTCTGCCCTTCTCCGCGGGCGATTTCTTCTGAACCGATGAAAACGCCGACGGTGAAGCGCTTGTTGTGGTCGGGACCAACTTCAGAAAGCGTTTCGTAGGAAGGCGTCGTGCCTTTCTTCTCCTGCGCGAGTTCTTGGAAACGACTTTTCGCGTCTTGGTAGGAGCGGTTCGCAATAACGGCATCAATTTTATTGAAAATGTTCTTCGCGATAAATGCCTCTGCCGCTTCATATCCTGAATCCAAATAAATTGCGCCGATGATTGCTTCAAAAGAATCTGCGAGTATCACATCGCGTGCGCGTCCGATATCTTTTGATTCACCTTTTGAAAGGAGCAGGTAGTCGTTAATGCCGAGCTTAGCCGCACTCTCGGCGAGCGAGACGGTGTTTACCAAGGCCGCGCGATATGCAGTCAGCTCGCCTTCGGGCTTCGTAGGGAATTTATTAAAAAGAAACGTCGTCGCGGCGAGTTCAAGTACGGCGTCGCCGAGAAACTCCAGTCGTTCGTTGTGCGAGCCCTCATATTCGCGGTGTTCGTTGAGATAAGAGCGATGCGTCAAAGCCTCGATAAGGAGATCGAGATCGTTAAATGAAGTTCCCAGTTTTTGTGCAAAAGTTAAAAAATCAGGCATGAGGATACGCACGGCGGTCTTTCTCGCTACTCGCCTTATCGAGAAGCTTCTGAACGGCCACAGTAACGATGGGGAGCATATCATCGTAAAAATTAAGGTCAATGATGTTCTGAAGGCGGAACCATTTTGCATCGTCGAGTCCTCCACTCTTCTTGAGCACCAAGGGTTCGAACGAAGAGGAGGCAAGGAAGAACCAAACATGCTTCCTTACCTTCCCTTTTTCCGGATGCGAAGCGACATACTCGTTCTCGCCGACGCGACCCTCAACCTTGATGTCGAGACCGAGCTCTTCTTTCAAAACGCGTGTCACACCGATTTCGGGCGTTGCATCCGCTTCGATATGACCCTTGGAGAGCGTCCAGCGGCCGAAGACGTCGTGGACGAGCGCGAGATAATACTGTCCGTCGTGCTTCGCGTAGACGATGGCACCGCCCATCTTCTCGAGCGGAAGTTCTTCACGCTTCACCTTCTTATTTCCTTGCTCGTCTTTACCCGGCTCGCCGAGCTCTTTATAGACCGCACCCAAGACCCCGTTGACGAAGCGACCGCTTGAGTCGCCGCCAAAGGTTTTGGCGAGTTCGATGGCTTCATTAATAGCGACCTTCGCCGGCACCTGCGTGCGGTCTGCAAAAAGAAGTTCAAAAAGGCCGAGGCGCAGAATATTACGGTCGACTGGAGCGATGCGTTCAAGCGGCCACTCGGGTGCGGCCTTCTCAATAACAAGATCGATATCTTCTTTCTTCGCGAGCACGCCCTTAAGGAGGCTTTCCATAAACGGATGATCAGTGTCGTCACCGCCAAATTCAGCGACATTACGCGCGAGGATAATTTCAGAATCCTTCGCAGACGCGTGAGTAGTATCCCACTCAAAAAGTGTCTGAAGGACAACTGAACGTGCTAAATGTCGGTTCGCCATGGAAAGAGCTGTGCCCACACAGTAGCAGGTGAAAAAAGCTATGCAACCCGTGGATGTGCAAAAAGCACGAAGATATGTTTATCGAAGGGGCTCCACAGCCTGACGAGGCGAGGACTGAGCGATTTTCTAGTAAGAAAATCGCGTACCCGGAGAGAAATATATCTTCGTGCTTCCTATACTCCTCCGCCGAAACCGCTGCGCGCCTTTGGGCGGCCGCCGGTCGCAACCTTACCGGTAATTCCTTTTGAACTTTTCGCTTCCGCATTTGCGTGCTCGTGAGTATGGTCGTGTGCGTGTTCGGCGACCGGCGCTGTCGACGGACCCTTCACCTTCTCCCCCTTCACGACCTTCACCCGCGGCGCTGCGATCTGCTTGCCGCGATACATACCTGTCGCCTCATCAAGGTGGTGCGGGAGGCGGAGATTGCCACTCTCCTTATCCTTCACGACCTTAGTCGCCGTGAGCGCGTGGTGCGATCGGCGATTATTGGTGTGGCCCCTCGTATGACGCATTCGAATTGACATAGGGATTACCTTATCACGAGGCGTCTAAAAAATCAAAACGCGGGATCCGTAAGGAGTCACCTTGCTGCGAGGAGACACCTTACGAATTTAGTGCAGGAACGAGCGGCGATGGATAGCGCAAGGACCGTGTGCCTTGAGCGCTTCGTAGTGCGCGGCGGTGCCGTAGCCTTTATGTTTTTCAAAACCGTAAAGCGGATATTGCACTGAGAACGCGACCATCTGCCGATCGCGAAGCACCTTCGCCGCGATAGAGGCGAGAGAAATGATCGGGATAAGCTCGTCGCCGTTGATGATAGTTTCTTGGGCATATTCGGGTGGTGCTTTGAGCGTGGCGTCGAGCTGTATTTTCACCAGCGTGGCGTCGGGAGCGAGCGCATTCACGCCGCGCCAGAGCGCGCGGCGTACCGCGGTTACGATTCCCTCTTCGTCAATCACTTCGGCACTTTCAAATTCCACAGCAAAGCGCGCGTCGCCCAGAGCGAAGCGCGCTTCCAACATCGCAAAAATCTTCTCGCGCTTTTTTTCTGAAAGCTTTTTTGAGTCCCCAACGCCGGGAAATTCTTGTGCCACATCAAACCCCTCCGGTACGGCGACCACTCCGACCGAAACCGGCCCTGCCAAGGGCCCTCGCCCTGCCTCATCCACCCCGAGCATGAATCGCATTCAGAAAGTATACTAGTTCTATGACGTCGCGCTTTATCCATCTCCATACACATAGTCACTACTCCTTTCTCCAGGCTCTGCCCAAGATAGACGAGCTCGTTGAGAAGGCGAAGGTGGAGAAGATGGACGCGCTCGCACTCACCGACGCCGGAAATATGCACGGCGCGATTGAGTTCTATAAGGCCGCTACCGCTGCGGGAGTGAAGCCCATTCTCGGTGTCGACGGATACATTGCTCCTCGTTCACGATTCGAACACGATTCGAACGAGCGTCGCTCGCGCATCGTCCTCTTGGCAGAAAATAATGAAGGGTATAAAAATCTGCTCGCGCTCGTGACCAAGTCGTGGACAGAAGGATTCTCCGAAAAGCCGCGTATGGACAAAGAACTCCTGCGCGCGCACAGCCGCGGACTCATCGCGCTCATTCCCTCCTTCGCCGGCGACGTTGCACAGTGCCTTCGCGCTGGAGACGCGGACGGCGCCGCGGCCGTACTTTCAGAATTTAAAGATATATTCGGCACCGAGAATGTGTTCCTCGAAATCACGCACCATCCGAAAGTCGCCGGACATGAGGCACTCCAGCAGAAGCTAATCGCACTTGCCCGCCAAAGTGATATTCCTCTTGTCGGACAGAACGACGTCTATTATCTCGAGCCAGATGACCGTGAAGCGACCGAGATTATGCGTCGCATTCAACAGGGAGAGCGCGGCAGAAATGAGAACGAGGACTTTTCCTTCATCAACGAAAAAACCGCTGAAAAGTTGTTTAGAGATACGCCCGAAGCGCTCGACAATTGCCGACTCATCGCCGATCGCTGTACTCTCTCTTTTGATCTTGGAAAATGGACCTTCCCCGCCGTCCCCGTGTCACCCGGATTCAAAAATCACGATGAGGAACTGCGGGCGAAGGCGTATGCGGGCATCGCGACGCGCGGACTGGAAGAATCAAAAGAAGTCACCGACCGTATTGAATACGAATTGCAAATCATCATCGGCAAAGGATTCGCGGTGTATTACCTCATCGTCGCCGATCTACTCGCCTTTGCACGTCACGCCGGCATTCTCACCACCACACGCGGGAGCGCCGCCGGCTCGCTCGTCGCCTATCTCGTCGGCATCACGAACGTGGATCCTCTTTTCTATAAACTGCCCTTCGAACGATTTTTGAATCCCGAACGTCCGAAAGCGCCGGATATCGACATGGATATGGCCGACGATCGTCGCGACGAAATGATCGCGTATACAAAACAGAAATACGGCGAAGACCACGTCGCGCAGATCGGCACCTTCGGTACGATGATGGCGCGAGCGGCAGTGCGTGATGTCGCGCGCGCGCTCGGCCACTCCTACACCACCGGCGACCGCATCGCGAAACTCATCCCGATAGGTTCGCAGGGATTTCCGATGACCATTGACCGCGCGCTTGAACTCGAACCGGACCTGAAAGCGCTCTACGATGAAGATGACGAATCGCGCGAGGTCATTGATCTCGCAAAACGCATCGAGGGATGTGTGCGACACGTCGGCGTCCACGCCGCGGGCGTCGTTGTCGCACCGACGCCGCTCGTTGAGTGGGCACCGGTACAGCCCGACCCGAAGGGCACCGGCAAGCTCATCACGCAATACGACATGTACTCCATAACTGATGAGTACGGCGGCGTCGGGCTTCTGAAGTTCGACTTTCTCGGCATTAAGAATCTCGCCATTCTCGCCGATGCGGTCGCGCGCGTGAAAGAAACGCACGGCATCGCAGTCGATATTGAGAACGTCCCCATTGATGACAAAAAAACGTTTGAGATGCTCGCCCGCGGAGAGACCGAGGGAACCTTCCAGTTGAACGGTTCAGGTATGACGCGCTGGTTGAAGGAGATGCGCCCAACCAGCATCCACGACATCAATGCCATCGTCGCTCTGTATCGTCCGGGACCGATGGAAACCATTCCGCAATATGTTGAGCGAAAAAATAATCCGAAACTCATTCAGTATCTTGATCCGCGCATGAAGGAGTACCTCGATTTCTCCTACGGCCTCCTCGTCTACCAAGACGATGTTCTTCTCACCGCGATTAAGCTCGCGGGCTATTCCTGGCTCGAAGCGGATGCGCTCCGCAAGGCGATGGGTAAAAAAATTCCGAAGGTTATGCAGGCGGAAAAGGAAAAATTAACGAGAGGATTCATCGGGTATGGAAAACTTTCAGAAAAAACTGCACAAAAATTGTGGGAACTTATAGAACCCTTTGCGGCCTACGGCTTTAACAAGGCGCATGCGGCGAGCTACGGCAAGGTCGCCTACCAGACCTCGTATATGAAGGCAAATTATCCCGTAGAATATCTCGCCGCTGTGCTTACCGCCGACTCAGGCGATACCGAGGCGATTGCCGTCTTCGTCGCAGAGGCAAAGCGTATGGGCATAGCGGTGCTCCCGCCGGACGTGAACGAGAGCGGTCCAGATTTTACCGTAGTACACAACGACTTGGGGGTCGGACCCCCAAGTTCACTTGGGGGTCCGACCCCCAAGTCGGGAGAAGCGATTCGCTTTGG
>JANLHF010000034.1 GCA_024653825.1 Patescibacteria group bacterium | reverse complement strand
GGCAATGAGCGCGTAAAGCTTGAATATGTAGCGATGTTCGCTCGGTTCGTGTTCTGGCGGCGGGGGCTCATGAGTACATGACCCCACTTGGATTTTCATAGTCGTTGTACTCCTTGAAAATCTCGGCGGGCAGGGACCCGTGTACCGCAACTCGCCGCCGGTGGTGGCTCCGGGCGTTCCCACCGTTCCTCCTTCGGGTATCTCGCGCGTCTCCGGAGGAATGTTGAAAAGCGTCCAGTGATCATAGGCCGAAAGTCCGATTTTTTCCTTCACTATTTCCGGAATGTCTGGGTCGTCCATGATAAGCACCAGCGACTTTGCCACCTCGGGCACATCAGAAATGATTAAGGGCGGCGAAAGTTCACGGTTGCCGTCGCACGTGTATTTCGCAGGAATCATTCCGTTATTTAGAAATGCAGGACTGGTGAGTGTGAAGGCCATGTTGTTAGTATAACCCGCGCCGCTTTGCGGCGCGGGCAAGTAGGGTATTCCGTCTGAAGCATCAAATCTCCACAATGCCGCCGTGAATTTCGCGGTGGCAATTGGCACAAACGAGGATGCATTTATCGGCTTCCGCTTTGAGTTTCTCCCATGAACGTGTAAGTCCTCTTACCGATAATCCAAATTCTTTTTTGGTGTGGTCGAGGTGATGCAAATCAAATGCCCCCGCGTACTTTTTATATCCGCAAATCATGCAGACACCTCCTTTATACTCAATAAGCATTTGTTTCAATTTGCGTCGGCGCTCGGTGACCGCTTTCTTCAGATATTCCGCTCGGTCGGCATATGTCCTTTTCTCCTTACGAGCCATGGTATACGTATCAGTATATACCACATCAGTCGCGACGGGGCGTGTATCCCCAGAAAATGAAAAACGCCCGGGAAGGCGTTTTTCATTTTATCCAAGATTTCCAAACTGCGCTCCGCGGGTAGGATTCGAACCTACGACCAACTCGTTACATTTTGTCCGTTATTACTAACGGGATGGACTATATCATCATCCAAATGATTGAACTTCTGGATGCGGGGCGCTTCGTCCTTCGATTTCTCTCAGGACTACTCCCTTGCGGGATAGTCTCTACACCTTACCCGTGAGATGACGTCTTACGACTATCTCACGGGTCTTGGCTCGGGATTGTCCTCGACCGTCGGTCGATAGGGTTTCCCCGAATTCACCTCGTTTTTCAACTCGCCTCTCGACGAGAAGCTGCCTTCGACAGCGAGCCGCTCTACCACTGAGCTACCGCGGAGCGCGGTTTATAAATCTATTGAATCTCTCAATGAGCCACGGAACGTCTTTAAAACGCGCCCGAATGAGCGTAGTCGCATTCTAGCTTAAAAAGCATATGTCGCAATGTTATAAGCGTTGCGAAGGTATTGAAACATTGCGAGGGCTTGACAAATAATTTTCAGTATGCTATCGTATTGATAGTACCTAGGCCGGCGGGGATTCGTTTCGAATCATTTGCCTTTTCAACAAACATGAAGGAAATCATATGGACATGACTCACATCGCAACTATCACACATGCGCCTCGCGGAACAAGCGGATTGAACTTCAGAAAGGCCGTCGAACTGTTCGTGGGCGACGTCAAAGAGCACTCGCGGCAAAATGTCATTGGACAAATGCAGGACGACGGAAATGTCTATGTGTTCTGTCCTGCCGAACAGGACGTCGTTCGCGCACAGAACTCCGCGCGTATGGCGGAAAAGAATGTCCGCCCGCACGTCGTACGTTTCATGGACATGTATCTGAAGGAAGTCTCGATGAAAGACGAAGGTAAGGGAATTCGCCTGACCGTCCCAGGTGCCGTCAACCACCTCACCTGCGTGTACGTCACTCTTGAAAACGGCAAGCTCGTCATCTGCGGCGGCGCGTCAATCGTCGCCAGAATCGAAGGTGACGGGATGCGCGAAAAGATTGTCTAGCATTCAGAACCGCCCCAGGGAGAACCTCCTTCGGGCGGTTCTTTCTTTTCATACACTGATTCGAACATCCTCCACCCAACGGAGCCAAGTGAGTAAAACAAAAGAGCCCTCTTCGGGCCTTTTTGTTTTCGAGCGGCGTCCTCATGGGGCGTCTTTCTCTTTTTCGGCTTCGGCTTTCGCTTCGTGAGCATCGGCCGCAACTTCGTGCGCGTCTGCGGCTACAGTATGAGCCTCGACAACGGTACCTTCGGCTTTCTCGGCAAGTGTGTCTGCCGTTTCTACCTCCGTTTCGTCTGTGTGTGGATCGTCCATAAAAGAAATATTAAGGGTATAACTAAGAGCCGCGTGAGAGATGAAAGCGTTACGTTTCCTTCGCAGCACTTGTAATATCTTTTTCTGTATAGCGGCTTCACAACAGGTTTACCCTAACAATTAACGACGATAACCCTATGACAACGGTAATTAATACTCCTGGGAATAATACGGACAACGGCAATGGCGGTGCTGGCTGGACGGTGACGGTCATCATACTTCTAGTGGTCATTGGCATTGGAGCATACTTCTGGATGCAAAATCGCACTCCGGCCGCAACAGACACGGGGACCACTACAAATGTGATACTTCCAACGTCAGGTGGCACACCAAACACGACGAACACGACGAACACGACGAATACGAACTCGACGATCGGTGACGGAACCTCAACTACCACAACCTCGAAAACTACCACGACGTACTAACGTCTCCTAGGTTTGGGGTTCGAACACTCTCTTCATAAACGGAGCCGACGCAAATAGCATTGCCTGCTATACTTTCCGCATGTTGACCCTCTATGTAAAAACCGGATGCCCGTTCTGCCATAAAGTGCTCGCCGCGGGTGAAGAGCTCGGCATTTCGTTTGAGCAGAAGAATATCGCGGACGACGCGGTTGCGGCAGAGCTGATTGCGCGCGGCGGGAAGCGCCAAGTGCCGTATCTTGTTGACAGCGAAAAGAGCGTTGAAATGTATGAATCGGACGATATCGTCGCCTATCTGCGCGAGCATTACGCTAAATAATATGATGTATTAATTTTTGTCCTATAGGACAAAAATTAATACAAGGCAAAAATAAAATATGTTCATAAAAGTATTCGTCATACCGGGCGCAAAGAAAGAGAAGGTTGAGAAAAAAGGAGAGACGCTCGCGATCTCGGTACGGGAGCCGGCTACGCAAAATCTAGCCAATACCCGCGTGCGAGAACTTGTCGCAGAACGCTTTAAGGCGCCGGTCGGCAAGGTGCGCATCCTGACAGGACACCGTTCTCGGGCTAAAATGATAAGTGTTA
>JANLHF010000017.1 GCA_024653825.1 Patescibacteria group bacterium | reverse complement strand
AGCAATTCTTTTTCCGCGACCAGGGATTGTCGTGTGTGTATCGCGAGATGCCGTGTACGGTCGTCTTCTTGAATTTCTTCTCATCCAGATCTTTCCGTGATAGCGGCTTGTGACAGACGATGCAACAAAATATCAGGTTCATAGCGTCCCTCCCTCTGCAGTTCGGTCTGTTCTGCAGTATATACCTTCGAATGGTAATATAAATACCTATGCAAGTAGAGCAGAAAAAGCCCGCACGGGTCTGGCCCGTGCTTCGCGCGTATTGGACGGCGGTAATCGCGTACCCCGGACTCTTGATCCTTGCTATCACCGCGGCGGTGACTATTGAAGCGGGCGAGGTCATCGCACCACTCTTCCTGAAGCAATTCGTGAATGTCTTGGCTGCCGGCAATACGGCACCTCTCATCTTTGGCACCCTTATCGCGATACTCGGGATGTATGCACTCGTCAATTTTATCGCATGGATAGGACAGCGCGTGCGTATGTTGACGCTCGGTCGGCTCGAAGCGCGCGTGATGGGCGACCTCTACGACAGATCTTTCACCTATCTCGTTGGACATTCGCACGAATTTTTCATTTCAAACTTTACCGGCACACTCACGCGCCGCGTGACACGCTACGCGCGCTCATTTGAATCGGTGCTCGATAACTTCCTCATCAATCTCCTCCCTGCCTTCATCTTTCTCCCAGGTGTGGTACTGGTCTTGTCGCTCCGGAGCGTCTGGCTCGGCGCAGGACTTTTCGTTCTGACCATTCTTTTTATCTATATTCAATACAAGATGGTGATGTGGCTTCAGCCACTCCGGACTCGTCGTGTCGAAGAGGATAGTCGTATGACCGGCGCACTTTCTGACGCCGTACTAAATCACTCGACCATTACCTCATTTGCAGCACTGCCGTCCGAGCGTTCTTATTTCGGCAAAGTAACCGACCAGTGGCGTGATGCGACGCGCAAGGCAATGGACGGGTATGCGCTCATTTATGGCGTTCAAGGACTGTTCGCACTCTTTATAGAGGTGGCGATTCTCGCGGGGGCAGCATTTCTTTGGCAGAAGGGACTTCTTACTATTGGTGACTTCGTGTTGGTACAAATCTATATCATCAATCTTTTAAATCGTGTGTGGGGCGTCGGACGGAATATGCGTCAACTGCACGATGCGTTCTCCGAGGCGACCGAGATGCTCGATATTATGGAATTGCCGCATGAGATTGTTGATGCGAAGAGTGCAAAATCGCTCACCGTAGCGGAAGGAACAGTGGCATTCGATCAGGTAAGTTTTGAATATCACGACGGGCATGCGGTGCTCAACGATTTTTCTCTCACAATAGAGTCGCA
This sequence comes from Patescibacteria group bacterium, assembly GCA_024653825.1. Taxonomy (GTDB): domain Bacteria; phylum Patescibacteriota; class Minisyncoccia; order Phycocordibacterales; family Phycocordibacteraceae; genus C7867-001. The sequence continues at coordinate 11,198 of JANLHF010000017.1, read as the reverse complement.
TGAGAAGGTCGCGCTCATCGGCTCCTCGGGAGCGGGGAAGACGACCATTGCGAAATTGCTTATACGTCTCTACGACCTTAAGATCGGTTCTATCAGCATCGACGGCCAGAATATCGCCAAGGTGACGCAGGAAAGCTTGCGCAGGGCGATTGCGTTCGTCCCACAGGAGCCGATGCTCTTCCATCGTTCGCTTATGGAGAACATCCGCTACGGTCGACAGGAGGCCACCGATGAAGAAGTTATTGAGGCGGCGAAGCAGGCGCACTGCTTCGAATTCATCAGCCGGTACCCGGAAGGATTTAACACAATGGTTGGCGAACGTGGGGTGAAACTCTCGGGCGGCGAACGTCAGCGTGTCGCCATCGCGCGTGCCATTCTCAAGAATGCCCCAATACTTGTGCTCGACGAAGCGACTTCAAGCCTCGATTCAGAAAGCGAACGACTCATCCAAGATGCTCTTCTCCGGCTGATGGAAGGGAAGACTGTTATCGCCATTGCGCACCGGCTCTCGACGGTGATGCATATGAACCGTCTCATTGTGATGGAAAAGGGCTCGGTAGTTCTCACGGGTACGCACGAAGAGCTCCTTGCTGAGGAGGGCAATCTCTACAAAAAACTCTGGGAGATTCAGGCGGGCGGATTCTTAAGGAAGGATTAGACTGAATGAGATGCGTTTGGTAGTGTTCTTACAGTCGAGTGTATTGCCGTTGTAAGCGTTGCTTGCACGCTTTCATTCGGCTCGCTCGGAGAATACAAAAATGAATGAAGACACTCATTTTTGTATTTCCTCGCTCGCCGGTGTAGTTCAAGAGTTAGAACGAGGGACTCATAAACCCTAGACGGTGGCGCGACTCCACCCGCCGGCACCACGACATTTTAGAGAGAATTTGGTAGGATGGCAAAATGCGTTGCGGGAGTAAGCCTGAAGCAGGCTTGCCCCCCCGCTGCGCTCGAAAAAACCGTAAGCGAGCTTCCGTTTTTTCTCGCTTGCGGGGGTAGCTCAACTGGTTAGAGCGCCGCCCTGTCACGGCGGAGGTTGCGGGTTCAAGTCCCGTCCCTCGCGCAATTAGCAAAATCCGGCTCACCGCCGGATTTTGCTTTGGTCCTGTCACAGTAGAGATCGTGGGGTCAGCACCCATCAGTCGCGCATTATCCACACCTTGACCGGATACCCCCTAGGGGTATCATAGGTGTATGCAGGTACCAAAAACAAAATTGGTGAGACGGCTGAAGATTATCGAGGGACAGGTGCGCGGTCTGCAGGAGATGATAGAGAAAGATGCGTATTGTATTGATATCATCACGCAGACCAGTGCCGTGAAGCAGGCTCTCTCTGGCGTTGAGGATGCGCTCATGGAGAGTCATCTCGGCACCTGCGTCATCCCCCAGATGCAGAATGGGAAGGAGAGTAAGGCGATGGGTGAGATACTGAAGGTGTATCGCTTAAAGCGCAAATAATCTTATGGACTGTTGCGAACCCGAACACAAGGAACATACGCTCGAACAAGCCACTGTGCTGGGACATGATCACTCTGCGCGCCATGAGCATGGTGCGCACGGCATGGATCACGGCTCGGCCACAAGCTATTTGCGCCGGTTTTGGATAGTCACAGCGCTTCTTATTCCGCTCGCGCTCACGAATCCTCCCGTGGCGGCATTTCTGCATATTCCGACGCTTGCACTCGGTCCGTGGATTCAGTTCGGCCTCGCGACCATCATCTTTGGCTTTTCGCTCGTGTTCTTTCAGCATGCCTGGCACGAAATAAAGGCGCGCGCATTTGGGATGATGACGCTCGTGTCGCTTGCCGTCGGCTCTGGGTACATCTTTTCAGTTGTTGCGACGTTTATGCCGTCGCTGGGCGTCCAGTTCTATCTTGAAATTGGAACGCTGGTCTGGGTGCTCCTCTTTGGCCACTATCTTGAGGCGCGTTCAAGTGCTGCAGCCGGCAATGCGCTCGCGGAGGTCGCAAAGCTCTTGCCAAAACTGGCGCACAAACTCGTAAACGGCGTTGAAACGGATGTTGATGTTTCCGAACTTGCCGAAGGCGATACGGTGCTCGTAAAGCCGGGCGAAAAAATTCCCGCAGACGGGATGGTTATTGATGGGTATGCAAACGTTGACGAGGCGCTTATCTCCGGAGAATCAAAGCCCATGGAGAAGAAGAAGGGAGAGGCGGTAGTTGCCGGTGCGATTGCGCTTGATGGTACTCTCACCGTTCGTCTCACTCGTGTTGGTGTGCACTCAACCATCGGTCAAATACAAACGCTTATCGCCGTCGCGCAGGCGACCAAGCCGCGCCAAGCCCGTATCGCGGATACCGCTTCGGCCGTGCTCACCTTTACTGCACTTGGCGTAGCAGCCCTTACCCTCCTCGTTTGGACGCTCGTTATCGGTTCTTCCTTCGCTTTCGCGATAACGCTCGCCATCACCGTACTCGTCATAGCATGTCCACATGCGCTCGGTATGGCGATACCGACCGTTACCACTATCGCTACCTCTCTCTCGGTGAAAAACGGCGTGTTCATCAAAAACCTTGGAAAGATAGAGACCATCCGGAAAGCCGATTATGTCGTGTTCGATAAGACCGGCACACTTACTAAAGGAGTGTTCGGCGTTACCGCCGTAGTGCCGCTTGGCGACGCGAGTGCGGACGACGTGCTCCGCGTAGCTGCATCGGTTGATCAGCATTCATCGCATATCATCGGCCAATCAATCGTCGCACATGCAAAGCAACAAAACCTGACGCTCACGATTCCCGACGGATTTCGGAATAGCGCCGGGAAGGGTAGCCGAGCAAAGATCGCCGGCATTGCCTATGCGGTCGGCAATGAAGCACTTATGAAGGAAACTGGCGCGGAACTTTCGGTGGCCACGGCTCAGGCACAGAATCTTTCGGGAAGCGGCGCGACCGTCGTGTTCGTGGCGGATGAGACGCATGTGCTCGGCCTCATCGCGCTTGCAGACGAAGTGAAGCCGGAATCAAAGGAAACAGTGCGCAAACTACACGACCTCGGCCTCAAGGTCGCGATGCTTACTGGAGATAGCGAGGCGGTCGCAAAGAGTGTTGCGGCGGAACTCGGCATCGATACCTACTTCGCTCACGTGTTGCCCGAGGACAAGTTTTCTCGCATCAAAGAGCTCCAGAAGAAAGGGAACGTAGTGCTCATGGTGGGTGATGGTGTGAACGATGCTCCTGCGCTTACCCAGTCGGACGTCGGCATTGCCATCGGTGCGGGCACCGATGTAGCGGTTGAAGCGGGCGACGTTGTACTCATGCGAAGCAATCCGAGCGACGTCGTGCGGCTCATCATCCTCGCCCGCGCAGTGTATCGGAAAATGATACAAAACCTCGTCTGGGCGCTCGGGTACAACGTCATCGCGATTCCTGCAGCCGCCGGAGTGTTCGCCGCATGGGGATTTTTTCTCCGGCCCGAAGTTGGAGCACTCGTGATGAGTCTCTCTACCGTCATCGTGGTGGTAAACGCACTTTCGCTTCGCCGCCTCAATGTAGAACAGGCATAATTATCATTCATCATTCCGATAACCATGGAATCAAAAACAATCACCATCGTCATTCTCATCCTACTTGTATTCTCAGGGCTGTTCGTCTGGGGATATAGAGGGGGCGGAGGAACGTCCGCGTCCGTGCAGGGGGCCCTCGATGGCTCTTCGGTAAGTGGGCTGACTACAGTAGAGACGATGTATGATTTCGGCACGATTTCGATGAAAGACGGCGATGTGGATAAGGAATTCACCGTAACAAATCCAACCGACATCGATATTACCATTGCGACCGTCGTCACCTCCTGTATGTGCACAATGGCCTTCATTGTAGAATCCGACGGGAGCGCGAAAGGGCCGTTCGGTATGGAGGGTATGGGGTATACGCCTCCTGCAAACGAAGTCATCAGAGCGGGCGAAAGTCGCACGATTCGCGTCGTGTATGATCCGAACGCACACGGCCCTGCGGGCGTCGGGCGCATCGATCGATTCATTACGCTTGCTGATAAGTCCGGACACACGCTCCAATTCGAGATCAAGGCGCTCGTGACGCCCTAGTATGAAGCGCATCAGCATTATCGGCGGGATCATTGGGGTGTTCATCCTCGGCATACTCGTCCTAAAGTTCAGTCCGGCAACATCTGGGATTATCTGGAGTGCGAGTCACGGCGGAGTGTGGTTGCTGCCACTCGTTCTCGCCTCGGCGCTCTTGGATAGCGTACATCCGTGTTCGTTCTCGATTCTCCTCATCACCATAGCTTTCCTCTTCGGCCTGCAGATGACGCGGGAGAAGATACTGAAGATCGGCGGCGTGTATATACTCGGTATTTTTGTGTCGTACTTGCTCATCGGGCTCGGCATCTTGAAAGTGCTCCACCTTTTCAATACGCCGCATTTCATGGGGAAGCTTGGCGCGTCGCTTCTCATCATCTTCGGCATCATTAACCTGGCAAATCGGTTCTTCCCGAACATCCCGATACGGCTCGCCCTGCCGTCATTCACAAAACGTCCGATGGCGAAGCTTATGGAACGGACGTCCATACTGGCGGCGTTTTTGCTCGGCGCACTGGTCGGCATCTGTCAATTCCCGTGTATGGGCGGCCCGTACCTCATGGTCATCGGGCTTCTCCGCGACCAAATGACGTACGCATCCGGATTCTGGTACCTCGTTCTCTACAATGCACTTCTCATCGTTCCGCTTGCACTCGTGCTCTGGTTCTCCGCAGACAAGGTCGTTGTGGATAAAATGCAGGAGTGGAAGCGCGACCATCTCGCGCGCGTGCGACTCGTCGCCGGCGTCGCGATGCTTCTCTTAGGGGCAATTATTCTCTTCGCTTGAGCGTATGCATGCACGATTCAAATTAGGAGATGCAATCAGTTGGCTCGCCACAACGCTCCATATCCCGCACTGCGCAAATTGTGAGCGTCGCCGCGTCATCTTGAACGAGTTACAAACGGCCGGCCTGAAAGAAACACTGAAGAGATTGCAAGATTGTTGCTAATTAAAATCACTATGGAAACACACGCCTCACAAAGAATCGTAGAACACTTCGTTACGAAGTATGCAACGCCGCTCTCCATTCTCGCCGCGGGCGCCCTCGTCGCGCTCGCAATGTCCGGCGACCCCGCAAGCCGTACCTTGGGAGTCTCTGCTCCGGCGGATGTGCAGGCACAACTTCAAGAATCAGTACTACCCACAGATGGTGCTGCGCTTCCGATAACCTGGGGCGATCTTGGCGCGAAACTGGTAGAAGTTGGTGTAATTGACCCCGTCAAACTAGAGGCGTTGTACAAAGACCGCGGGGGATTCCCGGCGGAGTATCAAAAAATGATAGAGAAGAACGTGAATGAAAAGATAGTTATTACGAACTGGAATGCCGGATATCTTCTTAATCTCTTGTGGGCGCTCGGACTCGCCAACTCGAATCCTATTTTGGAAGACGCGTCAGAAATGATGAATCCGGCATATGGTGGTGCAGGAAACTTTGCCTCAACCGGTGGCTGGATGCTCGCGAAGGGAGACGCAATGGATCACTACAATATGCATCAACTTGTTATGCTTACCGCCGACCAACAGGCGATTGTAGACCGCGTATCGCGGAACATCTTCCGGCCCTGTTGCGGTAACTCGACGCACTTCCCTGACTGCAATCATGGTATGGCGATGCTCGGACTGCTTGAACTGATGGCATCGCAGGGCGTCAGTGAACAGGATATGTATAAGACTGCACTCACCGTAAATTCGTACTGGTTTCCCGATACATATCTCACCATTGCAACGTATATGCAACAGAAAGGAATTGTATGGAGAGACGTATCGCCGAAAGAAATGCTCGGGGCAGGGTACTCAAGCGGTTCGGGCTACGCGGACATCTCTTCGCAAGTGACCCGTCCGCAACAAGGACAGGGTGGTGGTGGGTGCTCGGCGTAAATGAAAGAAAATAGAGTGATCCGGAGCTAGGTTGTATATATTCGCGTAGTTGTATAAGGTGGTGGGCAGAGTCGTTTCTTTGTCCTTTTCGTCAATCAACCAAGGGGTTCCCACTATGAACGACGCAGTCGCGGGCACGAAGCTGTTTGTTCTGGACACTAACGTCCTGATGCATGATCCGGCGAGCTTGTTCAGGTTCGCTGAACACGACATTTTCATCCCCATTATGACGCTGGAAGAGTTGGACAACAACAAGAAGGGAATGTCGGAGGTAGCGCGTAACGCGCGTCAGGCGAGCCGTTTTCTGGACGACATCGTCAGCCACTCAAAGGGCGACATCAAGCTCGGCATCCCGCTCGCTCGTTCTGCAGTCGACACGGCAACAGGAAAACTCTTCCTGCAGACCGAAGCGACCAACGGGAGCATCCCGACGAACCTTCCAATCGGTAAGGCCGATAACCACATCATCGGCGTGATGATGTATCTGCAGAAGCAGCAGCCCAAGCGCCGTGTGGTCTTGGTGTCCCAGGACATCAACATGCGAATCAAGGCCAGGGCGGTCGGTCTCCAGGCGGAGGACTACACCAACGACAAAGTGCTCGAGGATGCCGACTTGCTCTACACCGGTGCGCTCGAGCTGCCGGCGGATTTCTGGAACACGCACGGCGAGGGAATGAAGTCATGGAAGAAGGGCAGTCACACCTTCTATCGAGTACACGGTCCGCTATGCGGAAGCCTTGTGCCTAACGAATGCGTGTACCAAGAAGGGGGGAGCCCCTTTTACGCAATCGTGAAGGAGGCCGACGACGGAACTGCAGTATTCGAGGTAGTCACGGACTACACACACTCGAAGAACAGTGTCTGGGGAATTACGGCAAGAAATCGCGAGCAAAGCTTCGCGCTCAATCTGCTGATGAACCCCGACGTCGATTTTGTTAGTCTGCTCGGTCAGGCAGGCACCGGCAAGACGCTTCTCGCCGTCGCCGCGGGTCTCCAGCAGACGCTCGAAAAGAGACTCTATTCCGAGATCATCTTCACGCGCGTGACGGTGCCGGTTGGCGAGGATATCGGTTTTCTGCCCGGCACCGAAGAAGAGAAGATGAGGCCGTGGATGGGTGCACTCGATGACAACTTGGAAGTACTCAGCAAGATCGAGGGCGACAAGACCGAGGGCGACTCCGGTGATTGGGGCCACGCCGCGACGCGGGACCTAATTCGTTCACGCATCAAAGTCAAGTCACTCAACTTCATGCGGGGTCGTACCTTTCTCAGTAAGTACCTCGTCATCGACGAAGCGCAGAATCTGACGCCCAAGCAGATGAAGACGCTGATCACGCGTGCGGGCCCCGGCACCAAAGTCGTGTGTCTCGGGAACATCGCACAGATCGATACGCCCTACCTCACGGAGGGAAGTTCTGGTCTGACGCACGTCGTGGCCCGCTTCATGGGGTGGTCACACTCTGGCCACATCACATTGAAGCGTGGCGAACGCTCCAGGCTCGCCGACCGTGCGGGCGAAGTGCTCTGAGCAGATCTTTTCGATTCATCCCGTCGCGCCCTATGGCCGGCGGGATTTTTTATGCGCGGCTGTACAGTACGAAGCATCGTATCATTGCTATAGTGAGGGCATGACAATCCGAAGGAAAGCATTCGCTCTGCTCGCCGCGAATCGCCGAACGACCGATGGGCATACGTATACGGTTCCTTCTCCTGACTCCTATCCATACCAATGGTTGTGGGACTCCTGTTTCCACGCGATTGTTCTTGCGAAAAGCGAACCGGAGGCGGCTATGGAAGAGCTACGCGCGCTCGTGTCGAAACAGCTTCCGGACGGTATGATTCCGCATATCATCTATTGGGTTCCGGGAGATCTACATCGCTACGAGTGGGGACTTGATGGCACAAGCGCGCTCACTCAGCCGCCGATGCTTGCCTACGCTGTGTGGGAAATTTACAAAGAGACGCATGATGACGCTTTTCTTGCTGAACTCTATCCGGCGCTTATGCGTTACTACGAATATCTGATTGACAAGCGCGATCCGCGCGACCATCATCTCGCGGGTATCATCAATCCGGACGAGTCTGGCGAAGATAATTCTCCGCGTTTTGATGAGGTGCTGCATGTACCTTCTGGCATATCGCTTGGAGATCATCTTGCGCGTCGGTTGGAGCTCGTTGATGCGAATCGCACCTGCAATTTTGACGCGGAGTCTTGTATGAAAAAATATTTCTGGGTGAAGGATGTTCCGTTCAACGCCATTCTGGTGGAAAACTTGCGTACGCTCGAACACATCTCCTCACTCTTAGGAAAGGAAGACGGAGAACATTTTTGTAAATTAAACATTGAACTCATTAGTACCGCGATGCGCGACCGTCTTTTTGAGAACGGAGTCTTTCTTTCTGCGGCGTCTTCTGAGTACGTGCCATTGCGTGTTGCCACGTGGGCATATTTTGCACCGCTCTTCGCCGATTTGTACACACCTGAAGAGGCACGAGCACTTGTTGACAAGGAGTTGTTGAATGAAGATACCTTCTGGGCACCACATGGCGTACGCACTGTCTCTAAGAAAGAAAAGGCGTATCGTCCAGACGGCTACTGGCGTGGTTCAGTCTGGATGGCCCCACACTGGTTCATTTATAAAGGATTGATGCGCTACGGCTTCACTGAAGAGGCGCAGCTCATTCGTGATAAATCAGTGGCCCTTATAGAACAGAGCGGCTTCCGCGAATACTTTGACCCGGAAACGGGTGAAGGCTATGGCGCACACGACTTCACCTGGGGTGCGCTCGTGACTGATATGATGGACGTATGAGATATCAAGATTTACTGCAAGAACTGACGCAGGATCCGGTCATTGAGGGTGGAGAAGTGCTGAGCGCGCCACATACGGTCGTCGGCGGGATGGGCGGGTCTGCGCTTCCAGCACACGCAGCACCCTTTCTTGACCCGACGCTTTCGATTTCCACACACCGCGACTACGATCTGCCCGAAGACGCTGGTCCAAATACACTCTTTGTCGCCATCTCGCATTCAGGAAATACAGAAGAGACTCTTTCGTTTGCGCAGGCGGCGCAAGAACGCGGATTCCCGCTTGCTGTTATCGCTTCCGGCGGGAAGCTCGCGGATTTTGCGGTGACGGAATCTCTGCCGCAGGTGCGCGTGCCGACGAGTCTTCAGCCGCGAGACTCACTCTTTTATCTACTCCACGCGCTCCTCGCTATAATCGGCAGAGAAGATTTGCGCACGGCGTTGAAGGCAGTGTCGTTTGACACGGACGCCGCAGAGCGCGACGCGAAAGAACTTTCGGACAAGCTTGTTGGCGCTCTGCCGCTCTTCTACGCGGCGCGTAAAAACGGCTTTCTCGCCTATGTTTCAAAAATTCATCTCAACGAAACCGCAAAAATGCCGTCGTATGCGAACGTGTTCCCTGAGCTCAATCACAACGAAATGCAGTCGTTTGATACGCCGGCTCCGGAAGCGGTTGCCGCGCTCGCGCATTTCGTGCTCTTGCGCGACACGAATGATGATCCGCGTATTGTCCGAAGGATGGACGTTTTCGCCGAGCTCATGCGCGAACGCGGCCGCACAGTGATTGACGTACCGCTTACCGGTACCTCGCGCGCGGAACAGCTCGCGCGTCACTGGTTCGTGATGCATCGCACGGCGCATCTACTCGCGGAAGCGCGCGCGGTGGATCCTGAGACGGTCCCGCTCGTGGAAGATTTCAAGAAGCGTCTATGATGACCCGCGTCGTTTTTGATATCGGCGCGACGCATCTTCGTATTGCGCGGGCGGAGAACGGAGCGCTCAAAGACGTGGAGAAAATAGGTACGCCGAAAGATCCTGTGCAAGGCGTTGCGGCGATACACACATTTTTGGAGAAACACACTATTCGCGCAGATGAGGCGGTCGGCGGTATCGCCGGCGCTGTAAAAGACGGCGTCGTTGTCCGCACCTCATATTTGTCGAAGTGGGACGGATTTAATTTTTCACAGGCGCTTGCTAATACTTGCGGCATTCCGTCTACGAAGCTCTTGAACGACGCAGAAATCGCCGGTATCGGCGAGGCGCTCTTGGGGGCGGGGAAGGGGTTTCGGACTGTCGCCTACGTTACAGTAAGTACGGGAATTGGTGGCGCGCTCATCGTGGACGGACAGGTCGTGCCGTACGCGTACGGACATGAACCGGGACAGCAAGTTGTTGACTACGTGAATATGAAAACGCTGCAAGACATTGTCGGTGGTGCGGCGCTCACCGAAGAATTCGGGCGTCCGCCGGAACAGTTGGAGCATTCTCTGGTGAAAGGGCACACTCGTGCGCTTGCTGTTGGTCTCTACAACCTCCTGCGCCTGTGGTCGCCGGACATTCTCATCGTCGGCGGTTCGCTCATGAACGATGTGACCGGCTACTCGCTTGACGCCGTCGTGCGCGAGCTTTCTTTATTGCCGGTGTCGCTTCCTGTGCTTCCGCCAATCGTGCACGCTACGCTCGGCGACGACGTTGGTCTCTATGGCGCGCTCGCGTTCACTAACGCAGAAAGCGCCTGATGTATGCTCGGATTTCACCATTTGCGCTCGCGGGCGCTCGCGGCCCAAGGCATCGAGCCTTTTCCGGCGCGCGGTGCAGGGAAGCGTTCCCTCGACTATCTGATGTACGGCGTTGGCATCTTCGCGCCACTCGCGCTTATGCCGCAGATTATCTCTATCTATGTGGATCACCAAAAAGAGGGAGTCTCTCTAGAGACCTGGGTACTCCTCACTCTATTCAGTATCCTCTGGACGATATATGGCATCGTCCATAGGGATAGACCGATTATTATTGCTCACGCGCTGTTCACGATTCTCGACGGCTCGATTGTCGTCGGTATACTGTTGTTTTAATCAAAAATTGAAAGAATACGGAAACTCGGCTAGTATGATGAAGCGTGAGCCGCCGATGTAAACGTTGCTTGCACGTTTTCATTCGGCTCGCTCGGAGAATACGGAAATGAATGCAGACACCCATTTCCGTATTTCCTCGTTCGCCGATGTAAGTAGGCTTGCATCGGTTGCGCTCGGAAAATATAACTGAGGACAGTCATATTGTTCCTCACTCGCCGATGTAGCTCAGCTGGTAGAGCACCACCATGGTAAGGTGGGGGTCGTCGGTTCAATCCCGACCATCGGCTCAAAAAAGAAAAGGCCCTTCGCGTCACCCGAGGGTGAGGGAAGGGCCTGTGGCGTCGCGTTACGACAGATGCATTGGCATGGTTCTCGCGAACGGGC
>JANLHF010000015.1 GCA_024653825.1 Patescibacteria group bacterium | reverse complement strand
TGCCCCAAAGCATGTAGGCGCCAGCTCCGATGAGAGCGAGGCTAAACAGAGGGACGAAAATCAGGAAGAACCATTTCAAACAGAACGAAAGGAATCTTTTCATAGCACCTCCTAAGGTTGTCTGGAGGCATGTTACGCCTATCTTTGGAATTTGCATCTTTTGAGGGGGTAGGGCATCCCACTATCCACATTCCAATGTTCGTTATCTCCAACGGTCGTAGGACTTAACGAACAACGTTGAAAGGGAATAGAAATATACAACCGCCCGCAAGGGCGGTTGTGCGTTTATACACATATGTCCTTGCATAGTTTATCGGCCATGATATGTTGTTGGTTAGATGGTCCTTGCGAAGTCAAACAAGGTGGAGTCTTCTGACTTCAGGGTTGAGTGGTTGCAGCACGGTTAACACCCGAACCACTTCGTAGTGGGGTATAAAATACCGCATACGTCCCTAGGGAGAAAGCGGGGATCTTCGGACCTCGCGCTAATTCACCATCACCTTTTTGTGTTATCGAAAGCCCGCTGTTGTTGCGGGCTTTCTCTATTTCCTTGCATATTTCTACAGCCTCATGTAGAGTGCCTTTAAAGCTACGTACCTCCCTTGGGAGAGACCTATGGCAAATTCGCGCAACGCGATTTGCTGTTGCGCGATTTGCTTTACCGAAAAGAAACAACAACATGAAATTCATTCTCGCCAAGAAAGAAAAGATGACCCGTATCTTCGGGGATGACGGCCGCGCCTATGCGGGAACTATTCTTGTCACCGACCCTGTTACCGTGACGCAGGTCAAGACGAAGGACGGTAAGGACGCGTATGCCGCCGTTCAGGTCGGCACTGGTGTCCGTAAGGTGAAGAACGTCTCTAAGCCGGTCTTGGGCCACACGGCAGGTAAGGGCTACACCGATATTCGCGAATTTCGCGATGCTGAAGGTGTTGCGGTCGGCGACATTATTGATGCGTCGGTCTTTGCCGTCGGCGATGTCGTGCAGGTGTCGGGTCTCACCAAGGGCAAAGGATTTGCGGGTGTGGTGAAGCGCCACGGCTTCCACGGGGGTCCACGCTCGCACGGTCAGAAGCACACTGAGCGTTCTCCGGGTTCTATTGGCGGTGGCGGCGGTCGCGCGGGAGGTCGTGTGGCGAAGGGTATGAAGATGGCCGGCCGTATGGGCACTGACCGTGTGACGGTCACGAACCTTAAGGTGCTCGTCGTTGATGCGAAGGATGGGAAGATCATCGTCAGTGGCGCCGTCCCCGGCCGCCGCGGCACATTGCTTGAGATCGTGAGTGCATAATTTGAATACTATGGCTACTGCAAAAAAGACTATCAAAAAAGAAAAGAAGGCATACGTAGCTATCGAGGCGCCCGTCTTCTCTATGGACGGCAAGAAGGTCGGATCCATCGCCCTTCCGGAGAGCATCTTCGGCGTATCGTGGCGTTCTGATCTCGTTCATCAAGTGACGACCGCTATGCAGGCGAATCTGCGCCAGAACCGTGCGCACACCAAGGACCGCTCCGAAGTATCGGGCGGTGGTAAGAAACCGTGGAAGCAGAAGGGCACCGGTCAGGCGCGCCACAGCTCAACGCGCTCGCCGATCTGGCGTCACGGCGGTATTACCTTCGGCCCACGCAATGTCCGCAACTACAGCGAGAAGATTAACAAGAAGATGCGTATCGGCGCGCTCCTCTCAGTGCTCTCGCGCAAGGCGAAGGACGGCGAGATTATTTTCGTCGACTCGTTCTCTTTTGCAGAACCGAAGACGAGTATGGCGAAGGGGGTGCTCGCAGGTCTCGCGAAAAGCGCAGGCGCAGAGATGCTCACCACGAAGAAAAAGAATGCGGCGCTCCTCGCGCTCTCTTCTCACGACGTGAACACGATTAAGAGCTTCCATAACTTCGGCAGTGTGATGACCGAGGAGATGCGCAGTCTTAATCCGGTCGATGTACTCTCGCACAAGTATCTCGTCATTGAGAACCCGGAGGCGGCGTTCAAGATGCTCGCGACTCGCGCGGCGACTAAATAAATCTATATGGCACTCTTCGGCACCACAAAGAAACAGGAAAATAAAACGACGAAAGACAAAAAGGCGAAGGTCGCCGTGAAGCGCCGCGCGCGCACCGCAAAACTCTCCGAGGGCATCGCTCACGAGATTATTCGCGCGCCGTGGTTCTCTGAGAAGGCGCTCATCGCGGCCGAGAAGGGCGTCTACACCTTCGACGTCTCCGCGCGCGCGACAAAGGCGGAGATCGCGAGCGCAATCTCCGAGCTCTACAAGGTCACGCCGAAGAAGATTCGCATCGTGAATCTTCCAGGTAAGCCCAAGGCAATGCGCACCAAGCGCGGTACCGGCTACCGTGCGTCACGGCACAAGGCTTACGTCTACCTCAATGCCGGTGATACCATTCAGTTTGCATAACCCGTATGAAAACCTACAAACCTACATCTAAGAGCCGTCGCCACATGACCACGCTGCCGTACAAGCAGCTCCTCTCGGGCGATGCTCCGCACAAGCCCTTACTCAGAAAGAAGAGCAGCCAGGGCGGTCGAAACGGTTTCGGTCGCATCACGACGCGTCATCAAGGGGGTGGTCATAAGAAGCGCTTCCGTGAGATTGATTTTAAGTATGACAAGAAGAATATTCCGGCAAAGATCGAGACCGTTGAATATGATCCGTTCCGCAGTGCTTTCATAGGTCTCGCACTCTACCGCGATGGAGAACGTCGTTATGTCATCCTCCCAAAGGAGGTGGAGGTCGGCTCTGTCTTCATTGTGTCTGAGAATGCTCCTTTGATCTCGGGGAATCGTCTCCCGCTCGGGAAAATTCCTGTCGGCACCTTTATCTACAACATCGAGATTGCTCCCTTGGCGGGCGCCTCACTCGTTCGTTCTGCAGGCAACTTCGCTGAAGTGGTTGCGCACGACGCGGGCTACGCGCAGATTAAGTTGCCCTCGACCGAGATTCGTAAGATTTCTGACCTCTCATGGGCAAGCATCGGTGCTGTTGGCAATGAGGAATACAACCTCGTCAACATCGGTAAGGCCGGCCGTTCGCGCTGGATGGGCATCCGCCCGACGGTCCGCGGTACGGCGATGAACCCGGTTGACCATCCGCATGGTGGCGGCGAAGGTAAGCAGGGCCGCGGACTCCGTCGCGCGAAGAGCAAGTGGGGTAAGCCCACCGGCAAGGGGCAGAAGACCCGCACGCCGAAGAAGTACTCAAACGTTCATATCGTCTCCCGTCGCAAGGTCGGCAAAAAGCGCAAAGGCTAAGTCGTATACAAAAAACGCCGCGTGTAACGCGGCGTTTTTTGTATTTGTCAAGGTTCTGAAACGGCCTAGGATTTATGAGGGTGTTTTGGCACGGGATATTTGACTTCGCAGAGTGCATCCTGTATCTTTGGGGTATCCCGCTCTGCGGGTATTTAATTACTTCTATGTCACGCTCACTTAAGAAAGGGCCCTTCGTGGACTTCAAACTCCTCAAGAAGGTTTCCTCACTCAAACCGGCCACTGCCGGTGTGATTAAGACGTGGGCGCGTCGCAGCCAGATAAGCCCAGAGATGGTCGGTTTTACCTTCGGCGTGCACAATGGGAAGTCCCACATCGAAATCGTTGTGAATGAAGATATGGTCGGACATCGTCTCGGCGAATTCTCGCCGACGAAGAAGTTCCTTCGCCACGGTGGCAAGATGCAGAAGGAGATGGAGGCCAAGAAGGTTGAGGCAGAGATTGCTTCAGCGAAGGCTGCGAAGGCCCCAGCCGCCGCTCCGGCAGCTAAGAAATAATATGAAAGCGACGCTCCAAAGCCATAATCAGACCCCGCGCAAGGTGCGCCTCGTCACCGAACTCGTAAAGGGTAAGAAGGTTCAGGCAGCGCTTGCCGCACTCGAATTCCTCCCGAAGCGCGCATCGGAGCCCGTGGCGAAGCTCATCAAGAGCGCTGTGGCAAATGCGAAGAATCGCGGAGAGAATGTCGACGAACTCAAGGTGGCCATCGTCGTTGAGAGCGCCGGTATATTGAAAAAGTATATGCCACGCGCCTTCGGTCGTGCGTCGATGATTCGTCGTCGCAAGAGTCGTATGAAAGTAACGCTCGCCTAAATTTACTATGACTCACATTGTCCATCCTTACGCACACCGCCTCGGCATCGTCCGCGACTGGAAGAGTCGCTGGTTCGCTGCGGACAAGAAAAGTTACCGAGAAAACATCAAGGTAGACGAGACTCTCCGTCGATATCTCACGAAGAAACTACGGGGTACGTACACGAGTGGTATCGAGATTGAGCGCGGTGCGGGTGAACTGCGCATTATCCTCTCGACGGCTCGCCCAGGGCTTGTCATCGGCCGTTCCGGTGAGAACGCCACCAAGTTGCGCGCTGAGCTGACTGCCGTCGCACGTAAGGCGTCCCCGAACGCGCTTCCGGCCGGCAAGCAGGTCAAATTTGATATTAATGAAGTGCGCCAGCCGGAGACCGATGCGGCAGTAGTTGCCTACATGATCGCCGAGGGGCTTGAGAAGCGCATGCCGTTTCGCCGCGTGATTAAGCAGACGGTCGAGAAGGTTATCGCTGTTCGCGAGGTTGAAGGTGTGCGTGTTGCGCTCTCCGGCCGCCTCGGTGGCGCAGAGATGAGCCGCAAGGAGGAGGTTAAGAAGGGTCGCATCCCGCTTCAGACCTTCCGTGCTGACATCGATTTCGCACATGAGCGTGCCTACCTTCCATACGGTGTCATCGGTATTAAGGTGTGGATCTACCGCGGCAACGTGTATCAGGACAAGAAGACGTCGGTAAAGATGCCGGAGAGCACCACGCGCGGCTAATATTTGACATATGTTGTTTCCTAAAAAAGTAAAGCATCGTAAGTGGCAGACACAACGCAAGAGCGAGAAGCGCTTGAGTCGTCCTGACACCCGCGGAACGGCCGTCTCCTTCGGATCTTTCGGCCTGAAGGCTCTTTCGAGCGCTCGAATGACAAGCAACCAGATTGAAGCGGCTCGTAAGGTTCTTACGCGCGCAACCGCTAAGACCGGCAAGCTCTGGATCCGTATTTTTCCTGATCGTCCGGTGACGGCGAAGCCGGCGGAGGTAGGCATGGGCTCTGGTAAGGGCGATCCGAAGCACTACGTCTTCGAGGTGCGCCCAGGTCGTGTTCTATTCGAACTCGATGGTGTCGATGAGACCATTGCGCGCGCACATTTGCGTCAGGCTGGGATGAAACTGCCGGTGAAGACCTCGATCGTCACCCGTAGCTAAACATTGCTTTTTCTCCATTTCTATGACAAAAAAAGAAACAATGGCCTCAAAGACTGACACGGAGCTCGTGAAGATCCTCGCTGACACACGCGCGGCTCTTCGCACCGAGCGCTTTTCTGCTGCCGGTGCACGTGCCAAGGATAGTAACTCGCCGTGCAAGCTTCGTAAGGTAATCGCTCGTGTGCTTACTGAGCAACATGCTCGTACTCTCAAGACAGGTTCGATAAACTCACTGCAGGCCGCATAACACTTATGGAAACAAAAACCATCCGCCCCCAAACATTCATCGGAACCGTCGTAAAGACGGCGATGAAGGATACGGCCACCGTCAAGGTTGATCGCTACGTGAAGAACGCGAAATACAAGAAGTATTTCGTGCGTTCGAAGAAGTATCTCGTACACGACGCAGGGAACACGGCACAGGTCGGCGACACGGTTACGATTGTGGCGACACGCCCCATCTCGAAGATGAAACACTTTGCTATCGTAGGACGAGGAGTCACCTCGTCCTCGGCTGAATAATATGTTGCAGGCCCAATCAATCGTCACAGTAGCAGACAATTCCGGCGGTCAGGTCGCACGTGTTTTCAAGGTTCTTGGCGGCAGTCACCGCCGGTATGCCGGTATAGGCGATACGGTGGTTGTTTCTATTCAGACCGCACAGCCGCGTAAGGCGGTGAAGAAGAAAGACATTTTCCGCGCAGTCGTTGTGCGCCAGGTGAACCCCTTCGGCCGTAAGGATGGCTCCTATATCCGTTTCGATGAGAACGCAGTTGTGCTCATCGAGAAGCAGGGTAAGGAGATGGGTCCAAAAGGGAACCGCATCTTCGGTCCAGTACCGCGCGAACTTTCAGAGATGGGATGGCACAACATTGTGTCGCTCGCACCCGAGGTCGTCTAATATTTTTGGTATGCACGTAAAAAAAGGAGATAAAGTAAAAGTCATCGCAGGGAAGGACAAGGGAAAGTCCGGCGTCATTTTGCACGCCCTGCCGAAGGAGAACAAGGTCATCGTTGAGGGTGTCGCGCTCTACAAGCGCCACCTGAAGGGGAGTGCCGGTAAGGTCGGCTCTATCGCTGAACGCCCTCGCGCGATTGACGTCTCGAACGTTTCACTCGTCTCGACACCGAAGGATAAATCTACTCTTGATGCGCCGGTCAAGGCCAAGAAGAGTAAGGTCGTGAAGAAATAATTTTATGTCTATGTCTATTACCAAAGAACGCCAGCAGACCGCCTACCTCGCTCTTGCGAAAGATTTCGGCTACACGAGCACGATGCAGGGTCCGCGCATCCAAAAGGTCGTTGTCTCTTCGGGTGTGGGTAAGAAGCGTGACAAAAAGCAACTCGAACTCATCGAGGACCGCCTGATGAAGATCACCGGACAGAAGCCGGCAGCGCGCGGCGCGCGCCTCTCCATCGCGGCCTTTAAGGTGCGCGAGGGCGATACCGTCGGTCTTCAGACCACACTCCGCGGCGCGCGTATGTACGATTTCCTCGACAAGCTCATCCACATCGCCCTCCCGCGTACCCGCGACTTCCGCGGTCTCTCGGCAAAGGCGATCGATGACATGGGGAACATTACTCTCGGCATCAAGGAGAACACAATATTCCCGGAAACATCTGACGAGGACCTTAAGGACGTGTTCGGGTTCGCTATCACGGTGGTTACTACGGCTAAGTCGAAGCCGGAGGCTGAGGCATTCTTCCGTCATATCGGCATGCCGCTTATC
>JANLHF010000014.1 GCA_024653825.1 Patescibacteria group bacterium | reverse complement strand
GCACGAGCGGCGGCGTTAGAGACTATGGGGAAAGAATGTTGGTAGATGCCGGCGTTATATCCGACAAGTATCGCGCCGATGTCTGCGGGAGTACCCGTTTGTGGTACGCCGACCAGAATCACCTTGTCGACAAGGCTTGCCGCCTCAGTATCACCAAGTGAATTAAGAAGCGCCTTAGTAACAAGGCCCCCGTTGCTGTGTGCAACGATCGTCACCTTATGCGTTTTCGATGTTGCGGCGAGCGCGCGAAGCGTCTGCTCGATATACGGAGTGCTCGTTGCACCATTATTTCCTGCATAATATATGTTGCCGTCCCTTTCAGCACCGTTCGTTAGGAGATCGCTAAGCGAGAGCCGCCAGTCATACGCAACCGGTTTCCAATCATTGATAGTACCTGAAACTTTAAGACCATTCATCTCATCGAGAAATGATTTATAAATATTGCCGCCACCAACTGAGTCGATAACGTCACCCTCTTTCGTGTAGATATCAGTGCAGATGCTCGCACCAGTCGAATCGAGAGAAAGGTCTCTTACTTTCACATCACCCACACCGCGCACCGCCTTCCACACCGATTCGAATGGTTCCCAAAGCTTTTCTTCAGCCGACTTCCCACACGCGGGTCCCTCATATAATCGGCTCCCTTCAATACCGGGAAGGAAGAGGACATTTGAGGCACAGGTGCCGGGGATCGCACACGGATCGGGCGGTGGCGACTGAGGGATTGGGACCGACAAACTTGTGGTAATAATGTGCCCTCCGCCGTCATACGCAGTGATGGTTATCTTGATTGAAGCAGCGCGAGCAAGCGCATTATCGACAGTATCGTTGAGCGTATATGCTATGCGACTGAAAGAGCCGTCGGTTGAAGTTGCTACCGCCGCGGTAAGCCGGCTCCGATCATAATCAATACCTCCCGCGGAAGGAAACACCGAGTTCCCTTTTGCATCCCAGAGCGTTTCTCTAATTTGATATATCGTAAGGAGGCTCCCGGTTCCGCTCGCGGTTCCGCTTATATACATCGTGTCCCCTTTTTTCGGCGATGCGACAGAAAATGAAATATCTGAAAGGGAGAGGGTCGGCGGCGTGTTATCGATGACGACCTGTACACTCGTCGTCGCAATATTTCCCGCCAGATCGGTTGCGGTCACGAACACTGTCTTGACCCCATCAGAAACATCTGCGCCAATGGTAAGCGGGCCGAAACTATAGAAATAAAGCTGGGAATAATACACGCCATTAAGATAACCGTTTTGGGGATTGTTCCACCACGGTGCGAAATCAGTAACCGGGCTTTGAATGCCCAGTTGCGAGAAATCTGCAGAGATTGTCGGCACCCCTTGTGGGCTTTGCACATAGAGAGAGAACGAAGGGGTATCGCCAGCCTTAAATGCAGTTTGATAATTACCATAGTTGATACCCTGAATCATCGGAGGCCTCGTGAAGGTCGCCTGGGGGACGAGTAGTTGCGTCGCAGCAACTACTGAAGACGGCGTGCTCCAAACGGAAGCAACGCTTAAAAAGAATAACGCGACGTGTCTGACGCGCATGACTTTCACCCTACCATCTACTCCTCGCTCACAATTCTTTTATCCACATCCCATTTAGGACACGCCGTGTCCTAAATGATTATCTCCCAGCCCTGAGAGATCAGAGGTTCGGCTTTTTTATATTTGAGAGTCTGAATAGCATCGCCTTTCTTGATAGTAACGAAATCATTGCGCCCGTGTCCACCTGTATTCACGATCGGCGCGGGAGCGGCGCCCTCCTCCTTCCCTGCTGCCACCAACGCAGCGCGGGTCTTCGCCTCTTCTTCACGAATGCGGGCATCGTCTCTGTTTTCAAGCCGTGGGAACGACTCGGCGACGGCGGCGCGAATATTCTCTTCCAGTTGACGGAAGCGCTGAAGACCTTCACGGCGATATTCGATAAGAGGGTCGCGTTGACCGTAGGCGCGCAGCGATACTGAGCGGCGTAGATAATCCATCGTCTCCAGGTGTTCGAGCCAGAACATATCTATAACTTGGAGCAGGAGTCGACGCAGGTGCGGTACGAAGGCGTCGCCGAATTCTCCTCGCTTCGCTTCAAATATCTGCAGTGCAGTCTCTCCTTCGCCAACGAGTTCCCTGATGAGATGTTCTACTTCTTCATCGCTTCCCTGGAGTGCAGCGCGCCGACGCGCGTAGATCGCGAGACGTTGGGTATTCATCACGTCGTCATACGCGAGGACTTGTTTGCGTGAGTCAAAGTTGAATCCTTCGATGCGCCCTTGCGCGGTTTCCAGTGACTTGGTTATCATACCGCTCTCGATCGGCTCGTCTTCGGGAATGCCGAAGCGCCCCATCACCTTCTTCAAGGTCTCAGAAGCGAAGACGCGCATTAGTTTATCTTCAAGAGAAACGAAGAAGCGCGTCTCACCCGGGTCGCCCTGACGACCCGAACGTCCGCGAAGCTGATTGTCGATGCGGCGTGCATCGTGCCGCTCAGTGCCGATGACGGCAAGACCTCCCTTCTCTAAGACTGCCGCGCGCTGCTCTGGAGTCGCGAGCGCGCCGCCGAGTTTGATGTCCACGCCGCGACCAGCAAGGTTGGTCGCCACCGTCACACGCCCCGCTTCTCCAGCGTTCGCGATAATCTCGCCTTCTCGTTCATGGTTCTTGGCGTTAAGGACCTCGTGTGGAACACCGGCATTATTCAAAAAGGTGCTCACTGACTCATTGTCTTCAATAGACACCGTACCCACCAAGACCGGCTGTCCCTTCTCGTGCCGTTCCTTCACCGCGCGCGCGACGGCGCGATACTTTCCTGCCAAGGTCTGATAGATGAGGTCGTCGAAGTCCTTACGCGCAGAAGGTTTATTGGTCGGGACGACGACTACCTCGAGCCCGTATACGGTGTAAAACTCTTCTTCAGAGGAAAGCGCCGTACCCGTCATACCAGCAAGCCCTTTGTACATACGGAAGAGGTTCTGGAAGGTGACCGTGGCGTAGGTGCGCGTCTCCTCCTGCACCCTCACTCCCTCCTTGGCCTCGATAGCTTGATGAAGTCCCTCCGACCAACGCCGACCGGGCTGGAGCCGACCTGTAAATTCATCCACGATGACGACCTCATTCTCGCGTACAACATACTCCTTATCCTTTTTAAACAACGCCTGCGCGCGCACCGCTGTCTCTAAGTGATGCGCGTACTTCATTCCTCCTTCGGTATATAAATTCTCGAGACCGAGCGCCGTCTCGGCCTTCTTCATTCCTTCTTCCGTGATCTGAATTGCTTTCTGCTTCTCGTCAATGGTGTAGTCATCGCCCTCTTTCAAATCCCGCACGATGAGTGCAAAGCGTTCGTAGAGATTCTGAGAATCCCCGGCAGGGCCGCTGATGATGAGCGGCGTGCGCGCTTCGTCAATAAGAATGGAGTCAACCTCGTCGATGATCGCGTAGTGATACCCACGCTGTACAATCTGCGACGCGTCGTAGGCCGTGTTATCGCGCAGATAGTCGAAACCGAGTTCGTTGTTCGTAACGTACGTGATGTCCGCGAGGTATGCGTCCTTCTTCGTCGCGGGACGCAAATAGTCGTAAAAGACTTTGAAGGACCCTGCGGCGTCACGCTCCTTGTCTTCTTCTTTTTCAACATGCGACTGGTCGTAGCGATAGGAACCCGTGCTTGTCACGACACCAACAGTGAGCCCGAGATAGTGATACACCTGCCCCATCCACGCCGCGTCGCGGCGTGCGAGGTAATCGTTCACCGTGACAACCTGCACTCCCTTCTCTGAAAGCGCATGGAAGACCGCGGGAAGCATCGCTACCTGCGTCTTACCTTCGCCGGTACGCATCTCAGCGATCTTCCCGCGCAGGAGCGCGAGGCCGCCGACGAGCTGAACATCAAAGTGAGGCTTATCGAGTGTCCTTCGAGTCGCCTCGCGCACGAGCGCAAAGACCTCGGGGATGTCGGCCTCGGCGGTCGCACCGATCTCTACCGCGCGGGCGCGGATAGTCGCGAGCCTCGCGCGCACCGCTTCGTCCGAGACCCCCTTAAGTTCCTCCGATAGTCGGTTCGCAGCAGCCACGACAGGTACCGCGGCCTTGAGGAAGCCGGCGGATTGATTTTTTGAGAAAAGATGGGAGAGCCCAAGCATGAAAAGTATTTTACCACGAGACGTTCATCTGGTCTAAAAACAAAAAACGCCCTGCGAATGCAGGACGTTTTTTGTTTTTTACAAAACTAGCGACGACGCTTTGCTGCCTTTCGCTTCTTTGTTGCCTTCTTCGCTGTTTTCTTCGCTGCCTTACGCTTTTTTGCCATGGTGGTTGCGTTTAGAGTTGAGACTTATAAGTCGACCCGCTCGCGCGCAGAAAAAATTCTGCATGCAAACGTTCTACACATTATTATCGCGCGTAAAAAACTTTTTGTGTGAGAGAAAAAAAAGATGTGTGGATAACTTCTAAAAATTATTGTGCGTGTTCTACCTCGCCGATGTATTCCACTTCGCGTTCAAGACGAATACCAAATATTTTTTCTACCGCGTTCTGCATATCGCGCGCGAGCGCAGCGATATCTGCGGTGCGCGCATTGCCACGATTAATAATGGCGAGAGTGTGCTTCGGCGAAATGCCGACCGGACCACGGATGTATCCTCTCTGGAATTCGGAGTACTCGAGGAGGAATCCGCTCGCGAGCTTATATGAGCCGTCCGACTGTTCCCACGCCCAGGGCCGTAACTCTTCCTCTTTTTTTGCATCAAGTGAACGCGCTGTCGCAACTGTCTCCGCATATTTTTCGGCCGATACAAATGGAAGGTGGAAAAAAGAACCGGCGCTCCGATATATCTCGGCTAACATTCCTTTATCTCTCCGCATCTTCACTATTGCTGAACGAACGTCTCCTTGGGTCGGCTCGTGACCCAACTCTGTTGCGAGAGCCTCGAGATTAAAACGATTGCCCTGATAGGAAAATCGCGATGTTCCAGATCGATAGAGTTTAAAACGCGCCCGGAGCACCACATAGCGCCCGCCCACATGACTGAAGATGCTGTCATGATAAGAAAAATTGCATGCGTCCTTTTCAAAAACACGTATGGCGCCCTCCTCTCCACTCTCACGGTCGAGAACATCGGCACTTATGAAAGTATCACTCGCTTGCGCACCGTATGCGCCGAGATTTGCAACGATAGCGCCACCCACCGTTCCCGGAATACCAGAAAGACATTCAATCCCGACGTAGCCCCGTTTCGCCGTCTCTGCGACAAAGTCATCCCACACCATGCCGGCGCCGACAGTCGCGAGAACAACATCTCCCTGCTCCTCAAATATAACGTCAGCCATGCGCGGGACTAGTACCAATCCGTCGAATCCGCTGTCGGCAATCATGATGTTGCTACCGCCACCGAGCACGAATACCGGAAGCGCGCGAGCGCGTGCGAACGCAAGCGCCTCTGAGGCTTCTTCGCTCGAACGCGCTTCAACAAAAAAACGAGCCGCTCCCCCCACGCCAAGAGTCGTGAGAGGCGCGAGAGAAACGTGTTCTTGAAACTTCATTATTGCCCTGCCTGAATCTGCTTGATGGCGGCGGCGCCCGAGGCCGCCGCATCCGGGAACAACTTCACCGCTGTGTTGATGGTCTGTATGGCATTCGTATTATCGCCGGACGCATAATACGCCGCAGCAAGAGAGAACCAGTTGTTTGCGCTTGCGCCGGACTTGGCTGTACGTATCTTCCATATACTAATGAGACGTGGCCAGTTCTTTGTGCGATAGTACGCGACGGCGAGAATATCATCATCAA
Organism: Patescibacteria group bacterium; assembly: GCA_024653825.1. GTDB lineage: Bacteria > Patescibacteriota > Minisyncoccia > Phycocordibacterales > Phycocordibacteraceae > C7867-001. Next base: position 1,638 of record JANLHF010000014.1, on the reverse strand, counting down.
CATCCGTCGTACCATACACATCCTTCAGAATTGCATCTGCGGCTGCTTGATCACCCACGGCAATATCACCCGCAGCAGCATATATTGCGAGGGAAGAAAATGTGGAACCGAGCGTATACGCTGTATTGAAATTCTTCTGTGCTTCTTCTACTTGTCCCTGATCCCACGCCAGCGCGCCCGCCTCAATCCATATTGCTTCTTTTTTCGGCGAGAGAAGAAGTGCCGCCTGGACTTCCTTCAGCGCGCTCGCCGCGTCCCCGGCAGTCCGGTACGCATACGAGAGTTGGAGGTGTTCGCGTGCATCAAGCGGATACGAGGCAACCTGCTTCTGCATTTCGGTGAGCGCAAGTGTAACGGCCCGCTGTTTTTGCTCATCGGTCGCCTGCGAACTCTGTACGACCGAGGAGGCAAAGCTGACAATTTGTTCGCGGATTTCCTGTGCGGCAAAAGAAGGGTGCGCCGCGAGATCCGTAAAAGCGGTGATGTTTGCGTCAATGCCGCCGGCAGAGGGTGTCATCGCGACGATGAGACTGGATGCCGCGCGCATCCCGGAGACGTTCACGAACCATATGAGCACGAGGAGGACAGCCGCCGCTATCGGGAGCGCATAAGAGGTACCTTGCGCAGGAGTGAGTTCAGGCGCGCGCTCAAACCGTTCGATCGGCCGACCGACCTGCGAGTCGATAAGCGCGAGTATCGCAAAGAAATAGAGATAGGAGGAGAGGTTATCAAAAACGAAAAGGTTGTGGACAGCGTAGCCGACAAGCGCGCAAGTCAAGGCTATGCGCTCGGGGCGCGAGAGCTCGGAACTCTTCCAGAGCAGAACAAGCGCAGAACCGAAAAGCGAAAGATAGAGAAGGAACGCCGGTAGTCCGCCTGCTGTGAGCCAGTCAATAAAAGCGTTGTGCGCGCGGTCAAACCACGGTTCCTGCGCGTAGAGCGACGGGTCATAGTACTTATTGAAGATATAGTTAAAACCTTCTTGTCCCCAACCAGTGAGCGGACGCTCAAGCGCGCCCTGAAACGCCATATGCCAGATGGTAAAACGGGTCGCACCATCATTGAGAGAGATGGAGGCGAGCCGTTGCAGCGTTGAATTCCCCTGCACAAACGACGAATTCCGCGCGAGATAAAATCCGCCGACGAGAATAAGGACGAGAATGAGCGCGCCCGCGGCAAAGGTGCGGGCACGCTTCCCCGCCGTACCCATCACGAGAATTGCCGCAAGGGCGACTCCGCACACAAGGCCGATAATCGTACCGCGCGTTTCAGTAAAGAAAATGAGCACGGCCTCGAGCACGGCAAGTGCGACGAGAAGCCACTTGAGCCACGTGTATTTTTCGGTAAGTGCCAGCCACAACGCAATGCAGGCATTAAAGAGGAAGTAAATCGCAAGATAGGCAGAATTGCCGAGCGTGGCGTCGATGCGCGTCGAGCCCTGATGTACCGCGAGACTGCCGTTCATTTGCAATAGCGCATAACCGGCAATGACGGCAGAAACGCCAAGCGACACGAGAAACCATGCGCGCCACCCCTTCTCCACGCGGAGTACCGCACCGGCGGCGTAGAAAAGTCCGAGAAGATGCGCAAGAAGCACCCAGCCCTCCATTCGTTCAAAGTTGCTCCAGAACGCTTTCG
>JANLHF010000006.1 GCA_024653825.1 Patescibacteria group bacterium | reverse complement strand
GTGACCTCACGGGGAATCGAACCCCGATTTACGCCGTGAAAGGGCGCTGTCCTAACCGTTAGACGATGAGGCCGTACAGAAACCTTATCATTTCCGCCCTGAAATGCTAGGATGTCTGATACCGGAGGCGTGGCAGAGTGGTCGAATGCGCTAGTTTCGAAAACTAGTATGCTCGAAAGGGTATCGGAGGTTCGAATCCTCCCGCCTCCGCTGAGATTTTTAACGGGCGAAGCGACTATAAAAATCCAAGTGGGGTTGCGTAATCGCAAGCCCCGCCCGTTATTATCTTGTCGGCAGGACGTCCCAGATGCCCGGGTCTTCGCCCCCGTCGATTTTGAAGATTGCGACGCCGCGGACGCCGAGCTTTTTGGCAAGCTGGATTTTGTCATTAATCGCGCTCGCGTCGCTCCACCAGACGATGTGCGAAGGATCGGGAATGGCGCTCGCCAGCTGTGGTGTGGTCGTCGGTACATAGACGAAGCTCATCTCGCCGGCGCTGTTGCGGGACGGGGTGATGTTGAGATCAGAGGCGAGTGTCAGAGCGTAACCGGGATTTAGCGCCCAGTGGCGATCATAACGATACCCCTGCATCAGCCGTATAAGATCGTATTCATAGCCATACGTTGGGATGCCGATAATTATTTTTTTCTTAGAGATAGTTTCTGCTGCATGTTCGATTACCTTCTCCACCCATTTCGGGTCAGACACGGGGATATAGGGGACAGAGTTTGCCGCCGCGGTCAGACGAAGATCAACTACGCCTTGGTCGTAGGTCATAATCTGCACCCGATCACAGTACTTGTTAATAGCGACGTAGTCGTTTGAATAATTAATTTTGTCCGGGACGATAGTGAAGGCCGAGAAGGGAGGGGTACGCGGTTCGATGGTACAGTACACAAATTTATTTCCCATACGCATATAGAGGCCCTTTAAGAAGAGAGAGAAATAGGGACGGGTCTGCGCTAGCTTGCCTTCGAAATCGATATCAATGCCGTCAAATCCGTTTTCTTTTACCAGCGCGGTGATACGGTCTTCAAGCGCGATGCGACTTGTCGTATTGCGTAGGATTCTTTCGATAGCGATAGTGTCGCTCCACATAACGCTCGGGATGACCCGTATGCCGTTGGCCTTCGCGACCGCGATGAGTATCTTTGCGGTCGAGGTAGATGAGGGATCGTTGAAGCCGAAGGCGTCATAGAGCGAGCCATCATTTTGAACGATATAGCCGAAGGGCATCAGCGTCTTAAAATTCTGTAAATGAGGAAGAATATCAATCGTCCCGGCAGACGCCCGCCAGTAGGGAATCCATCCGGAGACCTCAAACGAAGGGCTAGCCGCGAGGGCAGAGCTCGGGAGAAGAAACAAAAAAAGAATACAGAAGGACCGTGCGCGGCGCATAGGACAATAGTAACCTGAACAGCCCGAGAAACGTAGTATACTGGCGAAAATGTCGATCGAATCCATCACCCCGCTTCTTCTCGAGTATCGTTATTGGATACTTATCCCTCTTTCTTTTGTAGAAGGTCCGGTTATCGCTTTCGTCGCCGGAACGTTCGCAGCGGTCGGGTACTTCAATATCTATTTTCTCGCGGCATTGTTTTTTGTTCGAGATGTCGGGCTTGACGGCATCTATTATGCCATCGGCCACTTCGGCGCCAAGACCTCCTTTGCGCAGCGCATGCTGAAAAAAATCGGTATAACACCGGACCATCTGGAGCAGGTACGCATTCTTTGGGAAAAGAAGCCGTTCTGGACGATGTTTATCGGCAAACTTTCCTACGGTATCGCGTCGGCTTTCATCGTGGTCGCCGGCACGGTCCGGATGCCACTCAAGACATTCTTTAAATATGGGAGTATCGTTGCTGTGCTCCAGTATGGGATTCTTCTCTTCGTCGGATATTATCTGGGAGCTTCACTCGGCGGAAGCGTCGTAAAGATACTGGAAAACGTACAATACGTAATCGCTTTTGCTGCCATCGCTATCTCCGGTTACTACATCTTCAGTTGGTATATGCGTAAGAAATTCTTGGAAGAAGAGAAAGAAATAGAGGATATGCCGGTATGAAAATATTGTTGGTGACGGATGCGTGGGCGCCACAGGTCAACGGCGTTGTGCGGGTGCAGAATGAACATCTTCTCGCGCTTGAAGCGCGCGGTTATGAGGTGGTCGTCATCGAGCCAAGCCAGTTCTGGACTATCCCGACACCGATGTATCCGGAAATTCCTCTTTCGCTTTTCGCGCGTCGCCGTGTGGCAAAGATGATTGAAGAGGCGAACCCGGATGCGATTCACCTGATGACCGAAGGACTGCTCGGATGGGCGGCGCGCTCGGTCTGCAAGCAGAAGGGAATACCGTTCACCACCTGGTACCACAGCCACTTTCAACTCTACGTTGATGTACGATTCCGCGGCCTTCTGCGCCCTATTCTCGCCCTCCTGCGGAGTTTCCATTCTGCGGCTGCTCGCACGATGGTCTCCACCGAGAGTCTCAAGCGAGAGCTGGAGTCGGTCGGATATAAAAATATTGTTATTGTTCCGCTCGGCGTCGACACGGATCATTTCATCCGGAACCCAAATCCGCCTCTCCCCGCGCTTCCGAAGCCCGTCTTCCTCTTTTTCAGCCGTCTCGCACCGGAAAAAGGTC
>JANLHF010000003.1 GCA_024653825.1 Patescibacteria group bacterium | reverse complement strand
CCACGCGGAGTACCGCACCGGCGGCGTAGAAAAGTCCGAGAAGATGCGCAAGAAGCACCCAGCCCTCCATTCGTTCAAAGTTGCTCCAGAACGCTTTCGTGGCATTCAGCGCAAAGGCATCCGCAACAAACATCCAAACGACGAAAGCGAGTACCGCCGCTCCTATCCAAGAAAAGCGGGGACGGTATTCCTTATCAAGAAGTGCGAGCACTACCCACGCGGCAACGACCACTTCAACGAGAATGCGGAAATAAAACGCCTTACCGGTAATAAAGGGGAAGAAGTACGTGTTCGCGACAATGAGCGGGGTAAACGGGATGAGGAACAACGCCCCGAGCGCTACCCACCGTGCGATGCTTTTCGCTGTCCCGTCAGACTGCATGATGTGGGCAACTATACCACCTAGGAAAGAGTTATAGTAGTGGCACACAATGAAAGACCGCGCCGTCTCCATCCTCCGCCGAAGCGAAGCGTTTTTTAAGGCCGACATGGTGTACCTCGCCAAGGGCGGCTCGTGGATGTCGTTTGGCCAAGGCATCAATATGGCTTTGGGATTCCTCGTATCGCTCGCCTTCGCTAATTTCTTCCCCAAGGAGTCTTTCGGCACCTATAAATTCGTCCTCTCCACGGTGGCGTTGATAGGGGTCTTCTCTTTCATAGATATGGGGACGGCAGTCACGCAAGCAGTCGCGCGTGGCTTCGGCAATTCTCTGCGACAGGGATTCCGAGCCAACTTGAAATGGAGCATCGGTACAATCTTGGCAGGGCTCGTTTTGAGTGTGTACTACTACGTAAACGGCAACGCCTTGCTTTCTCTTTCGTTTCTGTTGGCGGGCATTTTAACGCCGGTGGCCGCAAGTGCCGGTCTGTATGGCGCATACCTGCTCGGTAAAAAAGATTTCAAGAGAAGCACCCTGTATGGCGTCATTCGAAACGTCGTACCCGCCGTCGCTCTTATCATCACCATCTTCCTGACCCAGAGCCTGTTGATTCTTATTGCTGTCTATTTCGTTTCCACGGCGCTCGTTTCATTATTCCTTTATTATGCGACGCGATCTGCCTACCGAGGAGAAAATGAAAAAGAAGAACCCGGGCTTGTATCCTATGCCGGACATTTGGGTGTGATGGGAGTTATAGGACAGGTTGCCGGCAATCTTGATAAGATACTTGTCTTCCACTACCTCGGCGCAGTCCCTCTGGCTGTCTACGCATTTGCTATTGCTCCCGTTGAACAACTGCAGAGCGGAAAAAAAATATTGAATGCACTTATGCTGCCGAAGTTAAGCGGTCGGTCATTTACAGATTTGCAGAAATCCGCCCCGCGCAGGATATGGATGCTTGCGGCCTACGCCGCCGTCCTCGTCGGTATCTATATCCCCCTCATTCCCTACTTTTACAAGTTCTTTTACCCCCAATATATTGAGTCGGTATTTTATTCACAAGTGTATTCTCTCACTCTGTTCGGCATCGTAGGCTCCGTGCTCGACTCACATCTAGTTGCCCACAGAAAGAAACGTGAATTATATCTAAGCCGAACCGTTATTCCAATCACCACGATAATTCTCTACTTCGTACTCATTCCTTCGTTTGGACTTATGGGTTTGGTCGTGGCACAAATAACAGTGCGGGTTTTCAGCGGTCTCCTGTCGTATTATCTTGTCACGTACCCTTTCAAAAGTGAAACGCATTAAACAATCGTGTGCTCAATAATATCGTGAATATGAATAACTCCTACGAGTTTTCCGCGTGCGTCCAGTACAAACGCACTGGTTATCTTATAGCTCTCCATAGCGTCAAGTGCCTTCTCGAGCGAGTCAGTCGCCTGCACGCATTTCGGCTTGAGGGTCATCGTATTCTTCGCCGTTGCTGACGAGGTGAGTTTGTTCCTCAGAACAAAGCGTCTGATATCGCCGTCGGTTATCGCGCCTGTTATCTTCCCGTGCGCTCCAATAACTGCCGTAATCCCCATTCTCTTATCATTTATCTCTTTGACCGCTCTTAAGAAGGTGTCGGTCTCTTTTACTTTCGGTATGGCGATACCTTTCTTCATCAATTCCTCCACCCTTTTTAAACGTAGTCCCAATGCTCCGCCGGGATGATACGCGGCAAAATGCTCGTCCTTAAAGTTGATACTCATTACTGACGCCGCAATCATGTCGCAGACAACCAACATCGCGGTCGTTGAAGCCATTGGTGCGATACCGTTCGGGCTTCCCTCGGATCTGATAACTATCGGTACACAGGAATCTGCAATCTTACCGAGCGACGAATTGGAGCTCTTGCAAAGTGCAATGACGGGAACCGCAAAATTTTTCTTGGCGTACTTGGCGATGCTCACGACCTCCTTAGTTTCTCCCGAGAATGAAAGCGCAATGAGAACATCGCCCTTTGACAACATACCGAAGTCGCCGTGCAACGCTTCTGTTGGGTGAATGAAAAAAGCCTTCTCACCAAGCGAAGTGAGGGAGGCGGCACACTTTTGTCCTATGAACCCGGACTTGCCGATACCAGTCACAATAATATCCCCTTTTCGCCCTTCAATAAGCTTCACCGCTCGACGAACACCTGCAAGAGAGCTTGTAAGATGGCGGAGGGCGTCTTGGGCGGCAACAAGCGTCCGTTTAGCCCTGTGTTCCGGACTTTGCTCTTTCATAGGCTCACAATACCTGGTATAAAGGATTTACTCAATGAATATTCTCGGCGTTAAAATAACCGGACATGATACGGGAGCGGCACTGATCTCCAATCAGCGCGTTATAGCTATTGCTGAAGAGCGGCTCAACCGTGTGAAGCATTCCTCAAAGATGTTTCCACGTCTATCCATTACCTATTGTCTGGATTATTTCGATTTAAAGCCCGCCGACATAGATATGGTATTGATTGACCAGATCGGCTTGCCGTCTCAAACGAAGATGGCAGAAACTTTCACACGGGAAACCGACGGTATATTTTCCAAAGCGCAGATCCATATTGTGAACCACCACGATGCCCACGCCGCGTCGGCTTTCTTCTGTTCGCCCTTTACCGAAGCTGCCGTCCTCATCTACGATGGCGCCGGCGAAAGATTTGCCACTCATTTAGGTGTCTACGCGACGGAAACAGAGAGCTTGTATTCCGGACAAGACAAAGAGCTGGTACTGATTAAAAAGAATCTCCATGTGCGAGAAAATGGATTTTATCCCTACACATTCGGGATTGGGAAACTATACTCCTTCATTTGCGAGTACCTCAATTTGGGCTCGTTGAATGAGGGGAAGATGATGGGCCTAGCTCCATACGGAAGCGACCAAATCTTAAAGGAACATCCCTATGATGAATGGTGCGTCGAACATAACGGCCATGTGGTCTGCAACAGTAACATCTCGTTCCCGGGAAAGGATGCGCAGCAGCAGCCACTAACTCGCGCGAATGCCCTGCCCCGACTACGACACGGCCTTATTCGCTTGCTGCGACCAATAATTCGTTTCGCGCAAAGGCATCTTACCGAAGATGGTGCTTTTGAATCCACTATTATTTTCCCAGAGCTCAAGTTGAAGAATCCTCGACGTACAGATGAGAAACTGCCCGACAAATATTATTCATCGGTCGCCTATGCTGTTCAAAAGGTGTTTGAGCGGGTGGCCGTACTACTTGGGATGCAATTAAAAAAGATAACTCGGTCACAAAATCTGTGTGTCGCCGGCGGGTGTGGGCTCAATATTGACGCCAATATGAATTTCTTAAGTGAGGTTGGTTTTAAAAATATCTTCATTCAGCCTGCCTCCTCCGACACAGGTATTCCGTTGGGACTTGCGTTTTACGGTCACCACATGATCGCCGGCCTTCCGCGATTCTACGAAATGGAAAGCGCCTCTCTTGGTCGCGCTTATTCCGAAAAGGAGGTCGTAGCCGCACTGAAAAAAGACGGGGCACGCATCTCGTATACAAAACCGGCGGACATCGCCGCCGAGACGGCCCGTCTGATAGCCGATGGTAATATCATTGGTTGGTTCTATGGGGGATCTGAATACGGACCGCGCGCACTCGGACATCGTTCTATCCTATGCGATGCCCGGCGACCCGATATGAAAGATGTCCTGAACCTGCGGGTTAAGCATCGCGAGCCCTGGCGGCCATTTGCCGCATCGGTGCTGGAGGAAAGGGTCGGTGACTTTTTCGACTGCGATGAAACAAGTCCTTTCATGGTGCTAGCCACAAACGTAAAGGAAGATAAACGGGGGACCATTCCATCAGTTACTCACGTTGATGGGACGTGCCGAATCCAAACAGTTACCCAAGCTGCTAACGGTCGTTATTACGACCTCATTAAGAGTTTTTATGATTTGACGCAGGTCCCCTTGATTCTAAACACTTCTTTCAATCTCGGTGGCGAGCCGATTGTGGAAACTCCCGAAGACACACTGAGGACATTCTTGGCTACCGAGATGGATTATCTGGTCTTGGACGATTATTTGGTCGTGAAGAAATAACTGTTCCGTTTTCTAACGGGAGAGCAGACGCTGTAGCTGATCTACGACCCATGCGCTCCCGTTTTTATGCGGATCACCGAAGTATTGTTCGCGCAATTTCATAAGCAATTCTTTTGGCACAGAGCCCACCTCTCTCACCTGTTGTACAAGCTCATCCGGATTCTTCACGAGGAAACGCCGTGTCTCGTCTGATTCAGACATACTATAGTAGTCACCCCACTTCTTCGTTTGCATAAAAAGAGGAACCTTTAGTTGCAAGAACGCCTCAAGCGCTGCAGTACTGTATGAGCCAACCACGACATCCGCACCGGCAATTGCTTCTTGCATAGACTCTCGGACTATTGATACCCCGCCGCTCTGAAGCAGCCCCGGCTCGTTTGCAAGGATCCATTCTTCAAATCCGTCCCGATACGGACGGAACTTTATGGTGCAGACGAGGTCTTTTTGCTTCAGCAGTTCTTTCAGATACAGCAATACTTCCAATGGTTCTGCAACCTGTTCGGAGATGAACAGGACACGCGTCGTGCCGTGCGGCGATTTTTTGGAAGACTCTCCATCAACACTCTCTATAATGGGTCGCATTGGGCCTGACACGAAGAGTTGCCCCGGCCTATACGCTTTGCTGTTTTTTATATAAAATTCTTTCCACCACTCACTCCAGAGGCCGTAAGCATCAACCGACAACAGTTTCTCCCCATCAAAACCGGGCAAAAAGTCGTAGGGGGTGCCGTACCGAGAAGCGACGCCGTGGAGAATCCCCACAGTCGGTATATCGTTCAACTTACATCCTAAAATCGTGTGAAAATTTCTTTCATTTGTAGCGGGAACGAACGCCGCCCGTATCCCCACCATCTGCAGGATCCATCGCATTATCCGTATCGCCCACTGGTCGACAGAAACAGCGGATAAGTAGTGGGTGGACATCATCAACTTAAAGTGCCCGTCGGAACCGGTGGGTAAAGTAGGAAGGAGACGATTTAACTTCCATTGGGTACGAAAACGCCCGCCTGAAAGCAGGCTTGCGATTTGTGCGAGAAAAACTATTCCTTCCGAATACACGACTGGACGTCCCCGCACGAACGCGTGCTGTAGAACCACTTTCCATGACTCCAAGCCGCGGATGAACTCAACAAAGCGAATCCTCTTACTCCGTAATTCTTCATAGACGAATTTCATTCTGAAATCGTAGTCCTTGCCTTTCTCAAATTTGTCACCTGTATAGAGCATCAGGCGACGCTTCTGCAGCGCGAGTACCGGAAGAGAAAGAAGAGTAAGAAAGGTTTGCAATAAAACGCCAAATGGAAGAAATGATGGGCTTCTTATGCCCGGTTCCCGTAGCTCGCTCATTTCACTCCCCTGTGCTTTGAGATAGTAAAAAAACAGGGCTTTATACGGTGCGCGGTAAAAAGACACCTTCTGAAACCCTCTCAATTGTTCTAAAAGAATTTTGTACTGTGTATACGGTAGACAAAAATAATTAAAGAGACTGCCGTAGTGTGTCCACCACAACTCATACCCTTTGTAGAGGAACGACTTTGTGATGCGAGTCCCACCAGCAAGCTCCAAGAGGGAAAGTTCGTCCAGTAACACTCCCGCTTCATACACGCTTCCCGGGCCGACAAGGGAGTCCAATTCGACGAATGGACACCCGAAAACTTCCGCTTTCTCTCGGAATATCTTGTCTGCAATAAGTATGCTGAACTTCTGTCCCCGTATGCCTCGGCTCGGGAATTCCTTACCGAAGACAACGAGTGCCACGCCTTTACTATCTATCATTTGTGTGATGTTTTCTTCTCTCCATATAGAATGAAACCCTATGTTACCATCAAGAAGTTACCCTATGAAAACCGCAGTTAAAAACTTTCTGAAAAAGCATCGGCATCTCCTCCCGCTCGCCTTTCAGCGTAAATACTTTAAGTCGGTCCGCCTTCTCCCCAAAGGACATGCGCCAATCGGACGCGTGCTTATTTCCTATGCGCTTACGTCGGCGGGCCTACCTCCGGACCATCCGATGTTTGATTACCACAGTGGACCGTGGGAGAGCAGTATGATTGTGTCGCTTTTTTTGAAGCGAGGTTATGCGGTGGACGTCATCCACTTCACGAACCGCACATTTATTCCGCAGGAACGATATGATGTGATTTTCGCACTGACGGGAGAGCTGTATCGTTTGGTCGCTTATGCAAAAGATCCGCCAGAGAACATCATTAAGATCTGGCATATGAATATCAGCTCAATAGAACAAAACAACCGCTCGGAACTTGAGCAAATTGCGGCGCTTGAAAAGCGCCGGTCCGGCGCGCTCTACTTCCCCAAACGACAAGAGCCCTATGAGCGATTGCAGGAGAAAACACTTGCACTTGCCGATCGCTGTATTATGGGTGGGAATAGCGTTGTTCTCAATACATACCCGAAACGTTTTCACTCTAAAATAGATCTCATACCAGTTTCCGCTTCATTGCTCTATCACGTCAAAACCGAAGAGGAGTACGCGCCGCCGGAACGTGAATTCGTGTGGTACTTCGGTAATGGCGCCGTACGCAAAGGACTTGACCTTGTGTTGGAGGCCTTTGCGAAGCATCCCGACTGGAAACTGAACATCATCGGACTGCCACAGACAGAGCCGGACTTTATGAAAATATATCGGAAGGAGCTCTTGGAAACGCCAAACATCACGCTCCACGGATACCTAAACCCGAACAGCAAAGCGTTCGCCGACCTTATGCGTCGATGCTTCTGTTTCATTGCACCGACCTGCACCGAATCCATTTCCACCGCCGTCGGCACGATGATGCAGGCGGGACTTTACCCTCTTATCAGCCACGAAACCGGTATTGACCTGCCCGAAGGTGCCGGAATGTACTTCGCTGAATTGTCGGTGGAGGAAGTGGAACGACTGGCTCGCGCCGCACTCGAACTCTCCGACGATGTTCTGAAAAAAGAAATAAAAGCGACGCAAGCTTTTGCGCTCACAACCTGTTCCAGAGAGGCGTTTACAAAAAGTATGGACGCCGCCCTTGAACGTGCCCTTAAAAAATAGCGCGCACCGCTTTTTTTATTTTTCTATACAACAGGACAGCAAAAGGAAAAAGAGAATGCATTCTCTTTTTGAACGAGAACAGTTCTCTCCGAAGTCGCGGAACGGCCGTGCCGATGCAACAAATGATTGAGCCACCATCGTTTGGGATAAACAGACAGTCGCCAAATTCTTTAAAATCTTTTTCGCTCCATTGTGAAATATGCCGTTCATGCTCGTTCCCGTATTGTGCGCCCTGCTCTTTTGCATTTTTTGGCGTTGAAACAATCACATTGCCGGAAACAGAGAGAATGTTGGAGAGGAGCTTTTTACCATCAGCGAGGGTCATATGTTCTATCACATCCATAAAAATGACCAAATCGTAGTGCTTTTCTAGCGTAGGAATAATAGCTCGTGCATCACCAATATAAATATTGTCGTAGAGGAAACGATGCGATGGCGTTATGTATTTTTCGAAAATCTCAATCCCATCAAGTGTCCGCTTCCACGCGTACATTTTTGATTCATTCGCGTTGTCCCAAAGATCCAGATATTCGCGCACTAGCACACCGTAGGTCCCGAAGCCCATTCCGACATCAAGCGTTTTTTGCGGATTGATGCGGACGATAAGGTCCGCAATGGTACTTAGCTGTTGGTACGCGCCTACGGGCATAGATGCGAGAAAGCATACAGGAAGAGGTCGTTTGTGAAAAGCCACAGAGTCTCGTACACTATCTGTTATGGAAGACTTTTATTCAGAGCCGGATGAACCACTGAAACGACGCAGGTTAATTGAATACAGAAGCAGATTCATTGAACCCTTGTTCCCGAAAGATAAGGCGTCCAAAATCCTCGACATCGGGTGTGGCTACGGATTATTCCTCGACGCATGTAAAAAAACAGGGTACGAGAACTGTGAAGGAGTGGAGGCGATCGACGCCTTTGCGAAGTATGCCGATAAGGAGCTTGGCCTGAAGAATATCTCCACTGGCGATATATTTGACTTCCTCGAGTCAAAGGAGGACGGGTGCTTTGATGTTGTAACAGCGTTCAATATTGTTGAGCATGTAAAAAAAGACCGCGTGCAGTATCTCCTGAACCTCATACACAAGAAATTACGACGGGGCGGAATGCTGATTATGGAAGTTCCGAACGCAGACAGTCCGCTCGGCGTCCAAGTCTACTTCTCTGACCTGACCCACGAATTCGCCTTCAGTAAGAAACTGGCACTCACCCTGTTCCGCATCGCCGGTTTTGACGATATCAAAGTCAAGTATCATCCAAACTTACGGAACCCGCTCATAAAGCTGGCACAAAGAGTCTTGGCAAAAGTAGTCGGTCTCGACCATCGAGCGATGTTTTCCGGAAATATAATCCTCGTCGGATACAAAAAATAAGAAAATGTTTACTTAAGTACTTTGCGGATGTCTGCTTCGTGGAGCACGATCCATTGATACATATCTTCCCATCCTTTAAGCACTGAGTGGCATGGCTTCCATCCGAGGTCATCCTTGAGCCGACGAATATCCGCAATGAAGACGGGTTGGTCGCCCGCGCGTACGCCTGAGTGTTTCGGCCGTATCTTCTTACCCATTCGTTCCTCAAGATGAGCCATAAGTTCAATAAGTGAGATCGTGTTAGAAGGTCCGCCCCCTACATTGTAGGCCGAGCCGCTCGTGCGCTTAATATTCTTGATAGCAAGATCGTATAGTTGCACGAGATCAGAAACATGGAGAAGATCACGCACCTGTTTGCCCGAACCGTAGAGAGTGATGGGGCGACCAAGAAGAACTGCGATGGTGAACCACGCGACCCAGCCTTGATCCTCAACGCCGAACTGAGATGGCCCATAGATGCACGATTGGCGGAAAACGACCGTCTGGAGACCGTAGATGCGGCTGTAGTCGATGACATACTGATCGGCAGCACCCTTCGAACAACCGTAGGGCGAATGGAAGTCGAGTTGCTCATTCTCTCCAACGCCATACTTGGCATGACGACGCGAATCAAAGACATACCGTGTCTTCAGTTCCTTTACCGAAAGGTGCGGTAAAGAACCGTAGACCTTGTTTGTTGAGGAGTAGAGAAGGATGGGTCTCTTCTTCGAAAGGCGGGCGGCCTCAAGTACATTGAAAGTACCAATGGTATTCGTCTCAAAGTCGGCACGAGGGTCGACAATTGAGGTCGTGACCGCCACCTGAGCTGCAAGATGAAGGACGACGTCTGCCTTATTCACTTCGCGACCAAGCGCCTTTGCATCTGTGACAACGTCTCCTCGTACGACCCTTGGACTTCCTTTTATTCCTCTCGTCTCTTTCTTCAGAAGTTGCAGGTTTATGCTGGAACCTCTTCGAGAAAAATTGTCGAAGATAGTGACATCATAACCCTTCTGTAAAAAGTGTTTAGCGGCATTGACACCAATAAAGCCAGCTCCACCGGTGATGAGGAGTTTCTTCTTGCCTCTTGTTTTCGATATCTTTTTTATCGTAACCATAACGTATATAGTCGCCAGTATAATCTGAAAGTGTTAAATTTAAAAGACACTCACAAAATGGACAAAAGAACCAGAAAAACCGCCACATTGACGGATGAAGACTATAATTTCATCTATTCTCGCGTTCCGAGGCTCTGTATCGACCTTGTCGTTAGAAACGATCGAGGGGACATCTTGCTGTCATTAAGGAAAATCGAACCCAACAAGAATACATGGCATTTCCCGGGCGGAAGAGTACGTTTTAGAGAACCTATTAGTAAAGCTATTCAAAGAATCGCAGTAGCCGAACTCGGATCGAAAGTGGTCGTCCATGCTATGTTGGGCCATATGGAGTTCCTTCGAGAAATCCAGAATTCTAACAAACGCCATTCCATAAGTCTGGCGTTTTGGGTAAAATTAGCAAACAAAAAGATACAGGGGTCTTCCCAAGCTGAGAAATTTCGATATTTTTCGAAGGCACCAAAAAATATCTACCCGGGGCAAGCAGGCTTTCTGCGCTCTCTGCAGAAAAATATCCTTCCGCCACACGCATGAAAATCGCAGTAAATCTTTTTTTAACTTCGCCGAAAAGTGTTACCGGTGCTTTTGTGTATATTCAGCAAATTCTGCCAGCCCTTTTCAAGGCGGACGAAAAAAATACCTATTATCTTTTTGGAGAATCTGAATCGGTCGACTACTTCAGACTGTTGTATGGACACCTCCCCAACGTCAAGTACCGTGTTTTTGGCATCAAGCACGATCTTGTGGCTAATCCCATCAGAGCGATAAAGAAGATTGTGGCGAAGATACGACGCGACTATCGTACTCGCGAAAGCATCATCGCCGAGGAAATCCGAGACGTAATACGTAAAGAAACAATCGACGTGTATTTTTCGCCAGCGTCAACAGTATTCCCTCGCGGTCTTGACGCGGTAAAAAAGGTAACGGCAATTATGGACCTCCAGCACGAATATTTTCCCGAAAACTTTTCGTCTGCGTATCTTGCAAAAAGAAGGGTAGATTTTGCATACGCCGTCGAACATTCAGACCGTCTCATCGCCATATCCGAATACACAAAGAAGTCGCTCGTAGATAAATGCGCCGCCGCTCCGGACAAAATAACGGTGATCTACTTTGCCCCACAAGAGATTAAAAAAGGTCCGACTGACTTCGATTTTCCGAAAGAGTTCATCTTTTATCCGGCGGCACTATGGCCGCACAAGAATCACCGCGTTCTTATTCGAGCACTTGGGATACTGAAAGACCGTTTCCCTTCATTACACGTAGTGTGTGCTGGTACGGTTAAAGGCGGAGGCTTTAAAAAAGAATTGGAACTGCTGGCTGAATCGGAGGGTTTGCAGGGACGCGTGTCGTTCTCGGGATTTCTTTTCGGCGGGAATCTTTATGCGCTTTTTACAAAAGCAAAGGCATTGGTGTTCCCGTCGGCCTTTGAGGGTTTCGGCATCCCATTAGTTGAAGCATTTCAGTTAGGACTTCCAGTCATAGCGGCTGATAATTCAAGCATTACCGAAGTGGTAGACGGAGCAGGGTTGCTCATAAAAACAGGCGATGCACAAGATCTAGCGAGTGCTATAGAAAAAGTGCTCACAGACGACCATCTTCGTGGCGAATTAATCCGAAAAGGTCACGAACGCGCAAAACTGTTTTCCTGGGAGAAAGCAGCGAAAGAGACGCTAGCGGTATTTACCCAAGCAGCGCTTGATACTGAGTAAGATACCGCGCAACGTAGTCGTCTAAGTTGAAGTCCTTCTTAACGCGCCCTAAACCGGCTCTGCCGAAGGCAGCGGCCTTCCCCGGATGCTGTAACAGGTCAAGCGTCTTGTCAGCGATTTCTTGAGGGTGAAGCGGGTTGACGACGTAGCCCGTCTCGCCGTCTCGCACCAACTCAGGCGCTCCACCATAGTTTGTAACAATAACTGGCTTCCCCGACGCTGACGCCTCAAGTGCCGAACGCGGAAAGGCATCAAAATAGGGTGAAGGCACCCACACGATGTCCGAGGCATTATAGGCGGCAATCTTTTCTTCTCCCGCGAGCCAGCCAGTATAGACCACGTCAAGGCCTATGCTTTCAGTTTTCATCCGTTCGGTGTTTTCCTCCCTTCCCATAACCAAAAGAACAGTAGGCTCCACACGCGCAAGCAGCTGCATAGCCCGCACGACCTGCACTCCGGCACCCAGCCGCCCGCCGAAGAGAATCACCTTTTTACTTCCTAAATCATATTTTTTACGGAATGTTGCCACAACATCGTCGCTCGCCTGCCATTCATCAACATCAATACCCGTATGCAAGGTTGTTACATGATGAATGCCATTTTGTTCGAGCGCCTGTGAAAGAGCGTCGCTCACCGCGAAACGCTTATCCGCGTATGCTAGATATTTTTTTATGCAGAAATTCCGTAGCGGATTGTAACGCAGCTTCGCTTGTCGTATATTGTCACGCCACGTAAGCCGAGCATCAAGATGTCCCAGATATCTTTTTGTGCAAAGTTTCCCATAGCTGAAGGCCATCGCGTCACGTGCGGTCCACACGACCTCTTTGGCATATCGCTTCGCAATTTTTATGCAGTGGTATGAAAGATAGTTGTGTACGTTATTGACGTGCACAACATCCGGCCGTATGTGCCTTAACAACGCTTCCACCTGTCGGACAACCGGCCGATTGTACAGACTAACCCACGCACGCCACCGCCCATCGTAGTCGCTCGCTATCTTATACACAGTGAGGCCATCATATTCCGACTTCCCTGCTTCACTTTCATTCCGTACCGTCGTAATGACAAAGACCTCGTGACCAGCTTTCTGCACACCTTTGGCAAGCTCGTAGGTAGAAATCCCCGCACCGCCGAAGCTCGTCGGTGGAAAGTCATCCTGTAAAAATACGATCTTCATTTCTGAAATTGATAAATAACGATATCGCCGAAAACGGCGGCTTCATGCAGGAACGGATACTTTTGCAGTTGCCAGTCAGGATCGGATTTTTTATCCCAGATGACATAATTCACTTCGTACTGTGTCATCTTCTGCTTCAACCACTCTTCGGTTGGCGTAGCGAGTGTCTCCTCGTAGAGCGCAATGGTCCGATTGAGTTCTTCATCGGGAATAGCCTCATATGAGCCAGAAAGTTGGCGATAATAGATGCCGTAGAGATTGAGCGAAATGAACTTGCGTTCCGCATAAAATACTTTCTGTACCTCTTCCTTACCGACACCCCGTAGCCGATAGAGCGTGAAGAGAATATCGCGCAAACGTTCATTGGTCGCAGAAAGCGAATAAAGATCAGCACGGCAATAATAGATATTTAGAGAAGTATAGATAGTTACCAGATACGATATGGGGTCATTTGAGAGGACGACATCTTCTTTGGTGGCGTTCTGGTTGAGCCAATCCATAACCGGCCCGTATTTCTGCCGCTCGATAGCAATCGCGCCAGCATCGCCACGATTACTCGTGAAAGAATTGACTTGTATAAAAATCCCTAGAGCGAAACTCGACACTATCATCACTATAGCGACAGTCTGCTTATACCAACCTGTTTTGAGACGACTGAGAAGATAAAAAACAATAATAATAACAAACAGAACAGCCATCGGCTTGTGGAAGTACCAATGATAGTGAGCCTCCTGCATAATCTTGCCTGTCAAAATTTGCTGGTTCATCGTGATGAAGGGCGCTAGAAGCAGGGCGAGTCCGAACAGGTACCTTTCTCTATCCTCCCGAGGGAATCCTCCTAGGAAAATCAGCAGCGCGACAACAACGACAATTCCAACAAACAAAGGAGCATGAGTGAAGAGTATGCCCTGTCGCATGCCGACGTCTGCAAATGTCGAATATTGAGAAGCGCGATATAGATTGATTCCATAAGGGATGGCCATCACTAAAGCACCGAGAAATACACTTCCTATACGGACTGCTTCTGACCATTTTTTCTGCACGAGATATAACAAAACTAAAATACCCCCGAAAGCATAGAGGTATGTCCACGAATAAAAGTACGCGTAGAAGTTTAAACCGAGAAATATCGCACTCGCTATTCCCCATTTATAACCCCCCTTTTTATAGAACAACCAAAAAGACACTAAAAATAAGAAAGGGGGGATGTATATCATCGCCGGATTGACTGGCAAATCGATATTTAAGAAATTAGAGGGGCTCACACCAGCAAGTAAACTTTTAAGACCGGAGAGATTCGTTATCGAATCCGCGAACAAAAATACTGAGGCACCAGAGAGTGCCACAAGTCTGCTTCTAGACAACAGGAAAACAAAGCTGTAGATGAGAAGAAAAACAACGAAGGAGAGAACGAACCTCGCAAACAGAAGAGTATCGTTGATATTGAGACCGAACGCTTCTCCCATATATGCCACGGTCATAGAACCGAGTGGCTGGAAAAGATACGGATCACTCTTCCCCTCTTTGAAATAGATGCTCCCAAACCCGTGTCCATCCATTATTTCGCGTACGCGCGGCGGCCACGAATTGTCCGGCAGGAGTTCTATACCCTGATAGATGCCGTCGTGTGCGTGCTGAATACGAAAAGCGACCTGCGGAGCAGAAACGATAAGAGCAACAAACACTGCGAGAACAATCGCCCATTTATGGTTTGTCACTATCTTAGGGACATGCATACCTCAAGTGCTATCGGGTTATTACGTCTTTGATTGTATACGCCTGCGACCTTCCTTGCGCAACGTACAATTTCGCCACCATATCGGCAAGAAGACCTGCAACCAAAAGCTGAATGCCGGTGAGGATTCCGAAGACCGAAAGTGTTGCGAGGAAGTTGTTAGAAAGATCGACCCCGAATACGAATTTCTCATATGTAGCAAAGAGGCCGGCAAGTGCGGAAAAAACAATGAGGACAACACCGACGCCCCCAAAGAGATGCAACGGGCGATTAGCGTAGACGCGCCAGAAAAATACTGCCACCATATCAAGCAGACCTTTTATGCCGCGCGACCATGTATATTTTGTTTCCCCGTGCGCGCGAGGGCGGTGATTGACCGTTAACTCCCCTACTCTAAATCCGCGCGTCGCGAGAATCGCCGGGATAAAGCGATGCATCTCGCCCGTGAGGTCCACATTCTCGAAACATTCGCGCTTGTAGATTTTTAAAGAGCAGCCGCTGTCGTGAATCCCGTCGTGGAGAATGATACTTCGAACAATGGCCGCCGCCCTCGATGAAATCTTTTTCATAAACGGGTCTTTGCGATATTTGCGCCATCCGGCAATGAGATCGTTGGATCCCTGTTCAAGCGCATCAACAAGCCGAGGAATATCCGCGGGATCATTCTGCCCGTCGCCATCCATTGTCACAATATATTCGCCCTTGGCTTGTTTGATTCCGGCGTCCATCGCTGCCGTTTGGCCGAAACGACGGCGAAACTGGATAATAGTAACCGGAGAAAGCGAAGAGAGTTTTTCATAGGTACGGTCCGTTGACCCATCATCCACCCAGATGATTTCAAACGGGTTCCCCATGGCGGACAGCACCTTCACCAGCTCAGCATGGAGCGACCCAACGGCTTCCTCTTCGTTATGGGAGGGAATGACGACGGAAATCATTATCCCTCGATTATGCCGTATTTCACCCCCTTATTCAATGATTTGTATGGGCCGTTCACAGTGATATGTAGTAGAGTATCGTCAATGCCATCTACAGCTGAGAAACGTCTCGCCGACCACTATAGCGAGGAAGGTACCGGAACAAGCGCAGATTTGCGCAATTCAACCTTGATAGCGCTTGTACTGCCCAAGGTAGTAGGTACAACGGTCCTTGATATCGGATGTGGGAGTGGGTTTCTCTTGGGCGAACTCGCCAAAAAGGGGAAAAGGGTCTTCGGTGTTGAGCCAAACCACGAATTGGCAACTCTGTTGCGGAAGCGCTATCCCGCAATCTCCATTGCAGAAAAGACCGTAGAGTCTCTCGAAGAGGTACCGGGGGTCTTTGATACCATTACGCTCCTCGATGTTCTTGAACACGTTGAAGACGATGTCGCGGCACTGCACAAGATATACAAAAAACTTGTTCCGGGCGGACAACTGGTTCTCGTTGTCCCCGCACATCAAATTCTCTACGGCAAACGAGATGTCGCGATGGGACATTATCGGCGATACGGCAAAGAAGAGTTGTTTTCAAAAATCTCGAGTGTCGGATTTACAATCCAGGAAACACGACATTGGAACGCGCTCGCCTTTCTGCCTTACTGGTTTGCTGAAAAAATCCTCCATCGAGAACTGGTTGTGAGCTACCGTGCAAACAAAAATGTAAAAGGAGCGAAAAAAAGTTTGAGAAGAATGATTTCGTGGTGGCTTGCTTCGGTTGAACACTTTATTGATTTTAGGTTCGGTCTCAGTCTCATCATTATCGCAAAAAAACCACTTTCTACAAAATCTTAAAGGAATCAAAGAGCACGTACCGCAGGACGAAAGTCCCTGCGATGACGAGTGTGCTTGAAATAACCGTTGGGATATGGAAATTATCAATAAGAAGCCAGAGGAGGAAGATATTGAGGATAGAGATAAAGATGCCTATCCACGTGTAGTGGGCGAACTTTTTGTGCAGAAAGAGCTTCCCCATCCGTGTATCGCGCAGGCGACTGAGCATTCGTTCCTCTACTTTATCTTCTGACGGCATTATTCTATATATGATACACTTTTATTCTTGAAAGACAAAAAAGATTCCGTGACTAATTTTGTACTAATCCCCACCTATAATGAGCACAATAATATTCGCGTGCTTGTTGAAAAAATCTTTTCTCTCTACCCAGCCATCCACATATTGGTCATAGATGATGGCTCGCCGGATGGCACTGCCGCAGTCGTGCAGAAGCTCCAACGAACCTATTCCAATCTCCATTTAAAGCAGCGCCCGAGCAAGCTTGGCCTCGCAAGTGCCTACCTCGGCGCATTCAAAGATGTCCTGAACGAACACCCTACTGTCCAAAATATCATCACCATGGATGCCGACCTCTCGCACAACCCTGTGGTGATTGGCACGATGCTGAAGGAAGTGGAACAGTATGACTTAGTAATCGGTTCGCGCTATATACAGGGGGGCGGAGTAAAAAATTGGGAACTTTCGCGTCGCCTACTGTCTCTTGGCGGCAACCTGTATGCACGGCTCGTGACAATAAGTGCCATCCACGATCTCACGGCCGGGTTTGTCTGTTATCGCGCCAGCCTGTTAAAACGATACGACTTTGATTCCCTCAAAGCTGCCGGCTATGGCTACCAGATGGAGATGAAGATTGTTGCCCATCAATTAGGCGCAAAAATAAAAGAAGTACCTATTATTTTCGGACCGCGTATAGAGGGGCAATCAAAAATCTCTAATCACATCATTTATGAAGGGCTCATCGTGCCGTGGCGCTTCTCGCCATTCTTTTCATCCTTCAGGTCAAAAAGGCACCGGTAGAATTGTAAATCGCCCATCGTCATACACGGCTTTTTTTAGAGAGATGTTTCCTATATCGTCATGCATGCGATCAATGGTGAGGTATTTCACGTTGAATTTTTGGAGGGAAACGGCTTGATTTTTCCTCATCTCTTCAAACCGTTGAAGTAGTAGTCTGAAATACTCTTCTCCACGAGAGGCGATCGGAAGGGTGCCGGAGTAAAGAGCGAAATCACGCTTAAGGTCGTCAATCGTTAGTGTGGCCATACTGCGCGAGAGCAAGTAACGATCTTCCAGCTCCTTAGAGGGCATGTTGTGGAGCATCGTCTGAGGAGCGAATAGCGGGTAATGCCGAGTCATAATCGGTACATATTGAGAGATTGAGTCATTGGCCCAGATTACGGACTGCTCAGGTGCATGCGCCTCGAGCCACGCGAGCGGCGTGGCATACGGCTGAAGACTGGCGATAGTGTCTTCTCGATTATTTGAATTGAAAAATCCGAGTCCGCGAGGAATGTTCGCAAGCACCCCGACTGAGAGCAGAATGAGAAGAACGGCCACGAGCGCATATTTGGCGCTCACAGCGTTGACGCCAATAGTGGAAGGTTTCGCAGAATACCATTCGTACAAACCAGCCCCCAGAAGGAGCGGCATCCATACGAAGACGAAACGTCCAATATGAACCCCGAGCGTTAACTCAACACCGGTAATAACATTCAACAATAAACCGCCCAAAAGACCTGCCCCGGTCGCTAGCCAGAAAACGTTTTGTGTTGGGTTGCCTTCTTCTCTTTTAGGAAAGAAAAACCACAAAAGACCAAAGATAGCCCCTCCTATCACGACCCATCGACCATAATAAAACGCTTCGATAGAAGGGATGTGTGTGTAGAGGAGACCAATGCGGTTAAAGGTTTCAAGGTAATTTGGATCTCCCATCTGCAGGAGTGTAAGGACTCCAAAAGGGATGAGCAGAAGAGCGGTGTATACGCCGGCTGAAATGAGCGCGCGCAATTCTTTGAAACGGCGAGTGCCCGCGTACCCGAGGAATAGAAAGGCAAAAACGATAAAGACAATGTAGGCGAGATACGTATAGGCGTAGAAAGTGAGGGCCGCGGTGAACGCGAGCCAGAGTGCCTTACGCCGGACAAATGGTTCATACAAAAATTTCAGAAGCGCAATGAGAAACAGCAAAAACACCGGATACACGATCTGCATCACCGTCGGCCGAAGCATAAAAGCGTATGCACACACATAGGTAAGAACGGACCATACAACTGCCCACCATTTCGGCATTTGCAAAAGACGGAAAAGAACGAAAGAGAGCAACAAGAATACGAAACTCCACACGAACACATTGACCAAAACCGCGCTATCAAATGGTATTCCGAAAAACATAGGAATCGCTGAGACTACGTCGGGTAGAAATTGCGCCGGCGGAAGAGCGTTGCGATATTCGTACGCATATGGATTACCGACGAAAAGATGCCCGTCTGTGACTTCATGGATGCGTCCATAATAATACCGACTGTCAGTAGTTCCCGGAGGGAGAACGCCCTTCCATTGTTGCCATCCGCCAGCCTCGTGTATGACGAAAGTTGCTGGAGCGAGCGTCGCCGCCAATGCTATGAGTACAAAAAGCTTTTTCATGACTTCTTAGCTATCATAAAAAAAGTGTCGTGAAGATTAATCGGTATTTTCAGTTTTGATAAAATTCCTCTGTTTGTCGCTTTGGCTAGTATATTCCACAAGGAAAGACCCTGCCAGTGATAAAGTGTCTGAAATATGTACGGCACAGTGAAATGCTTGCCTATGGTCGTGACAAGAGACGGAGTGAAACCTGTGCGTCTAAGTAAGTCTGCAAAATTCTTCCGATTGAATAGAATCAGGTGCTCTGGCGGCACCACGAGATGCCACTGTTGCCCGAGCACTCGAGCCCATAGACTGCCACTATCGGGAGTCGTCACGACAACGATGCCCCCCTTCTTTAAAAATCGATTCGCTTCTAGCAAAACCGACTTGGGGTCTCTTACGTGTTCTAGTATGTCAAAGAAGGTTATTGCATCGAAACTCTCTTCTGTAAGAAAGGTATTTTCGAGAGTACCCGTGTGTATAGACAATCCCTTCGCCCGACCGAGCGACGCAGCGTAGTCTGATATCTCGACTCCTTCCACTTTCCAACCGTGTCCCTTTGCTATGTTCATGAAGTACCCAGTGGCTGCACCGACATCAAGAAGGTTCCCTTTCCTCCCAAGCACCTCTTCTATGTGCTCCAGATACAGTTCAAATGCACGGCGCATCGGTTCCTTGTCGCGATCATAATCCACATAACCATACCCGTCACCGCTGGCAAAATAGGTCTTATCATAGATAGCCGGCGCTTCGCTCGGCAGTGGAAAGACGAAAATGAGACCACAGGAAGTGCATCGAAGCAGCGTATAGCCATTCTTGCTGCCCCATTCTTTGTTCTCTGTTTTGCCGCAGGAAGGGCATGGAGATACCAACATATTTTTTGTATGATACCATCAAAACTCATGTCCTCGGTCGAAAAAATAAAAAAAGGGTTGGATGAAAAAAATGGAGTGCTTGTAACAAAAAGTGCGATTGTCTGTCGTGAATCTTATTTCGGAAATGACATCATCGCGCCAAATAGCTCCCCTAACAAAGCCGATTCGCGCGGGTACGTGCCTGTAGAACTTTGGATACTATCAACGGTAGAAGCAGAAAACGCCGTCCGAGTAACTGGGGAGGGACTCACAAAGATAAAAATTTTTGAAGAGGAAGTCCCACTGGCCGATTTGAGACACGTTGCCGAATCGCTTCTGTTTGGAGAGTATGCCGCACGCTGGCCTCTCACCAAGATTCTCGACATCGGCGGGAAAGAGGTTGCCACCAGTTTTGGTACTACGGAAATCCCGCCGATACCGGTTCATGTACACGGGGGAAATATTGTACACGGTTCGGTCAATAAACCGGGGAAATCAGAGGCATATTTTTTTCCGCCTACTGATATCCCTCCTTACAATAAAAAGTTGTCAGTAATAACGAGAATCGGTCTTAAGGAGGGTGTTACAAAAGAGGATATAAAACAAAGGCTTCACTCATTTGGGAAAGACGACTCGATGTACGAGCTTCTGAACGAATTTCCGATATTGCCCAACACTGGTTGGACCGTTCCAGAGGGAGTGCTTCATGCTCCCGGCCCCTACCTTACGTTTGAGGTCCAGTTGCCACAAGACGATTACAATAACGGTTCGTGGCGACTAGGAGAACGACTTTCCGAAAAAGAACGAGAAAAGAAATACGAAGAACACGTACTCCGCGGACTTCCAAGCGAGGATGATTTTATCGAAAAGGTGTTGGATTGGGAAACAACAAGCGATCCGGAACTCGCGAAAAAATACTTCCATACGCCCAAACGTATTGATTCAGGAGACTGGGGGGAGCGCCACCAGATATTCTTCGATATGTTCTATGGAGAGGAGTGGAAAATATTCCCCGGCAAGACCCTTACGCTGGCTCCAAAAAAAGAACCCCAGGGCGGAATCGTCTGGAGCGGAGAAGGAGATATTAATGGGAACAAGATCGCCCAAGACGGGATGAACGAGTTTCTGGTTATCCCTCACACAGAGGTGAAGGTGAAAAATACCGGCACTACTCCCCTTTTCATTTATACTGTCGAGCCTATCCGTAAACCTTAAGGATTCGATCGATAATATTCGTCGTTGATTTACCCTCTATGAAGGGAATAATCACCACCTCTCCGCCGTTTTGTAGAACGGTTGATGTTTCTTTAAGCTCTTCCTCCTTATAATCTCCGGACTTAGTGTGAATGTCAGGTTTTACCAGATCTAGAAAATTCTTTGGGTCAGTTTCGGTAAAAATGGTCACGAAATCAACACAAGCAAGTCCGGCGAGCACCTCAGCCCGATCGTCCTCAGGAATGATCGGCCGTAAGTCTGATTTATATTGTTTAACAGATGAATCTGAGTTTACGCCAACAATGAGAACATCCCCGAGCGACTTACTCTCTTCAAGCGCCCTCTTGTGGCCAACATGCAAAATGTCAAAAGCTCCATTGGTCGTGACAATTTTTTTGCCTTGTTTTTTTAGTTTCTCGACTATCGCGGGGAGTTCGGCCAAAGAAACGAGTTTTGCGCGAGTATTCATATTGGATATGGTACAAGGTTGTTCTAAAACTCACAACAAAAGCCACCAGCAGATGCTGGCGGCTTTTTGACGGCCCGTTCTTCGTTCTTAGGTTGAGACGTTGTAGCCCGCGGCTTGCGCATCGTCGTAGAACATCTTGACCGTCTCGAGCGAATAGGCGTCTAGATCTTTGCCAACTAGCGCCATCTTCTTGAGAATGTCGTTCGTCGCCGTGATGATATGACACCCGACCGAGTCCGCTTGAAACACGTTGAGTAATTCCCGTGGACTCGCCCAGATCAGTTCCGCCTTCGGCTTCGTCTTCATGACGCGAACCGCCTCGGCCATCATCGGCACCGGGTCGCGTCCCGTATCGGCAATGCGACCGGCGAATACCGAAATAATCGCCGGTGTTTCGGGGGCAAGCTTATCCGTTACGGATGAAACCTGCTCAAGCGTCATCAACGCCGTTACATTGACCTGAACTCCTGCCTTCGACAGACGCTCCACGAGTGGCCCGGAAAACTCGCCCCTCGTGTTCGTCACCGGGATTTTGACATTCACGTTCTTGCCCCACGAAGCGATTTCGAGGGCTTGTTTTTCCATCTCGGCGAACTCGTCAGCAAATACCTCGAGCGATAGTGGCCGATCGCCAATGACACTGAGTGCCTCTTGCGCGAACGTTTTGTAATCCGTCACGCCTGCCTTACGCATCAGCGTCGGGTTGGTGGTAAAACCCTTTACAAGAGGGTTCGCTGCCATTTCCTTGATGCCGGCAAGGTCCGCGCCGTCTGCAAACAACTTGATATGTAACTGAGAGCTCATCGTGTATTCTCCTTTATGATTCTAACCAATTCTTTCCTTCCGGGCGGAATAGTACCATGAATTTTCGTGGAAAGCGCTCCCCACATATTGGCTATCGCGAGAGATTCTTCAGGCGTATTCATATCTCCAAGACTGAAGGCTGCGAGGAAAGCGTCACCGGCCCCGCAGGTATCCACTGCCTTTACTTTATACGGGGAGGTCTTTATGTAACGACCGTTGCAGAGCGCTATAGACCCTTTATCTCCGAGCTTTACAACAACGTTCTTTAATTCCAGTTTTTTCAATATAGTGAGGAGTGTTTGTTGAGGGGTTTTTATATCAAATGCGGGGTAGACGGCCCTCGCCTCTTTTTCGTTCAAAAGGATGCAGTCAACACCTCGATAGAGATAGTGATTGCTTTTTCTGTGCGATATCTGTCCATCAACGTACAACGGCTTCTTGAGTTCCCTGCTTATTTTTTTTAACCGATTGATGACACTCTTGGTCAGTAGCCCGTGCTGTGGATCCATCACAACAATCACATCGGCTTTTCTTGCTTCTTTCTCGATACGGCCTATCAGCTTTTTTTCAAGCAGGACACTGAGGCTGTGGTTATCGACGGTGTTTACCTGAAGCAATGCTTTCTCGCCTACATACCACCTTCTCTTGACCGTCGTTTTACGCGTAGGATCTACAAAGAAAATCTTCTTCATTCTCGGATGGACGAAGGAATCGTACTGTCTTGCGTCTTCATCGTCTCCGACCACAGAAACAAACGTGAGATTCCCCCCAAGCTCCAAAATGTTTGTCGCCACCAAACCGTTGCCACCAAAGGAAACCTTGGTTTTTATTTCTTCAACCTCGGGTACGTCCGCGTACAACGCTTGACCAACGGCATTACAGTAGATATACATATCAAGTATTGCATCCCCAACTAGCAGAACCCTTTTCCGCTTAAAAGACATGGCCACGGACGACTTCATGAATGTATACTACAACAGTGCCTATGAAATATAAATCCCTCCTTTTAGACGTCGATGGGACCATCGTCCCTGTCGGGCCTTACACCGTTCCGTCCGAAAAAGTAACGGACTCGATAAAAAAAGCGAAAAAAGAAGTCTTCGTATCTATTGTCTCTGGCCGGCCACTAAATTGGCTTACCGAGACCTTCAAAACATTGGAGCTGACAAGCCCTTGCATCATAAACGGAGGCTCGCAGATAGTCGATCCACAATCAGGAGATATCCTTTGGGAGAAACCGATTGCTGGAGGAGATATGGATAGTTTGATGAAAATAATCAAATATTACAAAACTCCTTTCATTGTGAACGACGGAGGTATTGAGTATAAAAATCCTTCTGTGTTGAAATTTGAGAAACCGCTTGCGGTACAAATGTCCTATTTTAATTCGAAAGAGGAGTCCGACGAGTGTCTTCGAACATTCGAACATATGCCCGGCGTTTCTGCACATAAATTTTTCTCTTGGGACAAAGACAGAAACTACAAAATGGAAGTGTATGTGACGCAGGCAGAAGCCACCAAGCAATACGCCACACAAGAACTTGCCAAAATGCTGAAGGTCCAGGCATCGGAAATGATAGGCATCGGGGACTCAAGAAACGATATGCCGTTTCTCAATGCCTGCGGTCTTAAAGTCGCTATGGAAAACGCCGACGACAAACTGAAAGCGGTGGCACACTATATCGCACCATCAGTAGATAAAGACGGCGTAGCGCATGTAATAGAAAAGTTTATTTTTTCCTAGCCAACCTCAGTGCATCAACCTCTTTAAGCGCTTCTTCTACTGCCATTATAACGTCTTCAAGTCGCGTAGAGTGTGCTATACGCTCAGCCTCTTTCACGTCATGGTTTCGTGTATTCAGCATATTAAGGAGGGGTTTCGGCTCTCCCGGAGGGAATACCATTTTATGGATCTTCCCTTGTGGCGGTTGGTCCCACGGATTAACCGGACCGATAAGGTCAACCGTCGGAACATCAAATGCTTCAGCGATGTATATGGGGCCCGTATTCACACCCACAAATACGTCGAGTTTCGCTATCATAGCCTTTAGGTCGTCTATCGATGTCAGTGTGGCATCAGATATTTTCGATTTGTCTTCAATGGCCGCTATCATTTTTGCAGATTCTGGTGCATCACTTTTCCCTCCCAAGACGACAATATGGGCCCCACGCTTCTGTATAAAGTAATTCGCCACTGCGGCAAACTTTTCTGGATCCCATAATTTTTCTTTGTTGCCGACTCCGGCTGATATGCCGACAAGATACGTATAAGAGCCGACGATTTTATTGAGTACATTCTCAACGTTCCTTTTAGCATCTTCGGAAAAACCAAGACGTTTCTTCGTGTCGTCAAAAAAAATGTTGAGCGGCTCAAGCACACGTAAACGTTCGCGGGGAGCATACGCGCCTATTCTATACGGAAATGTTTTAATAAATCTCTGCAAGATTTTATACAGACGCGTCTCTTGCTCGGATTCACCCCCCACAACAACTGGGGCTACTACCAAGGGAATTCCAGCCACATAAAACAATGCCGCGGCATCAAACGATACCCCCGTCACGAGGGCTACGTCGGCCTTGCAGGCCTTAATGTGTGATAAGGCCCCCTTTTCTCCGAGGTCTATATATTCGTCGACTAAGCCGCTGTCGGACAAAAGCGGGCGATGCAGTTTGGAGTTTCCCGCTACGATAAGATGCGCCTCTGGTAAATTGGCTCTGAGTGCGACAAGTACCGGCGTACAGCAAACAACATCACCCAATTTACCGTCCGGGTGGACTACGACTCGAGATATCTTAGAAGGAATGCGATTTGCTGCACCATAGAAAATCGCTCTCACTATGCATTGTACAAGAAGCACTATTCTGCCGACTCTGTGGATGACCTTCATAATGGCCGATGTTAACAATTATAAAACAAGAAAGAGAAAAAGAAAAGGCCGACGCACGCGTCGGCCCCATGTCAGACAATTTCAGGCAACTTCCGGCTCGCCGCTCTTCCACCGCCTGCCGATGTCCATCTCGAGTCTCTTACGGACGTACTCCTTCGGATTGATATCTCTCCAGCCCCATTGCTGTAGTTCTTCAATCCTTTCCGGAGAGACGGTCGTATCTCGCATGGTTGGTTTTCGCCAGTTGAAGGCGTCCGTGTCGAAATTCGACGCAAGGTATCCGTCATGCAAGGCAATCTCGTGAAGCTGGCTTCCCGGGAATGGAATAGGGACGTAGAGCGAGCAGTAAGGCGCGCCCGCATCAACCAGCCGACGACCAAGCTCAATCGATGAAAGAATTTCTTCCTCTGTTTCATCGGGGAAGCCAATCATCATGTTAACGGGGCAGGTGATTCCTATCCGCACCGCCAACTTTACCAGCTCCACAACATCAAGTTTGGCATGGTTGAGTTTCCCGGTCGCATACTTGTTGAGAATGCGTTGGGATGCCGATTCCACCGGAAAGACAATTTGATCAAATCCGGCTGAAGCAAGCAGTTCGAGATACTCCACGTCAATCATCGGTTTCCCTCCCGGTCCACCTTTCAGGAAATGCGTGAGATTGACTCCGTTGACGTCAGCAATCTTCATACCCATACCCGTCACCTTAGTGAAAATCTCCTTCACTCGGGACTTGTGCGCGAGCAAGCTGTCGTCCTCAAAGTAGATCTTCTTGACGCCCAGCGCCTTGAGGCATTTCACTTCTTCCATCACGCGACTGACAGACTTGGTCCTCAGTGCTCCAATGCCGCCACTCTCTTTTTCATTCTGTTTTTCCATAGAGATATGGCAGTAGGCGCACCTGAAGGGACATCCGCGTGAGGTCATGAGAGAAGCCGACCGTTCGTTTTGTTTGAGCGAATCCCGTCCGGCCGATGCGATGCCGTCATACTGTTCGAACGGGAGTTTCTGCCATGTAGGGAAAGGTAGTTCATCAAGATTGGTCACCGTATCGCCGGCGCGGAGTGGGTGTCTTACGACTATTCCCCTCTTTGTGGTGATTGTTCCGGAAACTTCGAGATTTCTCCCCTCTTCCAATCTTCGGGCAAGCTCAACGATGATTCGCTCCCCTTCGGTAGCACAAACGACGTCCACACCACCGGCAAGAAACCTCCCCGGCAGGGCACGAGCATTGACGCCACCCGCCACAACCAGAATGTCCTCTGAGACGCCCTTGGCCAAACGGGCAACTTCAAGAGCCATTTTCGTCTGCGGAGTGAAGTTGGAGTTAACCCCGACGACATTATAGCCGCCGTTGGAAATGACTTCGCTTATCCGTTCTGCCGTCATACCGATGCGGATCAGTCCATTTGATTGCAGGACACGATTGTTGAAGGTCGTTTCGAGACTGTCGTCCGGCGTGCCTACAGAGGCATCGAGAACATCTACCTCAATCCCGGCCCGTTCAAGAGCCCCTGCAAGATATAGTGGCCCGAGCGAACCGTCTGGCCGGGGCAATTCCACCGGCATCAGTTGATTCGGCGGATACACAAGAAGTACTTTGGGTTCCATCGAATTCTCCTCACTGGAAATTAATCAAAAGGGCTTGTGTGCGTTATATTTCAAACGCTCTGATGTGATTCTGAACTTTATTTTCTAATTTGTCAATTCGTTACTCACTCTCCTATGAATGCCAGTATCTTGCGGGCCCGTTCGTCCCACGTATACTCCCTCACTTTCGCGAGAGCCTTCCGCGCTTTCTCATTTGATTCCTCCGTATGGGCCAATGCGTATATAATAGTTTCCGCCAAACTCTTCGGATTGTCCGGAGCAAAAAAATATGCGGTCTCTTCATCAAGCACTTCGCGCAGGGACGGCAGACGGGAAGCGACAATCGGACGGTCAGAAGCCATATGCGCGAACAGTTTCAAGGGCGATGTGTAGTCCGTCGACACGACCGATTTTGCAGAATTCGGTATGACCAACACATCGGCAGCCGCCTGCACGGTCGCTAATTCTTTATACGGAATGAAGTCAAGAAAGATGACGTTGGGAAATTCTTTTTTCAGTTTTTCCACAATGCCGCCGACAAGAACCACGGTAATCTGCTTTTTGGCGAGCGTGTCAGCGCATTGTAGTAGCGTCTGAAATCCCTTCCATTCGCTCAACGAGCCAACATAAAACGCGAGCTTCCCTTCTGCCGGCAGACCAAGCTTTTTGCGAGCGAAAATCTTGTCTACGCGCGCATCTATGAGCGATGAGTCGACGCCGTCCGGCGCAACGATAATTTTCTGCTCTGAAACGCCGCCTTCAACAAACTGCCTTTTAGCAATACTTGTGATGACGACGATCTTTTTTATGGTGCGCAAGAAATAACCAACGAGTGCACCGCCCTTCCACCCATGCGCTTCCCACACCACCCCGACACCAAACAGCGAGAGGATGAATACGATTGATTCATCACGGCTGTAATACACGTCCGCCTTATTTTTTGAGCAGTATGCGGAAAGGCGCAAGGCGAATTTCACATAGGATATCCAGTACCCGAGGTTGGATTGAGGATCTTCACGTTTCCCAATCTTGATGATGTTAAAGTTGGTTTTGACGCCGTAGTACTCATACGGATCGCCATCGATTGTTACTGCCCTATTGGGAACGACCAGTGTCACCGACGCACCTGCATCCGAAAACGCTTCGCACATTTTTGCTATTTGCACCCCGTGAGCGCGTTCCGTCGGGAAACGTATGTTTGCGAAATAGAGTACCTTCATATGTCGTCGACCATCGCGATGCAGGGCAGATTGGGATTCTGTATCCGAAGCAGGGTAGGCAAGTAGCGCAAAAAAAGAGTGTGGCTCGCGGCGGTATACAGATTGTAGAACCGGCACGTAAAGCCTATCCGGTTGAGACTGAATTCCAGACTTTCCCTATCCCAGAGAAAATAGTGCCTTCCGTGTTCCGGCAAGTAGACTCTCGCCTCGTTGTTGAAACCACGGCGATTCGGGACCACAATAAGAATGCGCCCGTGTGGATTGAGATTTTTTTTAAGCGCTACGAGCAAACCGAGCGGATTTTTAATGTGTTCCAATACTTGGTTTAAGACAATGAGGTCAAAACGCCCCTCTAGATTCAGGGCTTCAAGGTCCTGTTTTATAAACTGAATTTTTTTATTCAGAGCCTCGGGTTCGTTAAAAAAATCAACGGCAACAATGGTCTGCAGACTATCAAACTTCTCCGCAATCGCATTGCTGAGCGCGCCGGAACCGCAGCCGAGTTCTAGGAGAGCGGACTTATTTTTTATGTTCGATCCTATGATAGCAAGCAGGTTATCCATAGTTATGTTCTGATAGGCGGGTAAATACTGTAGCTAACCGCTCGGCCATCTTCTCGGTTGAAAATTCCCTCTCGACGCGCGTCCGCGCCCGTAGAGCCATTTCTTTTCGTAAGTCTACCGCACGAAGAGACTCAATGGCAATGCGTGCTTTTGCGGGGTCATAACAGTCTACAAGTACTGCTTCCTTCCCGTCTGTAACATACTCTTCCACATACTTCTTTCGGCTCGCGACAACCGGCAGGCCGTTCGCCATAGCGTCCAATAAAACGGTCTGCCCAGAGCAGTCGGCGCCACCCTGAAAGGAGTCATTGTGTGTAAGAAGCAGAAGTAACTCCGCTTCTTGATATTTTTTATGCAGTTCTGCAAACGGCAAATCAATGAAGATCCTGACATTGGGGGGTACATCGTGTATGCCCTTCAAATTTCTCTGACTACACACGATATGAAACTCACGTTCCGGCATACGACGAGCAGTGTCTATCACGGTCGCGTAGTCTCGTCCCATATCCCGCCCCGCCGACAGGAGGTAGGCGCTTCTGTTTTCGTAGGTCGGGAGGTAGTACTTCACATCTACACCCAAAGGGACAAAAAAACACTTCCCTCTCAAAAAAGGAAACGTTTCTTCCAGATACTTTTTTTGGAATTGCGTTAGGCACACAATGCCGTCCAACTCTTTCAGAAGCCAGACGATGAAGCGTAATTTCACCCTATTGTTCTTGTTCGCGTTGAGCATCCGCGTCAACTCAATGTTCAGTAGTACAAATTTTGTACGAGTCTTCCACACCTTTTTTGCCAGCATCAAGTACAAGAGAGATGGACCGAATACAATGTCGTGGCGAAGCGTTTTGAAAAAAAGTATGAAATGTTTCAGACGATACGGCACCCATCGACGCAGTCGCTCACTGGCAAACACGTCTGCCGGTTCAAGAGCTGCAGTTGCAAACCCGTACTGAACAAGATGATTCAGCCCATACAGGGCTGTATCGGGGAAATCGACGCCAGGCACCCCACGAAATTTGCTCTTCCGATCGCCGGCAAAGATAAATAGGACAGACTTCATATATCTTTTATTTCCTCAATCATTTTCCTGGCCAAGATCTTTGGCGTAAATTCTCGCTGGTATAACTGATACGCATTCTCCGCCACTCGTTCAAGTTCTTGCGGGCGGTCTCGCAGTTCAATAATCTTGCGGGCCAGCGCGTGAGAATCGCCCGGCGGGACTGTGAAGCAGGTTTCGCCGTCTTCGAGTATTTCCATCACCCCCCTATTTTCTCCGGTAAGATACGGGAGTTTCATCGCAATACTGTCAAACGCTTTATGCGGGATGGTCGTGTGCACCCGTGGATGATTCGCGAGCTGTCCGAGAGAGAGGTGACACTCCAACATCTTTTTTCGTAGTTCGTCCATCGGGAGCATCGCCGTAGTAAACTCAACGTTGGTCGGCTTGAGTTCTTGTATCAGGGCCGCAATCTCCTTTTGGAGCAATCCACGCCCTATAATTCTCACTGTGATATCTTCGTTCTCTAATTCTTTGGCGGCACGGACAACGACATCTACTCCGGCCTCAGGCAAAAAAGCACCGCGGAAAATAACGGTGAATTGATCTCGTTTCGGAATAGCGGAATTAAAATAAAATTGTCGGTCGTCGGAACCGACGAAGTGAACCGAGAGTGTGCGTGGATTGACGCCAAAAATTCTGACTATCAGATCCTTCTGGGTCTGACACTCAATAAAAGAACGGTCTGCGAGACGAAACGCGAGATAATCAATAAGGTAATGCCTTGCTGCTGAAAAAGAAAAAATCTTGCCCCCCTGCCGGGAGACGATCATACTGTCATAGAATGAGGACAATGCGTTATAGACTATCTTTTTTCGGGTCAGCAGTCTCATAAAGATAACAAGGATACTGCCCGCAAAACCAACCATAACCAGATCGCACTCGCGCCGACATGCACGATATTCTCGCGCGATATTTAGATATTTTCTCCAGCCCGGCGTATCGTCTACAATTTCTTTGACCGTAATCCCATTTTCTCGTAGGCCCTGTAACGTAATGTGGTCACGAGGACACTTAAAATTAAAATTTACGTAACAAATTTTCATAAGAGGTCGCGAATATATTCTTTTTTGATACTTGAGCCGTAACTATATGCTCCCATCTGAAAATCAATTTCCTCAGGAAATATGTCTGTATAT
The DNA here is from genome assembly GCA_024653825.1 of Patescibacteria group bacterium. Classification (GTDB taxonomy): domain Bacteria; phylum Patescibacteriota; class Minisyncoccia; order Phycocordibacterales; family Phycocordibacteraceae; genus C7867-001. The sequence continues at coordinate 12,116 of JANLHF010000003.1, read as the reverse complement.
ACTTCAGGCTTCCTAGAGCCGATGGCAAAACAATATACTGGAGCAAAAGGTTGATCGTTACATTTGATGACCAGCGGTTTGAATCCGTTGTCCAAAAATAATTTGGCGATGGTCATTGTTGTCGGACGCCAATAATCTCCAAAATCGGCCGTATTGTGAATTTGTTGCATAACAGGCACCACGACAATAACGATATCCTTACTTAATTGACAGAGGTGTTTAAAAGCAATCTGGCACTCGTACACATGTTCCAAGGTGGTGTGATTGAACACGACGTCAAAATGGTTCCTTAAATCAGGGGGAATTTCTTTTGTCAGATCGATTTCTATCTCTTGATAGTCAGTGCCCGCCGATCCTAATCCTTTTCCTTGACCACCAACATTTGAGACGACGTACTGGGAGATGGTATTAAAATAATCTCTATACCATCCTCCTTCACCATCACTGTCCTTCCACCCGGACACATTGATCACCGCACCGGAAAAGTATTTTGAATACTTTCGTAGCATGGCATTAGAGAAATTTCTCGGCCGAATAAACTCTTTATCGAGGATCCTGTTGGCAAGTCCTTTAACTAAACGATGACACGCTATCATTACGTTAAATAGAATATTTTTCATATTAATTCATCGGAAAGTTTCTCTGCCAAAAGCCTCAGACTATGGTTTTCAATCACTTGGTTCCTAAAATTTCGGCACTCTCCAGACAGTATTTTCTTAATATCTCCTGCAATATCTTGTGCTCTGAGATTCTTCACTAGACATCCATCCCCCAAGGTACTCCTTAAGTCATCATTATAAACGAGCGGGGTAACACCACAAGCCATTGCCTCAAATATGGTTTTGTCCATACTACCGGAAGGAGTGAGGTTCACATAGAGTCGGTGCTCTCGGTATAACTTGAGTGCTTCGTCCTGCGTCACTGGGCCGACAAACTGAACCTTGCTCGTTAAACCATAGTCAGATACTTTATTCCGAACCGCTTTCTCATATCCACTATCTTTGCTCAAAGCACTGCCGGCAACACTAGCCGTAAACTCAACTCCGAGCTTTTGCAACTCATTAAGCGCGTCAATAAAGATGTCAATATTTTTAACCGGCGCGATTCGCCCCAAAAAGAGTATCGAATTGGGTTTTTTAGGAACGAGCGCATTCGGTTTATAAAAGTCGGTGTCTATACCGACCGGCATTTTGTGCGCATTCTTAAACGGTGCCGTAAACGATTGTCGTGACGTATAGAAAACGGTATGCGAGAAAAGGACCGCCAGTCGTGTGAGCCATGAACCCATTTTGTGGTTGCGCCACAGGAATACTTTTTTGCCCACGAGACGCCAGAACCAGCCCCCGAGCAACACATATTCCTGATTCATATGCACAAACACGGCGTCGTAGTTACGTGAGAATATGTACTTGTAGAAATTCGAAACATAGCGAAATCGCGACGCCGGTTTCCCAAGCGAATGCACCCGCACATTCTCGGGAAGCGAATACTTTCCTTCTTTAAGGCATATGACTTCCACACGTTCACTGTGCTTCGCTAACTCTTCTATCCAACGAACGAAAAAACCAAGGACCGGGTCTTCGGTATCAACGGCCTGCGTCACGATAAGAAGCTTCATACGAAGATTTTCCGATATATGAAAAAGCTAGCGAACGCGATGAGTGCCCCAGCAATAACCTGCGCTGCGATATACCAGATGTGTGCGTATTCCACAAAACTGAACACAAGCGCCGTATTCACAAACGTGTTGACCGTCGTGACGATGAAATACAGCGACGTGTGGCGCGCGAGCCCGTCGGTCGTCCGTTGGTCAAATGTCCACGTCCGCTGAAGGATAAAACTGACAAAAAAGGCGACAAGGAAAGCGATTACCGACGAGGCAAGATACCAAATCCCCGCAAAATGCGTCAAAACAAAAAGTATTCCTATATTAACGACAGCGGCGGTACCACCAGAAACGATGTACCGTACCGGCCTCGGAATACGTACGCGCAGTGCATTTAAGACAGGTTCTTCCTTATTGTTTATGAGCGTTCCCAGCCAACGTTCCGCCCATTCTTCCGCGCTTGGTATGAAAAGTTTGAGTTCTCCTCGCTGACCAGCGCGTAGCGTTTCAATGACCTTACCCGTAAGCTCAGCGCGCGAAGCGATGGTGGCTCCCGCCTCTTTGGCGATGCCGACATCAGGTGCAACCACCGGCACACCCGCCGCGAGCGCCTCTACGATACTCGCTCCCCAACTCTCGTGAAGTGATGTGCACAGCACAAGGTCAGCCGTCGGCAGATACCGCACCGTGTCTTGCCACCCGGGAAATTCTACCGACAATCCCGCCGACTGTTGTCGTAACTCTGATTCCAACATTCCTGAACCAAGCATCACGAGCTTAGCATCAACGCCCGTTGTGCGAACTTCTTTCAACACCGACACGGCGCGAAGCGGGTCCTTTTCTTTTTCAAATCGTCCTACCCACAATATCGTTTTCTGTGTATGCGGTTCGCGCACTACCTTTTCAAACCGGCTCACGTCAACATATACCGGCAGTACGTGTATCGGAGCCGTAACACCGAGCGCCTGCACCTGTGCGCGTACGCGCTCCGACACGACGCGCACTGAGTCGGCGCGGCGCAAGAGGAAACGTGCGAGAAGCCGACGAAACAACGGTTGCGCCGAGAGATCAGTGTGCACCTGCAGATTCAGCCTCGCGCCGGCAACGCGCGCGGCACGGCGCGCGACAAGCCCGCGCCAGAACGGGTCCTGTGCGGTCACCACGTCGTACGCGGTCGCGCGCGCCGCGCGCATAATCTCACTTCGCGAATGTACCTGTGGCCAGACGAAGACATCAAGTTGCTCTACCTGTGCTCTTTGCAGTACAAGGCGTGCGTGCGCTTCCGTCCCCGCTTCAAGGAGATACCGATCACCGCTAATCATGAGGACTTTCATATAGTTTTGAGAAGAGTCGTCGTCGCCTCAAGCATCCGTTCTTTCGTGAAGCGAGACGCGGCACCATGCGCAGACAATTTCGGAGATTGCAGTGCGCGCACAAGCGCGTCCATATCACCGACCGGCACCAGTGTTCCTGACACTCCGTCTTCAATGATTTCCCGATTGCCTCCCGCATCCGTTGCCACAATTGGCACACCGAGCGCGAGGGCTTCCACTAGTACGTGCGACAATCCTTCGTACGACGAGTTGAGTGCAAACACGTCCGCGCTTTTCATCATGGCGAGCGTGTCGGCATGAGAAAGCGACCCTGTGAGCACCATATGATTGCCCAGAAACTTCGCAAGAGCCTCCCGTTCGGGGCCGTCCCCGACGATTACCAGTGAGGCTCCGATGGCCTCTACGGCCCGTATAAGGCCGTCAAAGCCCTTCCACGGCACGAGCCGGCCCACGGAAACCACCAGCGGCCGTGGCAAGTCCTGCACCATTTTCGGCACTGTCCCGATTGCCTCGGGAGTAACGGCGTTGTAGATAACCGTTATCTTTTTCTGTGAAATACTTGGTCCGCCGAAGCCCTGCGAAGGCGACCTCCACGATTCCACGATGCCTTTCAGGTACTCGCTCGGGACGATGACGCGCGTAGCGCTTCGCGCCACGCGCGTTTGAATCCTTCTGAACACACGTACAAAAAAGGAAACGTTCTCCGTCTTCACGAATTCATCTAAACTCTGCGTGACACCAAACCGTTGTTGCCCCTGCTCCCACGCGTAATCGCCGACAATTTTCACCACAAACGGCTTCCCCGCTTTCTGCGCCGCCTTCATCGCTGGGAATCCAACCGAGACCGGATCAAGTGCGAGTACCACGTCTGCATCGTACGCTGCCGCGAGCACATGACGATAGTAGGCATAATGACGAATGAATTTCGGCAAGTGCCGCACGTCGCTAAATTTCACCACCGTTACTTCAATACCCTTTTTCGGCAATCCTTCTTCAAGCAACCGCACATACGTCGCCGGCCCGCCGATTTCCGGCGGATACAAAGGAGTGGCAATAACAAGGCGCATATTTGTATTCTAACGGTTTTCGAACACCCGGTCGAAAACCGACCTCATCTGCGCGGCAATGAGATTCCAGTCGTATTTTTCAAAAACCATTTTCTTCGCGTTTTCCTTTACGCGCGCAACTTGTTCGGGATGCGCGAGGATATCCTCAACTGCTTCTGCGATCTGTTCAGGCGAGTTTTTGTCTACCGCCCAGCCGGTCGTTTCTTTATCCGGATTGCGTTTCGCATCAAAAAGAAAGTCCGCGATACCGCCCTCCTGTGTCGCGATGACCGGCAATTCTGCCGCCATTGCTTCAATAAATGAGTTGCCCATGCCTTCAGAACGCGATGGGCGAATAAATACATCGCATGCTTTCAAATAATTTGGAATGTCGGTGAGCGGCACATACGGGTGAAAGTGTGTTCGCGCTGTGACACCCAGTTCGCGCGCAAGCTCCGCAAGGGCGCTCTTGTCGGGGCCGTCACCGATCATAAATATATGTATGTGTTCTGGCAGAAGCGGCAGCGCACAGATCACTATATCGAGCGCATTCTTGTACACCAACCGGCCAGTGTGGATGAGCCAGGTCTCGTCCTCCTTCACTCCAATCTTCGTGCGGATCGTTTCCAGAAGCCCTGTGGCAGGCACTTGTGCAAAGCGGTCGGCATCCATGCCGTTCGGTATAACTTCGAGAGGCCCTGTAAATCCCATACGGCGCGCCCAGCGCCCGAGAAACGTCGATTCCGCCACAACTGCATCAGCCTTCGTGAATCCACGCTTGAAGAGCGGCCACACTGGGAGCATCAACCGTTCGATGTATTCGGGAGGATCTCCTTCTTGAAGCGTGAGAAAATACTTCACCTCCGGATGGAATGTTTTGAACAAGCCGGCAGGAACTCCGGACGAATGAGCCATCATCGCCCAGATGCCGTCGAACTTGTTCTGCCGATGCAGCACCACGGCTTTCCTCGCCGCGTAAAACTGAAAAAAGAATTTGCTCAACTTGCCGCTACCGTTCCCAATGCGATGTACGAACACATTGCCGATTTTTTCTTCACGCGCTTCGGCAACAGAGAAGCGCATGGTTACCATATGAAACTCAATATCCGGCATGCGGCCGGTGATTTCTTTTATGGCCACCTCGGCACCACCCACATGAGGATAGTATGCAAGAGAAAAAATGAGGACTCGTTTCATTTCCTTTTAACTTCATTTATATAATCAATGAGATTCTTTTTAGGAATCCAGCCTAGCGCGCGTGTTTTTGTTGTGTCTAGTGTCGCCCCCATACGATTGCCTAGTGCGGCAGGCTTCATAACAACCTCTTCACCGAAGAGGTGCGCTACTTCAAGAATCGAATAAGCATGCTCGTTGCCAATGCCGAAGTCGTCTCCCACACCGTTTTCTCCAACAAGGATGAGTCCATCGATAATATCGTCCACGTGAGTAAAGTTACGTTTTTGCGTCCCTGGTGCAGTCACGACAAGAGGTTTTTCTGCCTGCTGTTCCTGTCTGAAAATTTCGATAACCGTTCCATAAGCGCCTGAACGCTCGCCGGGGCCGTATACGTTGTAAAAATAAGTGATTGCGTGCGACAGGTCATACCACGCACTGTAATTTTTAACCAGTTCAGTGTTGGAGGCCTTCGTCCACGCATAAGGACTTTGCATACGACCAAGACCGCCATCGCCAAACTTTGTAGACGAACCGGCATAGACAAGTTTCCCTTTCTTTTTTCTCCAAAATTCTACGACACCAAACGTACCGTCTTTATTGAGATCCCAGACGAGTGCGGGCTCCTCAAGGCTCTTTTCAACACGCGAGTATTCACCGAGATGGTAGATGAGATCCGGAGTCTCAGGAATGTGCTTCTCTATATTCTTCGTATGACCTTCTCGGTAGTCGACGCCAGGAACGTGATTCTCACGGCTACCAGTAAAATAATTATCGAGCGAGATAACGCGGTGACCGTCTTTCACGAGGCGTGCGCAAAGATGCGAACCAATGAAGCCCGCCCCGCCGGTAACCAAAATAAGTTTCTGACCTGTCATGATGGAAGACTAGTATAAAAAGTGAAGAAACGCGAGTTAGAGAAGAATAAACGCCCCGCTGGCTACGACAATGACTCCGAGAAGGCCGAACGCCCACGGAGATTTGAACATTTCCGCGACAGAAGAGCCGGGCGCCGACGATTCGAGTGATGCCGCCCCCACAGCCGCGACTTCAATCGCCGCTGTGGGGGCACTTACTGCTTCTTCATGTGCTTGAATGTTTTCCGTGCGTATAATCGGTTCGACGGTATGTGTTACAGGTGGCTCAACCGCCTGTACTTGTTCATAACTCATTTTGTTCGCTGTAGGTTGCACGACTGTCGTTGGCGCGACCGCAACGCTCGGATATACGGCAGCCGTTTCTCCACTCGGATAAAGGAGAGATGCCGAGTTCGCAATCGGCAACTCGATTATTTGTGAAGGGAAAAGGATGGTGTGGTCGGCGAGAATCTTTGTATCCGCGGGAATCTTGAATTCCTGCCCGCCCATCGAAAGGCGCCACAACGAGAGGTCTAGTGTGCGGGAGTCGCTGTTCGTAAGCGCAATGCCGCGCGAAGAGACGGATGTGATTTTGATGCGTGCGTCTTTGACTGTGACGACCCTTTCGCCAAGTACTCCACCGCCGTCAGAGGTCGTGGCACGCACGGTCGCGACATACTCGCCCGAATTGTAATACGCATGGAAAACGCTTGCGCCCGTCTTCTGCATTCCGTCGCCAAACGACCACGTCACGACGGCGTCACTGCGCTTATTTCCGTTTCCGTCGTACACAACAGCGGTAAAGGCAACCTCCGCGCCAGAAGAGATGGTTCGATCGCCACTGGTGACAATGCGGAGTGTCGGCACTGGCAAATATTCCACGGGTCCGCCGCCGGAGGAGGGTGGCGGTGTGTCTGTTGTGTCGGAAGAGATGCCTGCGGGATCTGAGTCGTTCGGCGGGAGTGCAACAGTGATTGTTTTAGACGAATCGGTCATCGACAGTCCCGTCGAAACAGAGACAGCAGAAATGAGAACAATGTAGACACCATTACCGACCGACGCTCCCGTATCGTCCGTCCCATCCCAAATCTTCGGTGTCGGATTTGTGACTTTTGAGCTTGAATAAAGTGAACTGATTATCGTACCATCTGCAGACAGTATTTTTATTGATGCTTTTACTTGCTCAGAAAAAACAATGTCGATGGAAGTGGTCGCTGCAAGTCCGGACTCGACGGTTGCAGACGGATATATGGTGTCGTGTAAAATCACGGTCTCGACAGTCGGAGGACTATCTGCATACACGAATGTTGGGAAAAGAACAACCAGCGTAAGCAACACGGCGATGCGCATAGAAAAGTATTATTGTTTGCCTTTGAGGACGTCTCGAAGCTCTTCTTCAGGAACTTCAAAAGGCTTTTTCTCTTTCCCGACGCTTCCGGTCGGGACCCCGACTTCTGACGTCGGGGCTTTTTGTTGTGGCGGTTGAATCGTCACGGGCTTCTCCGACGCTTCCGGTCGGAGCCCCGACTCCTGACGTCGGAGCTGCAACACATCAGCGAGCGTACCTTTCAACTCCTGCTGAGTATGCGATTGTTTCTGTTCCCTTTCTGCGCCGGTCTTTGCCGTCATATTCCGCAGTATCGCTTTTAGATCTTCAGCGCTCTTACTCGGCGGAGCAGGACGAATTTCTGGTGAGCGCACCGTGCCCTCCGTAGCCTTGCTGTGCCCATCGTAGCCTTGGCGAAGTTGGGTCGGAGGATGAGATGGAGTGGTATGAGTTGAGGTCGGTGTATACGAAGAAGCTGAGCGCATCGGTGGTTTCTTTTTCATGCGCGCATCGAGCGGAACGGGAGCCGCCGCACTTACCGCGAACTCCTCCATGATGGCTGTCTCGATGCCGGCGCGCTGTGTAGAGAATTGTTCTCGCGACGAGTCGATGACCTCTTGTCGATGAGATACTGGTGGTGCTTCTATCGGCGGGATGGTAACTGCAGAAAAAGGAGAAGAGCCAACCCCGTCTATCATCAGGGTGAGATACACCTGCCGTTTATCGAGACCCACGATGTCCTCTTTCAAAAACTTCGGCATAAAGACTGTCTCCAACACTTCGGCATCAAAGGGTCCAACGCGGAATGCCACCGTCGTACCCACGTTACCGAACACCGCGTCGCGCACTTCCTCCTCCATCTGCTCGATGTATTGGTTCGTGATGATGAGGTTCAGTTTATATTTGCGCGATTCGGAGAGAATCTCGGCGAATGTCTGGTTCGCAAAGTTCTGAAATTCATCTACATAAAAATAAAAGTGCGGAAGTTTCGTGAGTTCGGGCCCGGAGAGATTCGCGCGGCTCATCGCGCCGAGGAAGAGACGCGTCGTGAGCATCGAGCCCAAGAGACGCATATTGGTCTCCCCCACAAGTCCTTTCGAGAGATTCATGATGAGAATCTTCTTCTGGTCCATCATCGTACGGATGTCGAACGAGGATTTCGGCTGTCCAATGATATTACGGATGAGCGGATTGCCGGTGAATTGGCCGATCTTATTTTGAATGGCCGGCGTTGCCTCCTGGGTGTAACGATCGCCGTAGTTTGCGAACTCCTTGGTCCAGAAATCCTTCACGACCGGATCCTTCACGTTATCCACCACCTTCGTCCGATAATCCTTATCGGTGTACATACGATTCACGCCGAGCAGGGTCGCATCCGGATATTCAAGAAGCGCGAGGAGCGTATTGGTGAGGATGTATTCCATACGCGCGCTCCACGCGTCCTCCCAGATCTTCTTGAAGGTCGCCATGAGCCCGCTGACCACCAAATGGCGCTTGTCGTAGCCGACATCCTCCATCACGTTGAAGGCGATGGGGTGTTCGAGGTCGAACGGCGCGAAGTAGACGACGTCTTTGACGCGCTCTTCGGGAATATAGTCGAGGAGCCGATCAACCGTCGCGCCGTGCGGGTCGAGAAAGGCGATGCCTTCCCCATTTCTGATATCTTGGATCGCCATATTCTCGAGGAGGGTCGACTTACCCATACCGGTCTTACCGATGACATACATGTGACGATCGCGATCCTTCGATTTAATACCGAAAGGAATAAGTTTCCCGCGTGCGTCAGTCGCCGCGAAGTAGGTCACGCGCTCGGGATTTTCCATCCCTAGAAGTATACCAAAACTAAATGGAAGAAATGGTCGGCGGAGACGGAGGAGTCTCTACTGACTGCTGATGACTGCGAGCTTCGCGCACGCGCTGTGAGAAACCAAGACCGCACACGCAGGCGCCAAAGATAACCAGGAGCAATGAGCGCAGAGATATAGGAAGCCCGGAAAAAGGCGTAAGAATGACCAAAATGCCGAATAGAATGAGGGTGCTTGATCGGGACATGTTCCTATTGTATCAGGGCGTCACAATGACGACAAATTCTCCCCGTACTGTGTCTGGGCATGCGGCAAAATGCGCGAGTAATTCGGCTGGCGTGCCAGAGAGAACTTCTTCGTGAATCTTAGTAAGCTCGCGGGCGATGGTGACCCGAGATACGCCGAGCACCTCCAATTCTTTCAAGAGTTTCTCTATGCGATGTGGCGACTCATACAATACGACGGGAATTCCGCCCTGTGGTGAGTCTTTTCGAACCATCTCCGCGATTTGCTTCAGCGTCGTTTGTCGACCCTTCTTGTGCGGCAGGAATCCAAGGAAGATAAACTCGGCTGTGTCGAGTCCCGCGATGGAGAGCGCGGCTGTGAGCGCGGAAGCTCCCGGTATTGCTTCAATTTTTGCGCCCAGCAATTGTGCACGCACCTGCGCCACGAGCCGCGCGCCCGGATCACTGATGCCAGGAGTGCCTGCGTCGCTGACAAACGCGACACGCTCGCCTGCTTCGAGTCGCTCAACAATTTGGTCCGCCCGCTTCGACTCCATCGCCGCATCCAGCCGTTGGAGCGGTTTCTTGATTTCATATCGCGCAAGCAGTTTGGAAATGACACGTGTGTCCTCAGCATAGATAACGTCGCACTCTTTCAGCGTCCGCAGGGCGCGCAGCGTAATATCCTCCAAGTTCCCTATCGGCGTCGCGACGATGGAGAGTTTGCCTTGAGTCTGTTCGAAAGGTGTTCCCATGTGCCTACTTTAGCGTAATTGACATATTATAGCAATGAGATACAATCAAAAACGGAAGAAACGGCTCCGTTCACCCATTGAGCTCCCAAAGAGGAAATATGAAAATATTTGACACGATGGAACGTACGCTCCAAGTCGGCACGCCCAAAGAAAGATTGGGGATACCTGTAAGGCTTGTTTGGCCGGCAGAATTCCGGAGTCCGGTTGACGCCGCACTCCATGTTGGGACACCTCCGGCACAGACGAAACCGATTGACGTGAAGAAAATCGGTGGTCCGCAGTTCTTCGACTGAGTCTTGTGACCCAAACGCCCCGTACTCTTGGGGCGTTGTTATTTTTTAACTAGTGCGTCGGCAATTTTGTAGATATCGCCCGCGCCCATCGTGATGATGGTATCGCCCGACTCAACATTTTCGAGTTCTTTTTCAATAGTGTCAAAATCAAGTGCGACCGATTCAGTACCGGTTGCGCGGATGCGCTCCGCGAGGATCTCGCTCGAGATCGTACCGTCATCGACTTCGCGTGCGGCATAAATAGGAGCAATAAATACTTTGTCGGCATCGCCAAAAGCAACGGCGAATTCGTCGAGCAGGTCACGCGTACGGCTATAAAGATGCGGATGGAATGCAACAATGATCTTACCTGGCCCACAAAGAGACACCTCGCCTTCGCGAGGAGTCACTTTGCGGGCCTCGCGGATTTTCCCGCGAAGCGCCTTCAGCGTCTCGCGCACAGCCGTCGGGTGATGCGCATAGTCGTCGTAGACCTCGGCGCCCTTCGCTGTTTCCCCTTTATATTCAAATCTCCGCCACGTACCCTGAAACGAGGCAAGTGAGGTGCGAATGGTCTCGTCAGTTATTGAGGAGTACGCAGTACGCGCGGCCGCGGCGGCCGCGCGTGCATTCATCTGATTAAACTCGCCCGGCAAGGCGAGCCCATATGCCGGCTCTTTAGTGTAATCAATAATCCGAGCTTTTGCGCTGGCCAGAAGGGAAGTGATGTTTCTGTTATTCGGGTCGGTGATAATCGCGCCGTCTTCCGGTACTCGTTTAATCGCTTTCTTAAAGGTGTCCTGAAGAGAAGTCAGAGAAGGGAAGTAATCGGTATGATCCCACTCGAGATTCGTGATGACGAGCACTTGTGGCGAGAGTTCGAGGAGGTGGTCTTTATATTCGCAGGCTTCAACAACAAACAAATCTGAATCTCCGCTGAGATAATTAGACCCAAAGTCCTTAACGATCGAGCCGATAATCGCCGTCTCGTCTGCCCCAGCATCATGAAGAATCTTCGCGAGCATCCCCGTCGTCGTCGTCTTCCCGTGTGTCCCCGCGATGGCGATAGTGCGCTTATCCGCTGACACCTTCCCAAGCATTGCAAAATATGAGATTTGGGTTATCCCCAACTCAGTGGCGCGAATGCGCTCAACGTTATCCACAGGTACCGAATCGCTATAAATTGCCATTTCAGCATCCTCGGAAACATTTCCTGCTCTCTGACCAATCTCGACCTTAATTCCCTTCTTCTCCAGAAGGTCAGTGACGGGGCTCGCTTCCCTATCCGAGCCAGTCACGTCTGCCCCCCTATCCTTGACATATTGCGCGAGCGCCGACATCCCGATCCCTCCGATGCCGATGAAATAAATTTTTTTGCCCGTATATTCCATATACCTAATCTACTACCAAGCAAGCCGAGTGACAAAGCATGCCCTCATGCATTTGTCCGAGGCAGGCGCCGGGAGGAAGCGCGTCACGCGCTTAGCACTTCAATCGAAAACGCACCGCTCGGCAGGAGCTTCGCTGCGCGGTCGCGAAACGGCTGCGAATCTTTACTGATGATGAAATGGATCGTACCCTCGGCAACCTCCCGCGGCCAGAGCTGTTTCTTCACCCGTTCGCCCACCGCAAGCGCCGGATCAAAGAGCGGTATCGGGCCGAGCGCGCGTTTAAAAAGGTGACTCACGAGAGGATAGTGCGTACAGGCGAGAATCAG
>JANLHF010000002.1 GCA_024653825.1 Patescibacteria group bacterium | reverse complement strand
GGCGGTGGATAGACGCACGAGCCATCATCTACCGTCGCAGCGGAGTTGTAGTTAGTCGCTGAAGAATCCGTACAGCCGGAAATTACTATCGGCGGCGGTGGAGGAGGAGGTGGCGGCGGCGGAGGTGGCGGCGGAGGTGGTGGCGGAGGTGGTGGGGGTGGAATGACGCAACAAGGAGGTGCCAGCTGCGCAAACACCTGTGTCGGCGTCGTGAGACCGGTTGCGAATGCAATCGCGAAGCCAAAAAGTATCGCCACGAGCACGGTAAAGAATCCGACAAAAATCGGATGTATTTTTTTGTGAGAATGTTGAGTTGTTTTTTCCATGTTTCTATAAAACGGAGTTCGGGAGCAAGTGCTGCTACCCAGAACTCCGAAGGGCCGACTGGCCGTTATGGCTTACGCCATTTCGACATGTCGACCTGGCCCCACGCCGGCCATGGCTGGCCGCCGTAAGGAACTACGATCGTCGTCCTGCCTATCCACGCGGAGGGCTGGATGATCCATGAATCGGATTCACCCAGTCCGTCGCGTTCGTCGCAGAGAGCGATGTATTCGCTCATCACTGCGAGCGGGAAGCGGAGTGTCTGATGTTCCGCACGCGCAACATACCATCCGGTATGGAGCGGCTCGAATCCGGCCGCCGGTATGACCGATTTCGGACCAACCCAATCGCAGGTGTCGCAGGGTGACGGGGGCGCCGCACAATCGTCTCCGTCGCAGAGTTGCCAGCAGGCCGAGGCCGGAAGACGTTTCCGCGCGAGAACTGCGAAGCGCACCCTATCGCCGACTTGGACGGTGTATTCCACCGTCGCACATGCGTCGATTACCCTTTCAGGCAGCGGCACGGGAGCGAATCCCCAGCTCCAATTGAAGCAGACGAAGGGGAGGTACAGAACGTAGGTCTTCCCTTCATACGTGAAGCTCCAGAAGAGTGCTTTCGCCGTCTCGGCGACCGAACCCTTGCGGTACGGACGTCCATCGGGCGATTTCAAGACCGGGAGTTCGGCGACCGATTCCCGATTCATGAGATGCGCTGTTTTATGGCGCGAATCGGGACCAGACCACATCTGTTCGAGCAGCATATCCGGCGTGAGCCAGAATGTTTCGCCGCCCTTGCAGGTGCTTTCGAGTTTGGTCTTGAAGTGATTCTTGACCGCGCTCGGCATCAGGAAGCCGTCGATGGCCTCGGACGCTTTCTTGCAGGCCGCGTCTTGCGAAGCGGCGTAGGGCGCGATGCCCCAGTTCTTCCAAGGCTTCGGTTCTGCCGCATGTGCTTTCGTCGGCATGACGAAGAAAAGAATGAGGGCGACGAGTGTGTAGCCCAGCATAATCATCATGAGGAAAGACCCTACTGCTATTTTCCAACCTTTCGGCACTTTGGCCATGGTGATGCACTCCTTCTGCTGTGCCGCGCGAGGCAGCGATTGATCAAAGAACGTTTCTCTCCCTTCGTAATTGCGGAGAGTCAGCCGATACCGTTTTACAACGGAATCGAGTGACTTTCAACAAAATCGGCCGTAATGACAAATCGATCAGCCTTCTCCCCAAACGAGTTACAGGTCGCAAGCGTGAGCACACGACCGGCGACATCGAGATCAATACCTGCATTATTTGCGTTTTCTTTCTTCATATCTCGCACCCGGTAGGTATATACCGTGTCCGCAGAAGAGACAGTGATGATGTCTCCGGCGACAAGCTTCTGAATACCATTGAAGGTCTTGAACGCCTGGTTGAGCACGACCGGCAGGTAGCTCGAGTGGCCGAAGAGGACGACGTTGCCCACTTCACCGAGCTTAGCCGAAGTCGGGTAACGTACCGCGCCCTTAAGCAGCGCATCGTCGAGGATGACGACGTCAGTAGTCGACGGATTCGCGATGGTCGCGACGAGCGCAATCTTCGGTATCTCAATCTTCAGCGGCAGTTCTGCGACCGAAGCGGGCGTAGACACCTGCGCATTGACGACGACCGTCGGCACTGCGGCTTCTACGGCCGGCGCTGACGGCAAGAGACCAAGCTGTCCGAGCGCAACAACGGTCGCGACGAAGACCAGCGCGAAAGTGCCGAGAAAGGGTCCCTTTCTCGCATACGCTCGCTGTCCGGCCCAGATAATCTGGACCGCGATGTCGATAATTTCCTTCATATCTTCTTGCTCATTAATACACTAATGTCTCAATATTGTCAAGCCTTCCCTAAGTTGACAGGTACCACGTTAAATGTTATTTATCTTGTGGGTGTAGTTGTGCCCTCATACACAGGAGCAACAAATGAATAGTGCAAACGGAAGTACCCAACCCTCACTCGGAGTGTTGGCGGACATCAACGCGCGCCTCGCGGCCATTACCCCGGAACAGTTCATCACTCCGGAGTACGTACGCGAGCCGGGAGTGACCGTCGTCGCCACGGCGACCGACGACGTCAAGCAGCTCTTCACATTGAGAAGCCTGCTGACCGACGAGATCGAGAAAATCGCCGACGATGGTGTCCGTCTCGCCGAGAAAATGTTGACAGACGCCATGACTGACCCGGAAAGTGCCGATGAGCAGCTGCGGACGCCGGGCAGTTCCTTACTCGAGGGGACGGCGAAGCTCGAACAGATGCAAAACGAACTGATGAAACTGACGCGACTTCACGGGATCGTCGACAAAATCTTCTGGCTGGAAGTTCGGCGGCAGTCTCCCGCCCTCGTCAGCAAATCGCGCGTCTGCATCTGTAGCGACTGGTCGCTCGGATGGGAGGAAAATCGCGAGGAAGAATCCGGCCACGGGCGGCTGCGCGAGTTGCTCGAAGGTCGCGGCGGTCTGAACAGGATCCGCGGGATCCAGCTCGGGCGCTAAGCAAAACGCGGCCGATAGGGTCGCTTCAACAAAGGGGTGCTTCGGCATCCCTTTTTTATTTTCCGTACGAGGGTCTTGACAGGGAAAGTACGTCGTGGTATGTATATATCTATGAACGAAACCTCAAATATCGGCTCAAACCGCGCGAAGGTGGTCCACACCCTCGCCGTGGTCGGCTTTATCGCGCTTATCGGCAGTGGTATGGCGCTCGCAGTCTACTCAACGCGCTATGTCCCCGACGTCGTCGGACGTCTCGGCACCGCCGCGGTCTATCTCGGCTCGGTCTTCACGCCCGCTGAAGAGCCTTCTCTCTCGGTCGTGTCGACGCCGTCTGCCACATCAACCGTCCTCTCGTTCGGTGAAGCGAGTTCTCCTCTGTCACACTCCGCAACTCCTTCGCCAAAAATAGTGGCCCCGACCGCAGGAGAGGAAACAAGTGCCACGTATCAGATGAATGGTGCAACCACAACCGCACCGAGCACTACTGTTTCCGGTCTCCCCGATCTCGCCGCTACTATTAAAAACGTCGGGTACTTGACGTCTACGTCGACTGACTCTTTCGTCGCAAGCTCTACGGTCCCTTCGGGGTTCCGCTCAGCAGTGAGTTTTACCATTAAAAATATCGGCACGAACGCAACCGGCGTATGGTGCTTCAAGGCGTCTATACCGACATCCTCTTACTTCCTATACGAGTCCGCTCCGCAACAGAATCTCAACCCCGGCGATTACATTGACTATACGCTTGGTTTCGACCAGGCAAACAGGGGTACGAACCAGATGATTTCGGTCACTGCAAACATCGCCGACACCGCAAACGCAGCAACGTGCACACGCACCGTGACAGAATCAAACCCGGACAATAACAGTGCTTCCGCGAACATAACTATCGTCGGAGGGTAACCATCCGCACTCGCGGGTCCCGTACCAGATACAAAAACATCGGTGCAAAGTATACTTTTTGTTTGTATCTAGACGTCGAGATTGGCTAGTTTTGCGTTGCTTTGTATAAAAGACTTTCGGCTCGCGACATCGGTGCCCATAAGAATATCAAAAATGCGGTCGGCCGCTTCGGCGTCGTCAACATTCACACGCTTCAAGACACGGCGAGCGGGGTCCATCGTCGTCTCCCAGAGTTCGCTCGGATTCATTTCGCCGAGACCCTTATAACGCTGGATGTTCACTTTCGTCGGTTTTTTTGAAATCGCTTCTGCGATTTCACCCTCCACAGCCTCGGCGACGGAGGGCTCGTCACTTTCACCGACTTCCACCACTTCACTCGGCGCGACGCCCAACTCTTTTAGTACTACTTCCTTTTCTTTATCCGAATACGCGTAGGCAATCGCCTTCCCTTTCGTAATTTTATACAGAGGCGGTTGCGCAATGTACACAAACCCGCCTTCAATAATTGGCCGGAAGTGGCGATAGAGGAGTGTGAGAAGAAGCGTACGGATGTGCGCGCCGTCGACGTCAGCGTCGGTCGCGATGATGATTTTGTGATAGCGCAGTTTTGAAATATCAAATACGTCGCCAATGGCCGTACCCATCGCGATAACGAGTGCGCGGATTTCAACCGACGCGAGCATACGGTCAATGCGCGCTCGCTCTACGTTTAGGATTTTCCCGCGCAAAGGCAAAATGGCTTGCGTACGACGATCCCTGCCCTGTTTACTTGATCCACCGGCCGAGTCTCCCTCCACGATGAACAACTCGCCTTCTTCCGCACTCTTGGTCTGACAGTCGGCAAGCTTGCCCGGGAGTGTCATTCCTTCAAGCGCCCCCTTACGGAGCACCGAATCCTTCGCGGCCTTCGCGGCCTTGCGTGCCTTCAAAGCGAGAAGAACCTTGTTGATGATGGAACGCGCATCATCAGGATTTTCTTCAAGGAAGGCGGAGAGGGCGTCACCGAAGACGGTTGAAACGGCGCCCTGCGCCTCCATTGAGCCAAGCTTCGCCTTTGTCTGCCCTTCAAATTGGACCTCGGGGAGCTTGACCGAGACGACGGCGGTAATGCCTTCGAGCACATCGTCGCCGGTGAAGTTCTCATCCTTCTCCTTCAGAATGTTTGCATTCCTGCCGTAGGTGTTAAGCGAGCGCGTGAGCGCCGTCTTGAAGCCAGTGATGTGCGTACCACCTTCGCTGTTGTAGGTGTTGTTGGCGAATGCGGTGATGCGTTGAGTGATATCGTCCACGTATTGGAACGCGACTTCAACAGCAACTTTGTCCTGTTCCCGATCAATATAGAAAATATTTTTGTGCACCGGCTCGAGATGCTTGTTGTGGAAGGCGACGAGCGATTTGAGCCCGCCTTCAAAATAGAAGGACACGGAGGGAACGCCGAGCGCACGAGGACGCAAGAAGAGTGTATCCGTTTCAAAGGCATCCTTCGCGGTACGTGCGTCAAAGAGCGCGATGCGCACACCCTTAACGAGATACGCTTGCTGTCGCAGATGGGTCAGTATCTTGTCCCAGTTCCATTCAATCCCCTCTTTGAAGATGGTCGCGTCCGGCTTGAATAGCACGATAGTGCCGCGCTCCTTTGAGTTCCCAATCTTCTTCACCTTCGCGAGCGACTTACCGATCTTGTACTCCTGCATATGCATGCCACCGTCTTGATGCACGACGACCTTCGTGTGCTCAGAGAGTGCGTTGACCACGGACGCGCCCACGCCATGAAGACCGCCCGATACTTTATAGCCGGAATCTTCCCCTCCGAATTTCCCGCCCGCGTGGAGCGTGGTCATAATGGTCTCAAGCGCCGAGACTTTTGTCTTTGGATGGATACCTACCGGTACGCCTCGGCCATTGTCGGCGATGCGTATATAACCGTCGGGCAGAAGCGCAACCTCGATATCATTTGCATATCCGCCCATCGCCTCGTCGCGCGCATTGTCAAAAATCTCCCAGATGAGGTGATGGAGGCCGTCGGGACCGGTCGTCCCAATGTACATGCCGGGGCGCTTACGCACCGGCTCAAGCCCCTCAAGGACGGTAATAGACGAGGCATCGTACGCCTTCTTTTTAGGCTCTTTTTCGGTGCTTTTTACCATACGTTTGTTGCCTTTATTCTATCACAAAACAGCCCTATTTGCAGGGCGGAAGTGGGTAATTAACGCACCTCAAAACCGGCCATTTTGAGCGCCTCGGAAACCCGCGCCATGATACCGTTTACCTCTTCGTCGGTGAGTGTGCGTTCCATAGACTGGAAGACGAGTCGGAACGCGAGCGATACCTTTCCGTCCTTTTCAAAGCGATCAAATTGGTCTAAGCGCATAAGTAGTTCGCCCGCATGTTCATGTATGAGAGATTTCGTAAGCCCTTCATCAGTACCGGTTGGGACCCAGAACGCGATGTCGCGCACAATGAACGGATAGAGGGAGAATGGATGATACACTCCGAGACGATACTGCTGTGGTTCGTATCCTGGCTCATCCGTAAACACGGGAATGACAGGAACCGGCTCTGAAGTCTCGATCATCAGATGTTCGCCTTCTTTCGGGAATACCGTACCCACTTCGAAAAGCTTCGGCTTCTGATTCGGATCTAGAACGAGTGGTGCGACATACTTTGCGCGCTCAAGCGCTTCTTTCATATTTTCTTTCAGACTGATGCGGAGCGCCGGCTTCGCTTTATCGAGCGGATTGGCGAGCACCACATCACCTTTTGCGGCAAAAGATTGTGTCGAAATTTCAGTAAATCCCTTTTCTATAAGAAAATCTTTCATTTTTTCAATCCCGCGATACCGCGCCTGATCAGGTGTTTTGGAAATGGACGGGAGTTCGGCGGCAGGCACGCGATCGTAGCCGAGAACACGTCCGACTTCTTCAACGAGATCCTCCGCGATACCGAGATCAGTGCGTTCAAACGGCGGCGTCACCGTGAAGACATCGTCCGCCACGATATAAGGTAATGTGAGCCGATTAAAGACATTTTCAACTTCCTCGCGAGAGAAACTAGAACCAAGGACATCGTTTATCTTCGTGAGTGATACGGAGACCGTCGGCGCGACCTCTCGCCGCGCTGAGTACACGTCCGTAACGCCTACAACTTCCCCGCCGGCGATGTCGGTAATGAGCGCGAGTACGTCGCGCATCCCATACGCGGCGAGTTCTGGCGACGGGCGGTTCTGGAAGCGCAGTGACGCATCGGTGAAGAGTTTGAGTGCCTGCGCCGCGCGACGAGTCGTCGTCCCGTCAAAGTTTGCCGATTCAACGATGAGGTCAGTCGTCCTGGCGGAGAGTTCGGCCGCCTTCCCACCCTTAATGCCTGCGAGCGCTATCGGCGCATCCGTATTCGCATCGGTAATGAGCTGAATATACGGCGATAGTTCGTGCTCGTCGCCCGTGAGTGTTGTTATCTTCTCGCCCTCTTTCGCTCCGCGTACACCAATCGCATACTTGCCGTCTTTTTGCGCGAGCTTGCCCGCATCAAAGGCGTGGAGTGGCTGGCCGATATTGAGCATCACGTAATTCGTCGCATCCACGACGTTATTGATGGAGCGCTGACCGACCGCCTCAATCGCTTCGCGAAGCCATTCGGGCGACGGACCGATTTTCACACCCCTTACTACAGCGCCCATATAGCGCAAACACTTTTTCGAATCTTCTATCTCTACTTTCAAATACGGACTTACGATGTTCGTATTTGGGAGCGAAGTACGAAGAGGGTCGGCCTTAAGTGTGACGTCCAGGATAGCGGCAAGTTCTTTCGCAATGCCACGATGTGAGAGACAGTCCGCTGCACGGTTCGGCAACACCTTTACATCCAACATATCATTCTGCATTTCATCTATTTCAAACGCGTGGAACGTGAGGGCGTCGGCCACCTTCTCCGCGCTCGGCAACGGTTTTTCAAAATACGTCTGCAACCATTTCAGAGAGACTTTCATATGGGCTTTTCTGAAGTTAGGACACTGGGTGTCCTAACTTTCTCGTCAAACGCGTACACGAAACGTATGTCGCCAGAGTGGAGAAGACGTACGTCAGGAATATCGTATTTCATCATGATGATGCGCTCGAGCCCGGGACCGAAAGCGTATCCCTGGTATTCCATCGGATCAATACCGACATTTTTGAGCACCACAGGATTCACCATGCCGGCGCCCCCGATTTCAAGCCACATTCCCTCTTTACCTTTCGGCTCGAACCACATATCGACCTCAACCGACGGCTCGGTGAAGGGAAAGAAGCTCGGACGAAACCGCGTTTTTATTTCTTTCCCAAAATATTCACTAAAGAACCGTTCGAAGGTTCCCTTCAGGTGGGCGAGTGTTATATCCTTCCCAATGACTAATCCTTCGAGCTGATAAAACTGTGCTTCGTGTGTCGAGTCGGTCGCCTCATTACGAAAAACTTTCCCGGGTGCGATGATGCGATATGGCGGTAAGATTCCCGCCTTCATTTGTTGTTCCATATACCGTATTTGTACCGACGATGTATGAGTGCGCAACACCTTTCCCTCCTCTCCCTTGATCCAGAACGTATCCTGCATATCGCGCGCCGGGTGGTCGGCGGGGACATTCAACGCGGTGAAGTTATGCCAATCGTCCTCGAGCTCGGGGCCATAGGCGATAGAGAAGCCCATACGGTCGAAAATGCCGGCTATCTCGCGGATAGCGATTGTCATAGGGTGGAGGCGTCCTGGCTGATCCATTCAGCAAATATAGCAGATTGTGGTACAGTAACGCCATTATGAGCCCTGAGGTTCTCGCATACCCCTTTTTCTTTATCGCGATATTCTTCGAGTCATTCGTCCTGGTGACGCTCCTCTCGAAACCCGCGAAGACAGCCCGCGCGCGCACCGTAGGCACGGCCTCTCCCTCAATCGCCGTTATTGTCCCTTGTTATAACGAAGTCGCAACGATCGCGGCCACGTGCGACTCGCTACTCGCTCTCGACTATCCGAAGGAACGCCTCGAGATCATCCTTGTTGACGATGGTTCGACTGATGCAACGCCGGAGGCGATGAGGTGCTTCGCATCGCATCCGCAGGTCCGTGTCATTCGGAAAGAGAACGGTGGCAAGCACACCGCGCTCAACACCGGTATCGCCGTTACCAACGCAGAGTTTATCGGCTGTCTCGATGCTGATTCGTTCGTCGAGCCTGATGCCCTAAGAGAGATTGTCCCCTGTTTCGACGAGGAAAATGTGGCGGCGGTGACGGGAGCGATGTCGGTCCACAAACCCAACACCTTCATTCAGCATATGCAGAACGCTGAATACATTTTCGGCATCACTTTCAGACATGCGATGGCCTCGATAAACGGCCTCTATGTCACTCCGGGACCTTTTTCCTTTTATCGACACAGCACCCTCAAGGAGCTTGGGGGATTCCGTCACGGCCACCAGACCGAGGACATGGAGATGGCGCTCCGCATCCAACAAGCGGGATACGGCATAGAGAATGCCCCGCACGCACGCGTCTACACCAAGTCTCCGCCGACGGTGATGAAGCTTGTCAAACAAAGAACGCGCTGGACGACCGGATTCCTCCGCAACATCTTGGGCGAATATCGCGGACTTATCGGCAACCGTCGCTATGGCGTTCTCGGCGTGTTGATACTCCCGAGCGCCTTGCTCTCGGTCGGTAGCGGTCTTCTCCTTTTCTTCCTTATGATCTTCTCGCTAGGACATAACGCAATTACGGCCTTCTCTATTCGCGCCGGCATTCCATTTTCGTACGCATATGTACCAAGCAGTTCGTTCGACTGGTTCTACTTCCCCGCCAGCTTTTATATGCTCCTCGGTGTGACAACGCTCGTTACATCGCTCTTCTTGATTGTCGTCGGTAAACGCATTTCAAAAACTCCGGGGAATCTCGCCATCGGACTCATCTCGTACACGTTCTTGTACGGGCTCGTCGTGCCGCTTTGGCTCCTACGTTCCACGGCCGATGTTGCATTCGGTAAGCGCCGTAATTGGCAGTCCTCCTAGGCTATGTCACTCGTCGTCCGAAATACACTCATAGCACTCGCCATTACTGCTGCTCTCGCAGGTACGGTCGCGTACGCGGTGAATTATTTGAATAATGCGCGCGTGGCGGAACTCTCAGCTGTCGAAGATCAGCTCTCTATCGACATTCTCTCGCTCGACACACAATTTTCTCTGCTTGAAGCGGCCCCTTGCGACAGCTCCGCTTCTTCCACCACACTCATCAGCGAACTCGCGAATATGGGCGACCGTCTCTCGTATGCCGAGAGTCAGCTCGGGAGCGATAATGCACAAGTGATACGGTTGAAAGAACAGTATTCATTGCTCGAAATTCGTGACTATCTCATTACAAAAGAGCTTGCCGCCGCCTGTGGCGGCGCCAAGCCTACAACCGTTCTCTATTTCTATAGCAATACCGGAGATTGTGCTGACTGCGACAAGGCTGGCTACGCGCTCTCGTACCTTCGCACTACCTATCCGACATTGCGCGTCTACTCCTTTGATTACAATCTCGACCTTGGTGCACTAAAAACCTTTATCACTATTACGAAAGTAAAACGTGACCTCCCCGCTTTCGTCATCAACGACAAACTATATTACGGATTCACCTCGCTCACCGAGCTTGAGAAACAGTTCCCGAAGGGCGCTCTCGCATCGACTACCACTAAATAATCTCGGAG
>JANLHF010000023.1 GCA_024653825.1 Patescibacteria group bacterium | reverse complement strand
GCCGATATCCTCCTCTACGACGCCGTCGTCGTCCCTGTCGGCGCTGATCAGAAACAACATATTGAAATAGCACGCGACACCGCAGAAAAGTTTAATCGTGTTTTTAAAACAGAAGTCTTCACACTTCCCGAGCCGTACATTCTGCCGGATGTCGCAGTGGTGCCCGGTACCGACGGACAGAAGATGAGTAAGAGCTACGGCAATGTCATTCCTCTTTTCGCTTCGCGCGACGAACTCGCGAAAGCGGTGATGGGTATCGTGACCGACTCCGGCGACCCTTCGACAAGCTCAGGGCAGGTCGCTCCGCAGAACGTGTATCGGATACACCGACTCTTTAGGAGCGAACAGACACTGGATCCGCTCTATGAGGAACATAAGGGCAGCTATAAGACTCTGAAAGAGACTCTCATCGAGGATCTCGACCGGTATCTCGCCCCGATGCGCACGAAGTATGAAGAGCTTCAGAAGGATTCCAGCATCGTGGATGAAGTACTCGAGAGCGGGAAGCGCGAGGCGCGCTATGTGAGTGAGGCAAAAATGGAACAGGTACGAAAAGCTATCGGCGTGGCATAATTTAAATTCTATGGAACGGACACTTATTAGGGAGTTGAGGGAGAAAGTGGGAGAGACGGTCTCGATTTCGGGTTGGGTGGATGTGCGAAGAGACCAAGGGAAAATGGTCTTCTTTGACTTCCGCGACCGCTCGGGGCTGGTGCAGGGCGTCGTCCTTCCCTCGAGCCCAGCGATGGAGGCGGCTAAGGATATCCGTAATGAATACGTTGTCCGCGTAGAGGGCGTCGTCAATAAACGTCCAGAAAAGAATGCTCAGGCCGACCGCCAGAACGGCGACATTGAGCTCGAGGTTAAGGCGATTGAAATTTTGAATCCGTCAGACGCGATGCCATTTGATATTTCCGGCGACACAGCCGGCATCGACGAAGGCGTCCGCGCGAAGTATCGCTATCTCGACCTGCGCTCGAAGCGAATGCAGAAGAATATAAAAACACGAAGCGAATTCATTCAGCACTGTCGCGAATATCTCTTTAAGCACGACTTTACCGAGATAGAGACGCCGCTTCTTACCGAATCGACTCCTGAAGGTTCGCGCGACTTCGTCGTGCCCTCGCGTCTCAACCCAGGTAAGTTTTATGCACTTCCGCAGTCTCCCCAGCAGTACAAGCAACTTCTGATGACGGCAGGGTTCGAACGCTACTTCCAGATCGCACGTTGTATCCGCGATGAGGACCTGCGCGCCGACCGTGGATTTGAACACTCGCAAATCGACGTCGAGATGTCCTTCGTGGAAATGGAGGATGTAATGGCGACCATCGAGGAGATGATAACGACGGCAGTGGAGGCGATGGGTCACACTATTAAACAGAAGCCCTTCCCGCGCATTTCCTATAAAGATGCAATGGAAAAATATGGTTCGGACAAATTTGATATGCGCACCGAAGAAGATAAAGAAAAGGGCATCCTCGCCTACGCCTGGGTGGTGAATTTCCCATTTTTTGAAAAGACCGATGGGGGAGGGTGGACCTTCACGCACAATCCGTTTTCGATGCCGATTCCCGAACATATTGACTGGCTGATGAGGGGTGAGAATATCGGCGATATCCTCACGACGCAGTACGACCTCGTCTGCAACGGCTATGAGTCGGGCGGGGGATCCATCCGCGCGCATAAGCCGGAGATTCTTGAGGCAACCTATAAAGTAATGGGCTTCACCGGCGAAGATCTTGAAGAAAAAATCGGACATATGCTCCAAGCCTTCAAGTACGGCACGCCTCCGCACGGCGGCATCGGGCTCGGCATTGAACGCAACGTCATGAACCTCACCGACGAGACGATGCTCCGCGAAGTGCAGGCCTTCCCGATGACGCGCGGCGGACAGACCGCGGTGATGAACGCACCGAAGTCATTGACCGACAAACAGCTTAAGGAGTTAGGACTCAAAATCGATAAAAAATAATCGATGCCATTCAATATAAAAACCGATGCATACGAAGGGCCGTTTGAAGTGCTCTTAGACCTTATTGAGGCACGGAAACTTTTGGTTAACGAACTCGCGCTCGCGCACATCACCGAGGATTACATCCAGCACGTCCGCGCGCAGACAGCGTTCCCGGTAGAAGAAACCGCGAATTTCATCCAGATTGCCGCAACGCTTCTCCTCATAAAATCCAAGTCACTTATCCCCGATCTTGCGCTTACCGAGGACGAGAATGCGGACGTCGATGACCTGAAGCGCCGGCTCGAGGCCTATGAAAAAGTGCGCGAGGCCTCGCGCGAACTTGTGCGCATTTTCGGAAAAAAGATGATGCTGCCGGCGGGGGAACGGCTCCCCGGAGTCGTCTTCTCTCCCTCGCGCGACCTCTCGGCCGCGGCGCTCGCCGAAGCGATGGCGCGCGTGCTCACCGCACGCGAAGTGGTGGAAGAATTGCCCGAAGCGCGAGTAAAGCCACTCGTTACTATTGAAGAGATGATGGACCAACTCGCCAAGCGAGTGCAGAGCGCGATGACTCTCTCCTTCAAAGACTTCCACGGCGGGACGAAGGAGAAAGTGGAGATCATTGTCTCATTCCTCGCTCTTCTCGAGCTCGTGAAGCAGGGTGCGGTCGCCGCCGAACAATACGATACTTATGGCGACATTCGCATCAGCCACACGGCCTCTGCCTCCACTCCACGATATGGCTAGAGACTGGTGGCGGAAGGGGAGGGCGTTTGATCTCTGGTCTATCCCGCACTTTCTCTTCGGCATTCTTATGGCTGCTCTGTCACCGCTTACGGGGATACCATTCCTTACCATTCTCGCTTTCACTATCATACTCGCAATGCTCTGGGAGATATATGAAAAATTTGTTGACATAAAAGAAACAACCCAAAATAGTCTGCTCGACATTATCTTACCTGTGGTAGCTTTTATCCTCACTTCATACCTATTCCTTCTGTATCCACTTCATCATGATGATCTTTTGATCGTCACTATTGCCGTTCTGATTCTCTTTCTGTTTACGAACATCTCCGGCTGGTTTGCCTATCTCCGTCGCAATCGCAATTTCATACACTAGCCATTTCCCCAAATAGAGGCGTTGCCCTAGAGAGGAGAGACGGCTACAATAGACTCAATGCTTACGCCCCCTGATATTGATACGAGTGACGCCGTTCTTCCTACGAAGAATCCACAAATGAGGTTTGCAACGCCGTTAATTATCATACTCATAGTAGTTCTTCTTATCGGCGCTGGTGTGTATGCGTATGTGCAAAAGGGCAACCAACCCGCGGATGAATCTCCTTCAACTCAAGGAATCACAACAACTCAGATTTCGGATTTAAAAACGTATACAAATACACAATATGGATTTGAATTTGAACACCCTGCGACATGGACAGTTGCTAAGACAAGCGGCGGCTTGAGTTTGATTCCAACAAGCGGCGATGCCAACATTATCACTTTCGCTTTCTCTCCTCTCCAAACGGGAACCGCTTCAGCTACTTGCCCGATAAACGTTCGAGAGGTGGAGTGCAAGAATTTGCAAAATGCGCACGGTGTTAGCTACGCACGAGTTATTACTGCAGGACAGTCAACAGCACAAACCTATAAAGAACAAACTTTAACCGGATATCTTATCAATTCAGGGCAAACTATAGTTGTACGAACTCTTCTGACCGACGCCGCAGGAAACACGTTGCCATCAACTATGGCGACTTTTGATGCGATATTGCAATCGATCAAATCCACTACCCAAACGACGACAACAGCACAGACATCTGTAACTCCGCAAGATAAAATTGCTGGAAACATTTTGCTTGGAAGTGCCGCTCAATATGAAAATCTATCCACTGAGCAAAAAAAACTGGTTGATGAATATAATACCTATCTGGCTAAAAAATATGACACACAGCTTCAATCCGACAGATGCAAACTTAAATATTATGATGCGGAGAACATACTTGTTGGCTGCGCTGGAGAAAAACCGGGTCTTGCGTTTCAGTTAATTGAGCGGGGCACATGGAAAAGTGTTGAGAACAATAATTATTGTAATTTGGATATGTGGGCTGGTTATCTGGAAACAAAGAATTATATTATTTCGGTTTCTGACGGTGGCGTTTGCTACTACAAGGCAGGAGACAGTACTATTACACTAATTCCAAATTCAGAATTTACCCATAGCTTCACTGACGTTAATGGAGTCCGAAGTCGTGATGAAAGCGAGGAATCTTATGTCAAGCGAATTGGATTAGCTGATGACTATGAGGTCTCATTTAACGAGCAAACACGAACACTCACCGCGTCTGTTTATAGGAATAATAATAACGGGGTTTCAGATAGCCCAATGATTCGCGAAGTGACATTTGTATTACCATAAGGACTCTCACATCCCCAAGAGAGGACGTTGCTGGAGAGGGAAGAGACCTTTATACTGAGGAGGATGCTTACGCCTCCTGCCGCAGCCCATGCGCTTCTTTTTGCCTCCGGGGAACCCTTGGAGAAGAAGCAACTCGCCAAGCTTCTGGAGGTCAAAGACGCCGAATTGAAACTGGTGCTCAAGGCGCTCACGGACTCGCTCAAAGGGAGTGGGATTATGATCGTTGAGACTGCTACCGAGGTGGAATTGCGCACCGTTCCCGAGGCGAGCGATATCGTGAAGAAACTACACGAGAGCGAGCTCTCTCGCGACCTTGGGAAGGCGAGCCTCGAAACACTCGCGACAATCGCCTACGGCACCGGAACAACGCGTGGCGAGATCGATTGGGTGCGCGGGGTTAATTCTTCGGCATCGCTCCGCACACTTCTTATGCGCGGGCTCATCGAGGGGAAAGAAGACGAGCACGACAAGCGTCGTATCCGCTACTCGCTTACGACCGAAGCGCTCGCTCATCTTGGCGTAGCGAACGTTGAAGCCCTCCCGCGCGCAGAAGAATTGCGCGTTGCCGCCGCAGAGATATTAAAAGAAGAAGTAACCGCGCTCCCATAACCCTATGGACTCCTCCGAACTCCAAAAACTTGCTCAACACACGCGCTCTATGCGCGAAGCAGGCATAACGCTTGTGCTTGCTTCGTGTCTTCTTGCTTTCTTCCTTTTCATACCATTTGCATCAAAGAAACCTGCTGCCCCTGTGATAACGGTCGCGGCACCGGTTATTCCGAATGCATTTGCCACCGTCTCTCTCGAGGCGAAAGCGGCCGTTGTCTATGATCTCGTAACCGGTAAGACGCTCTATGCACAAAACGCAGACGCGCAATTGCCACTCGCCTCGCTCACGAAGCTGCTTACGGTCTATGCGGCGCTCCGCGAACTTTCATTTACCGCACCAATAACGATTCCGCCCGAAGCCCTACGCGTTGAAGGCCCTCGAGCATTTTCAGCCAACCAAGTCTTTACTCTTTCCGATCTTGCACGCCTGACCCTCACAGCTTCGCTCAACGACGGCGCCGCTGCGATCGCGATTGCGACTGCCGCGCGGAAGAATCTTCCTCAGCGCGACATGCTCGCGGGAGCTGCGGCCTCTCTCGGCCTCTCGCAGACCTACGCGGTCAACGGCAACGGTCTCGATGTGAGTTCTTCCGTCTCTGGTGGCTACGGTTCGGCTCACGATCTCGCGATTCTCGCCGGAGCACTCGTAGCACAAGCCCCGGGTATCGCCGCGGCCACTACTCAGCACTCGGCACAAGCAACATCTGCGGGAGGTACTTCGTTCTCCGTTCAGAACACCGACCCGATGGTGGGGACAATTTCGCGCCTCTTACTCTCAAAGACCGGCTACACCGACCTTGCCGGCGGGAATCTTGCACTCGTGTTCGATGTCGGTATTCGACATCCGATTGCCGTGGTAGTCCTCGGTTCGTCACAGAAGGCTCGCTTCATTGACGGCACGGCGCTGGTCGCTGCGACGTTTGCACATTTTGCAAACGTCGGCTCTCTTTAAGTATGATTACCTCAAACATCATAAAAGTATTTATCCCGGCGACCGCTTCATTCATGGTCGGCATTCTTCTTGCGCCGCTTCTTACTCATTACTTATACAAATATCGCGTATGGAAGAAGGTGTCATCAAAGACCGCGCTTGATGGTACGCCGGCAGTCGAGTTTGAACGGCTCCGTGCAACGGTGCATACCGGAACCGAGACCTCGACACCTCGCATGGGTGGCATTCTTATCTGGGTCAGCGCAAGCGTAGTCACTATTGGCGCATGGATCCTCGCGCGGAGTGTCCCTATTCCATTTTTTGAAAAACTTGATTTCCTCAGTCGTAGCCAGACGTGGATACCGCTTTTTGCTCTTCTTGCCGGTGCATTGATGGGATTCGTGAATGATCTTCTCGACATCCATCCCTCTGGCGAAAGGGGAGTGCGACTGCGTACGCGCCTTCTCTTCGTTACACTCGTCTCCTCGTTCATTGGTTGGTGGTTCTACGCGAAGCTCGGCATCGACGCTATCGGCATCCCAGGCGACGGAACCTTCGCACTCGGCGCTCTTATTGTCCCCCTCTTTGTCCTCATAACGCTCGGCCTGTATGCAGGCGGAGTTATTGATGGTATCGACGGTCTCGCGGGAGGCGTCTTCAGCACTGCCTTCATGGCCTATGCAGGCATCGCCTATTTCCAAAACCAAATTAACCTCGCGGCTTTCTCCGCAACCTTAACCGGTGCGATACTCGCGTTTCTTTGGTTCAATATTCCGCCGGCGCGTTTTTGGATGACCGAGACCGGGACCATGGGACTCACCATGGCGCTTGCTGTTATCGCTTTTATGACCGATACGCCCGGGAATGGGTACGGCGTCGCCGCTCTGCCACTCATCGCGTTTCCGCTCGTCGTCACGGTCTTATCCAACATCGTCCAAGTTGCTTCAAAAAAATTCCGAGGGAAAAAGATATTTCGTATCGCACCGCTCCATCATCACTTCGAAGCTATCGGTTGGCCGTCGTATAAAGTGACTATGCGCTATTGGATCATCTCAATTATCTGTGCGATTGTCGGTATGACCGTGGCTCTGCTTAAGTAATCTATGAAGTTTATTTCTGGCGATCGCATTTTCTTTTTGCTCGTACTCGGAATCGTGTTCGCTGGTCTCGCCATCTTTTCTTCTGCGACGCTCGGTATGCTCGCCCGAGAAAGCAGTTCTGTGTCGAAAGACATACTTCTGCAGGCCGGACTGGGTATCGGACTTGGATTCTTAGCCCTACTTCTTGCTCGGGCTATTCCGCTTACACAGCTGAAACGCCTCACTCCCTATGCGTATGTCCTCACCCTCCTCTTCACGGCGCTTGTCTTCGTGCCCGGCATCGGACTGCATGCTAATGGCGCAACGCGTTGGATAGATATCGGCTTCACGACCGTACAGCCAGCAGAATTTTTAAAGATAGGGCTTGTTCTTGTACTTGCATGGTGGCTCGCCCCGCGCGCCCGCCAACTCGCGAGTTTTACGCAAGGGCTCGTTCCGTTCATCATCATTCTCGCGCTGCCTGCAGCACTACTTCTCGCTCAGCCGAATACGTCGACCACGATGCTTTTAGTTATAACCGGATCGGTAATGTATTTCGCAGCCGGAGCGCCGTGGCGTGATTTTGGCGTGTTGCTGTTCGTCGCCATTCTTACACTCACGACGATTATTTTGGTCCGACCGTATGCCCTCGAACGAATAAAGACATTTATTGATCCCTCAGCCAATTCTCTCAGCAGTGGATACCAAATCCAACAATCGCTCATCGCCATCGGGAGCGGGGGACTCCTCGGGAGAGGGTTCGGTCAAAGTGTAGAAAAATTTAATTACCTGCCGGAGCCAGATGGCGATTCAATCTTCGCCGTTTTCGCTGAAGAAACCGGTTTTCTCGGCACGATCATTCTCCTGTTCCTCTTCGTAGCGCTTGCAGCGCGCGGTATCGTCATCTCGGGGAACTCGCGCGACCTGTTCGGCGGGCTCATCGCACTCGGTTTCTCGACCATTATTATTCTGCAGGCCTTTATCAATATGGGTGCAATGCTTGGTATTATTCCGCTCACCGGTCTGCCATTACCATTCGTCTCGCGCGGCGGTACGGCACTGATGGCGATCCTGATTATGTGTGGTCTCATTTTGAATGTCGCGGCTCATAAAAAGGACTAAAAACTGATACAATCTAGTTATGACTATCGCGTTTACGGGGGGAGGGACCGGCGGGCATTTTTATCCAATTATCGCCATCGCCGAAGCGCTTGCCGACTTCGTGCGAGAAGAACATCTCATCGCGCCGAAACTGTATTATCTCGCGCCAAGTGCATTCGATGAAAAAGCTCTTTTTGAGAACAGCATTACCTATATCCACGTCTCGGCAGGAAAGATGCGTCGCTATACTTCGATTCGTAACGTTACCGACTCTTTCATTACGTTCTTCGGGATTATAGCGGCGGTCATTACGCTTTTCCGCCTTTATCCGGATGTGGTGGTAAGCAAAGGCGGCTACGGTAGCGTGCCGACAGTAATCGCCGCATGGCTCCTACACATTCCTATCATTATTCATGAATCAGATGCGAAGCCCGGCCGCGCGAACCTGCTTGCCGCAAAATTTGCCACAAAGATCGCCATCTCTTTTGAAAGTGCCGCGGCCTATTTCCCCAAGAAGGTGCAGGGGAAGATCGCGCGCACCGGCATTCCTATTCGTAAGGCGCTCGGACGACTTGAGACCGAAGGCGCGCGACAATTTCTCGGATTGGAGAAAGAAGTCCCGACGATCGTCATCCTCGGGGGTTCGCAGGGCGCAGTGAAGATAAACGAAGTTGTTATATCAGCTCTTCCTGAGCTCGTCACTATCGCCAACCTTATCCATCAAACGGGGCAGACGAACTTTGAGCACGTGCAATCCATCGGACAGGTGGTACTCGCCAAATCTCCGCACGCAAGCCGCTACCATCCGATAAATTATTTGAATGAAACCGCTCTTCAAAGAGCGGCAGGCGCCGCCGATCTTGTCGTATCGCGCGCCGGCGCCAACTCTATCGCAGAGATTGGCCTTTGGAAGAAGCCCTCGATCCTTATTCCGATACCCGAATCGATAAGCCATGACCAGCGTACAAATGCATACAGCTATGCTCGGACGGGCGCGGCCATCGTTCTTGAAGAAGAAAATCTTACTCCCCACTTGCTCATCTCTGAAGTACAGCGCGTTCTGGGCGATCCGGAATTGATGAAGCGTATGGCTGTTGGCGCCGCCGGCTTTACCGACCCGGATGCGGCACGCCTCGTCGCGCGTGCAGCGCTTTCAATTGCTCTGACACACGAATCATGACCACCGTCACCCGTTTTGCTCCTTCGCCAACCGGTGTACTGCACGCCGGCAATTATCGTACAGCTGTCTTTGCCTATCTTTTCGCGAAACATACAGGCGGGAAATTTATCGTACGCATCGAAGATACTGACAAGATACGTTCGAAACTGGAATACGAGATGCCAATATTTGAAGTTCTCGCATGGCTTAAGCTTACTCCCGACAGACAGTATCGTCAGAGCGAACATCGTCCGCGCCATCGCGAACTGTTGGAGAAGCTTATCGCCGACAATACAGCATACATTTCTAAAGAGGTACCGCAGGCTCCGGGCGATAGGGAAGAGGTTATCCGTTTTAGAAATCCTGGCGGAACGGTTTCTTTCACTGATGTAATTCGCGGAGAGATCTCTACCGACGTCACCGATCTTGGCGATTTTATTATCGCTCGCTCGCTCGACGAGCCGGTATTCCACTTCGCCGTTGTCGTAGACGATGCTGATGGAGGCGTCACGCACGTCATCCGTGGCGGCGATCATATCTCGAATACTGCCCGTCAGATGCTTATCCAGCGTGCACTCGGTCTACCGGTTCCTCTATATGCCCACTTACCGCTTATCCTCGACAGCTCACATAAAAAACTCTCCAAACGAACTGGCGCGAAAGCACTGACCGAATACCGCAATGAAGGAATCTTGCCGGAAGCGATGATTAATTATATTGCTTTCCTCGGATGGAATCCAGGCGACGGCCGCGAATATATGTCGCGTGACGAGCTGATTGAGGCATTCGACCTCGCACGCGTACAGAAGGGGAGTGCCATTTTTGATGAAGTCAAACTTCTTTCGGTGAATCAACACTGGATGCGAAAACTTTCTGATGAGAATTTTCTCGCAAATTTGCACACCCCCTGTCCAACATCGGCCATTCCTCTTCTGAAGGATCGCGCCCGCTCCTTTGGTGAGGCTCGGGAGATGCTTTCGGGTGAGCTTTCCTTCCTCTTTACCGCGCCGGACATTGGCTCGAGCTATCTGGTCGCCAAGGAGCTCCCCGGACGCTCGGGCATGACTAAAATGGTCCTAGAAACCCTCTCCGAGTCCCTAAAAGCCCTTCCTGAGAGTCTTTCTGCTGATGCGGTAAAAGAGGCCCTTATGCCGATTGCGAACGCAGAGGAGGCAAAAGGGAAGGGAGGCCGAGGAGCCGTCCTCTGGCCACTGCGCTACGCCCTCTCCGGACAGGAACGTTCTCCAGACCCCTTTACCATCGTAAGCATTATCGGACCGAAGGAATCGATTTCTCGCATTCAGGTCGCTCTTGCTATACTGAAAGGATGAGTCGAACGCGCGCCGTCCTTTTTTTGTTTTTGAGCTTTTTTCTTTTTGCGGGTGTACACACAGCTCACGCACAATCGGCCGCTGACCTACAATCCCAAATCGACGCGAACAACCGTCAACTCGAGACACTCAAGGCAGAAATCGTCGCATTCCAAAGCCAGCTTGATAGCATCAGCGTAAAGAAAAGCACGCTCCAATCCACGATCAGCTCGCTTACGCTATCACAACGGCAACTCGCGACACAGATACAAGTAACTCAAAATAAAATCGCTTCAGCGAACTTGCAGATACAACGACTCACCTTATCTATTGGCGACAAAGAAGCATCCATCGCCACTGATCAAAACGCCATTGCAAAGGCGCTTCGAACTATTGCTGAACGAGAGAGCGTTCCTCTCATTGCAAATCTCATTTCCTCAAACTCTCTCGGCGAAGCGTGGCAGTTAACAGACGAGACACTTCAATTTAATCGGGCGCTCGCTGACAATATTATAAACTTACGCACCGTACGCATTGAACTCGCCTCGAATCGCGACGCAGTGTCGAAAACCAAGGCCGATCTTGTATCGCTACAATCACAACTCACGCTGCAAAAACGTTCGGTTGATGCAAGTAAGGCGACCCAACAGAAACTGCTCTCTGATACTAAAAGCCAAGAATCGAATTATCAAAAGTTGATTGCCCAGAAGCAGGCGGCAGAAAAATCGTTCGAACAGGAACTTGTAGATCTTCAGGGCCAGTTGAACCTCATCGTGCACCCCAATCTTCTTCCGAAAGTCGGTTCAGGTGTCCTTTCCTGGCCATTTAGTACGGCATATATGTTCAATTGCACCGGACGCAAGACGCTTTTTGGCAATCTTTTTTGCATCACACAGTATTTCGGCAATACGCCGTTCTCGACCGCGAATGCGCAGGTCTATAATGGCCATGGTCACAACGGTATTGATATTGCCGCCTCTATCGGTACGCCGCTGTATGCTTCACTCGGGGGTACTGTGCTCGGTACCGGCAACACGGACCTCGTACGCGGCTGTTATTCCTTCGGTAAATGGGTGATGATAATCCACGGCAATGGTCTCAGCACGCTCTATGCGCACCTTTCCTCTATTGATGTCACAAAAGGGCAGCAGGTAAGTACCGGGCAGCTAATCGGCCTTTCGGGTATGACCGGGTTTGCAACCGGCCCACACCTCCACTACGGAGTGTACGCAACTGAGGGTACCCAGATTATGACGTTAAAACAGTTCCGCGGAGCGACCACAGCCTGTGCCAACGCTACAATGCCGGTCGCAACTCTGACAGCATATCTTAATCCGCTTTCTTATCTTTAAGACAGTATCTCGGCTAGCCGTGCTACCTAGGGCAGGGGAGCGGTGTATACTATAAGATATGTCCCTGTTACGTCTTGCTTTCTGGACCATTATTCTCTTCTTTGCGCTATCTTTTTTCGGCATTTCTATCCAGGCTATCATCAACTCTCCCGCCGGACAGGCTAATCTAAGTTATATGATAAACCTCTTCTCCCAATTCTGGCAGTGGATGGCCTCTTGGCTCAATCTGCTCTCGTAGACAAGTGCGCAAAAGATATATTGTGCGCACTATAGCCACGAACTCCCCTGCTATTTTTTAAGCGCGATGATAACGACGTGCAAAAGACTTACCAACGTACTTATACATCCTGTCCAAAAAGCGTAGAGCTGAAGGCGCCCCGCAGATAATCTTTTATGATTCATAAAAAAATAATATCACGCTCGATTAGCACACAACGTTCTTAACCACATACTCATAGGCCTCATCGACCGAATTAACGACCGTATAGAGCTCCATATCCTCTTTATCAATGGCAGAATGGTCCTTATAGACGGTCTTTTCAATAAAGGCGAGTAACGGGTCCCAAAAATCTTTCCCGTAAAGAATGATGGGCACTTTTCGGATTTTCTTGGTCTGTACAAGCGTCACAATCTCAAAAAATTCATCAAGCGTGCCAAAGCCACCAGGAAAATAAATATATACCTCGGAAGAATACGTCAACATTACCTTCCGCACGAAGAAGTGATCGAAGCCGAATTTTTCGGTCAGATATGGATTATAGACTTGTGTTGTGGGTAAATTGATATTGAGCCCAACCGAAGCGCCGCCGACTTCAAACGCTCCTTTATTGGCAGCCTGCATAATGCCGGAGGAACCGCCCGTAACAACGGCAAAGCCGTGCTCTGAAAGCCGGCGCGAAAGTTCTTCGGCGTGAACATATGAATCATTTCCTGGCAAAGTGCGTGCACTGCCGAATAAAGAGACGGCAAGGCCGTAACGGCGAATAATATCAAACCCCTCGACGAATTCAGCCATAATCTTAAACACGCGCCACGACTCAATCTTCTTAGGCTTGCAAACGAGAAGCGGACGATCTTCAGGCATTGTGCGTCCGCCTTCGTGAACTACTTTGGCCAATCGTTCGACAGTCTCGTGTATTGGTGGCTGATGGGGTGAATTATCGCGTGTCAGATCGTCATTCATTGTTTCAATGATAGCAGATCAGAGTCCTTTGCAATTCGCGGCAGGAGAATAACCGGCGGCCAGTGCGGCCGTCGGTGAAGCGAACCACACTTTATTACTCTCTGAGATGCGGCCAACACCTGGGCAATCCGGGAGGTAAAACTTCGTCCCGTTTTTAGAAGCGACCACCCCCGACGCTTCAGTCGGGGTCCCGACTTCCGACGTCGGGGCTGCTACTGAATTTGCCACAGAAGAGACTTCTGGAAGTGCGACACTTCCCTGCCCCGCGTCCGTCCCGGCAAGATAGCCAAGCCAGAAACTGAACGTCGAGGACAAAACAAGGATGATAATAATGAGCATATCCCGAGGTATTCGGGCGACCAGACCTTTGCATTTTTCGCGCGCATCTGCTATAGTCATTGGGTAAAACTATACCACTATGGCATCAACTAAAGCCGGCGGATCAGCAAAAAATCTCAACGATTCAAACCCAAAATACCTTGGGGTAAAACTCGCTGATGGCGCCGCAGCTCGCCCAGGCATGGTCATCGTTCGCCAGCGCGGAACAAAGATTGAGGCCGGAAAAAATGTGCGCGTTGGTCGCGACCATACACTTTTCTCCATCGCTACCGGCACCGTTTCTTTCCGCACGCGCCGTAAGACCAACTTCACGGGCCGCGTTATCTCCAAGAAAGTCGCCGACGTCGTTTAAATTAAATTTCAAAACGAACCGGAGAGCCGGTGAAGCAAAAAGAGGTAGTTAGACTTGGCCTAGCGGCCCGGAGCGCGACCTCTTTTTGTTTTACCGGTGAACCGGGTTTTGGAATACGCCCAACTATTCAGCTTCAATAGTGATAGAAAACTTTCCGAAGGTTCCGCCGGCAGAAACCGGGATATCAAACGTGCCGAGCTCTTTGATCGGCTTCTCGAGTTTGATTGCATCCTCAGGGAGATCAATATGAGACTGCTCTTTCACCGCCTGCATTATTTCCGGCTCACCAACCGCGTCATAGAGATGACCTTTTTCATTCGCCTTCACTTTGATGATGATGCGCGCTTCGGTAAGAGAGGCGATGTTTTGGGCAAGAAGTTTTACATCAAGAGCAGAGCGGTCGGTTGACTGCTTTCGGCGTGTTTCGGCCTCTTGCTTCGCTACTGCAGTGGCAGCTATGGCGAGCTTCTTCGGGATGAGGAAGTTGAGCGCATAGCCGTCAGCCACCACAATTTCCTCGTGTGCGTGCCCTACCCTCTTCACGTCTTTAATCAATATAACTTTCATATGACTCGAGCCTAGCGCACTATTTGCCCGTAGTCAAAAAATCGATGGCACGGGACATTTGCGAATCATTTCCGCCATCCGTATCCGCTTTCTTGTAGGCGACCGTAATATCCGGCGTGACACCGTTGCCCATAATCCAGTGACCTGCCGGTGTGATCCAGCGAGCGACCGTGACTTTCAGCGATCCACCAGCGAGATCGAGCAGAGTCTGAACCGATCCCTTACCGAAGGATTCCATGCCAATAAGCGTTGCCGCCTTATTGTCTTGGAGCGCACCGGCGAAGATTTCAGATGCCGAAGCGGAACCGCCATCAATAAGAACCACGACTTCCGCGCCCTTCGGCAGGTCGGCGTAGCCATAGCTCGTATGGACGTTGTTTGATTCTTTCCCGCCAAAATCCTCTGTCACAATCTTCTCTCCTTTGGGCAGGAAGTGGCTCGCAATATCGACGGCGGCATCAAGATATCCGCCTGGATTACCGCGTAAATCGACGATGAGTTTTTTTGAACCTGAGGCCTGGAAACGCGAGAAAGCTTTGCTGAAAAGCGTCGCGGAGTTTGAAGTGAATTCATACAGTGCAATGTGATAGACGCCACTTGGGACATCTATACCGTCATCCGTTTCCGGCACCTGGATCGTTTCGCGCACAATCTTAATCTCAAGCGGCTTCCCGTCACGGATGATGGTGAGCACAACGGTTGTGCCTATCGGACCGCGAATTTCCGTTACTGCCTTCTCAACGGCGATGCCGTCGGTCGATTTCCCGTCAATAGCGATCACCTGATCCCCCGCCTTAATACCCGCCGCTTCCGCCGGTGTACCCTTCAACGGCGCAATAACGGTAAGGATATGATCCTTCACGTCAATCTCCATGCCGACGCCGGCGAAACTACCTGAGATAGCCTCGGAAAAAGCCTTCGCTTCTTTGGGGGGGAAGAAAACTGTATACGGATCACCGTAAGACGTCGCAAGACCTTGGATTGCACCCAATACACGTTCTCGAACGGTCGGCAGAGTTGAAGAAGCGTGCGTAACAACATAATTCATATTCAGCGCGTTCCATGCCTTCCAGAAATCGGCCAAATCGACGCTCTGATCCGGTGTTGCATCAAGGCCGTCGCCAATAAGCGGGATATGTGTAATCACGGCGGCAACCGAACCGGTACTGGCCACCGCAAGCCCAGCACCGAAGGAAAGTGCGGCGACAAGCGCAAATGAAATGCCACGCGTTGCGATATTCCGTCCGCGATAGTATGCCTCTTTCGTATTCATGCGAGCAGTGTATCACAGAGACGTTATGGTATTCTAGAACCATGATATTCCGTTACGAGTATCCGGGGGGGGTGTGGGTTGATCTGGAACAACCGAGCGGAGAGGAGATCCGCCATATTGCGCACGAATTCTCGATCAGTGAACGGATTGAGACTGAACTACTCTCCCCCACTCCGTCGCCCCTAGCGGCGGGCGACGAAGGCAATGCCCTTCTCGTTCTTCATTTCCCGGCGCATGGAAACAAGAGCAATGATGCAAAAAACCAAGAAATCGACTTCATTGTTGGCAAAGATTTCATCATCACGGTCCGTTATGAAGTAGTCGTTCCGCTCTATCATTTAAAGAAACTGCTTGAGGCGCAGAAACTTGTTTCCAGCCAACACACGATTTCCACTGATGTATTGATTGAAATTCTCTTTGCGCATCTCTACACCTCGGTGCGCGACCATACTAATCATGTGGCGGACAGCCTCGCACGGACTGAACACGAGATGTTTGATGGACACGAGCGTCAGACCGTGCGCATCATATCCGACATCAGCCGCGAATTTCTTCATCTAGAGGCAGCTCTCGCAAATCAAGAAGAGCCGCTCGACCATTTCCTTAAAGCGCTCGCACACCGAGGATTCTTCGGTGTTTCCTTCGCTCAACGCGCCCAGCGCATTCTCGATGAGCGCACGCAGGTTGAGCGGCTGATTAAGACCCACCGCGCTATCGCCACTGAAATGCGTGAGACTAATATGGCTCTTCTCGAGGCGCGTCAAAACGAGATTATGAAGACGTTGACCATCGTCAATTTCATTTTCCTGCCACTCGGACTCATCAGTTGGACATTCGCAATGCGCACAGAAGGCACTCCAATCATCAACTCGCCGCACGCTTTCTGGATCGTACTTGGGATTATGCTTGGCGTCGCAACGCTTCTAACGGCGTTCTTTATCAAGAAGCGATGGCTCTAATATGCAGTGGTTAGCTCGCCTATTTGGGAAACGTAAGGAGACCGTTCACCGGCCCGCGCCAGTATTTTTCATAAACACGCTCTCAAACAACAAAGAGCTGTTCATCGCCCAACGTCTCGGCGTCGTCACGATGTATTCCTGCGGACCGACCGTCTACAGTCGTGCGCATATCGGCAACCTGCGCTCATACGTTTTTTCCGACACGGTCGCGCGCGTACTTAGCGCCGCCGGTTATCGAGTACGTCGCGTTATCAATATCACCGATGTCGGGCACCTCGTGGGCGACGGCGACCGTGGCGAAGATAAAATGAATCTGGGCGCAAAGCGCGAACATACGACACCTGAAATGATCGCAGATCGATACACGAAGGTATTTCTTGAAGATCTTGCCGACTTGCATATCGACACCGATGATATTCGTTTTCCGCGCGCAACCGAATACATAAAAGAACAAATCGCACTCGCGAAGACGCTGGAAGAAAAAGGGTTTGCGTATCAGCTCTCCGATGGTCTTTATTTCGATACGGGGAAATTTCAAAATTACGGCAGACTCGGTGGCCTGCATACGGCGAAGCTTGAAGCGGGATCGCGCGTCTCGGTCGTTAAGGGAAAGCGGCACCCTTCAGACTTCGTTCTCTGGCGTACCGCAAAAGCGAATGATCTCCAGCAGTGGGATAGCCCATGGGGTCGGGGGAATCCGGGCTGGCATATTGAGTGTTCGGCGATGGTCCGTTCTCTCTTAGGACAAGAGATTGACATCCATACGGGTGGCGAGGACCACATCATGACGCATCACAACAATGAAATTGCGCAATCTGAAGCTGCCTCAGGACGGACCTTCGTCCATTATTGGATGCATAACGCATTCCTTAATATGGGGAACGAGAAGGTATCGAAGTCGCTCGGTAATGTATTTGATCTTTCTGATGTAACTGCCAAAGGGTTCCGTCCGCTCGCGCTTCGCTATTTCTATCTGCAAGCGCATTATCGTACTCCCCTCTCCTTCTCTTGGGACGCGCTCGCAGGTGCGGCAAGTGCGCTCGAGCGACTTCAGAAAAATGCGAAGGTTGTGGCTGAAGAATCTAAACGTGTTCGCGCGCCCTCGGAAGCGCTTGGGCGTTTTCTCGTGGCAGTTCGCGACGATCTCGCGACACCACAGGCGCTCGGTATTCTCTGGGATTCGCTTAAGAGCGAAGAGTACACTCCTGAGGAAAAATGGGGCCTCTTACTTGAGGCCGACGCACATTTCGGCCTTGCACTTATACCTACTTCCTCCACAGGCGCGACCGTAAAGGATGATGTGCCGGGGAAAGTGCGCAACCTCCTCTCACGGCGCGAGCTAGCCCGGACGGCAAAAGACTTTATCTTGGCAGACCGCCTCAGGAATGAGATTGAAAACAGTGGATATCATGTGGATGACGGGCCTGATGGTCCGGTGTTGACTCGGACGACTCTTTGATACAATGGCGGCAATGGCAGCCGACCGCATCCCCCCACAATCCCTTGAGTCCGAACGTGCTCTTCTCGGCGCTCTCCTTCTAAAACCGGACGCTATTCACGACGTTTCAGATCTCATACATCCAGATTCCTTCTACGCGGAAAAGCATCGCCTCATTTTCGGCGCGATGCGCGAGCTCGCTGAACGTGGCGAACCAATCGACCTCCTCTCTCTTTCTGAAAAATTGCAAGGACAGGGGTTGCTTGAACGCAGCGGGAGCCGCTCCTACCTCGCCGAGCTCGCCGGCTCAGCACCAGCACCCGGCAATTTCTCACACTACGCCGAACTCGTCTCGCGCAAATTCTTGATGCGCTCTCTTATCGATGCTGCATACGGTATTTCAGAATCCGCCTACGATGAAGGTCGCGAAACAATGGAGGTGCTCGACGAAGCGGAGAAAAGCATCTACGCTATCGGCAACGCATCCGCCGCGCATAAGTTCACCGCCATCGGCGACAAAATTCACGAGGCATGGGAACGCATCGAGGCGCTTTCGCACAAAGAAGACGGCATCCGCGGGGTACCTTCGGGCTTCGACGCTCTCGACAATCTCCTCTCGGGCTTTCATCCTTCCGATCTTGTGATTATTGCCGCCCGTCCTTCGGTCGGTAAAACATCTCTCGCGCTTGACATCGCACGCAACGCCGCAGTGCGCCACAACGTTCCCGTCGGTATCTTCTCGCTTGAAATGAGTTCTGAGCAGATTATCGATCGTATGCTCTCCGCCGAATCATTCGTCAATTCTTGGAAGCTGCGCACCGGACAAGTAAAGGAGGAGGAGGACTTCAGCCGTATCCGCGATGCGCTCGAGGTCCTTTCAAAAGCGCCCATCTACATCGACGACAAGCCGGGCAACAACATCCTCGCGATGCGCGCCGTCGCGCGCCGGCTGAAGCGTGAACGTGGTATTGGGCTCATTATCGTGGATTATCTTCAGCTGATGGCGCCGACCACAACCAAAGCATCTGACTCTATGGTCCAACAAATCACTGAAATTTCCCGTTCGCTCAAAGGGCTTGCGCGCGAGCTTGAGGTGCCAGTCATCGCGCTCTCACAGCTCTCGCGCGCGGTCGAACAGCGCGGAGGCAGGCCCCGCCTCTCCGACCTGCGCGACTCGGGCTCTATTGAACAAGATGCTGACGTGGTGATGTTCATCCATCGTGACGATAAGGCCAACAAAGAGAGCGACCGTCCGAATATCGCCGAAATCTTGATTGAAAAACATCGCAACGGGCCGACCGGAAAAACCGAACTCTTCTTTGACGAGAAGCGCGCCACATTCCAGCCGGTAGATACGGCCGGGTATGGTGAACTGGCACAAGAATTCTGATGGATCACATCGATGAATTGGCATCTGCGCTCGCACGACTCCCTGGCATCGGTCCACGCCAGGGAAAGCGTTTCGTTTATTATTTGCTCGCCGCTCCCGCGATAGAGCGCACAAAGCTCGCCACTCTTATCGCCTCTTTGGGCAAGGACGTTCGACAGTGCCCCGATTGCCTGCGCTTCCATAATGGCAGTACTGTGCCCATTTGCAATTATTGTGCCGACACAAAACGCGATGATACTCTTTTAATGATTGTCGAGAAGGACCAGGATCTCGCGGCCGTGGAGCGTGCTGGCACTTACAAAGGTCGTTATTTTGTGCTCGGTGGCGTGCTCACCCTCTCGGGCAAAGGTGCAATTCGCGAAAAGGAGTTGATGAACATCGTAGAGAAACGTTTGAAAAATGGATTACGAGAAATCGTCCTCGCGCTCTCGGCCACGAGCGAAGGAGAACACACCGTTGATCGCGTCCGCGAGTTGCTCGCTCCGTATCGCGACCAAGCAAAAACGTCTCAGCTCGGTCGCGGTCTCGCGACTGGTAGCGAGCTCGAATACTCCGACGCCGAGACCCTCCGCGCCGCGCTCACGAATCGCAAGGAAACCTAGGGAGTTGTTGTTGTCGCCGAGTCGGTCGGAACAGTATCATTGATCGCAGTCGTGGTCGTATCGACAGGAACGGGCGGAGCGATTGTGTCCGCGGGAGCAGCGATAAGAGTGTCTGTCGTCGTCGAGCTAGTCACTGAAGCATCAATAGTCGTGGTCGTATCGGTCGTGGTAGTTGCTTCTGTCGAAGTCGCGACATCGGTGATAATGATGGGCGTCGTTACTTCAAGCGAGGTCAGCACTGCTTCGGTCGTGGTCGCCATCGCGGTAGTCGAAGTTGCATCAGTGGTCGGTGCTGCCTCTAATGAAAGTGTGGTCGAGGTCGCCACCGGTGAAATCGATATACCGGAGGAGCCGGAATTATCGGCTACACTCGCCGTCTGTGCGTGCACATAGTCTAAGAGCGTCTTCACATCACCTTTCGTGAGACACTGATCGTCCACACAAATCTGCTCGCTTGCGTGGAATGTTTTTGCAAAAAGGTCTCCTATCCCGTTCCCCGCATCCGCGAGCCACTCTGTTATTTGTCCGAATAAACTTGAAATGAACCCGATGCTAAAGGGTGTTGAAGTTGCCACTGTGCTGGTCGCCGTGTCCGCAAAATCGGTTTTCGTGCCGATTGCCATACGCTCCAAAATGGCAACGCGTTCTTCAAGCGAGGTGAGACGCGTCTCCGCCGACGCCACCTTGTCTGCGAGCGCCTGCACACCCGAGAGCGTGAAGGTCGCAAGCTTGTAGAGATCAACTCCCTTACCGTCTGCTGAAAGTATCTCAGGAGCG
Source organism: Patescibacteria group bacterium (assembly GCA_024653825.1). GTDB lineage: Bacteria > Patescibacteriota > Minisyncoccia > Phycocordibacterales > Phycocordibacteraceae > C7867-001. The sequence goes on along the minus strand of JANLHF010000023.1, from coordinate 11,544 downwards.
ATAGATTGAGTGTCTTCGGCTATGAGGCCGATGCGCAGTGGGTCAGCCTGGTTCTCAATGGTGTAGCGGTAGGTGGCGACTTTGAGGTTCACGAGCTGGTTCAGACGATCGCTAGTGGAGGAAGCAGTACTATATTCGATATCCTTCTTGGCACTTCTGGTGGAAGTGTTGACGAATGCGATGGCGCCGACATCTCCGGCGACCGTGAGCGTGTGGTTCGGTGTCGTGGTGCCAATGCCGACCCTGCCTGTTATTACATCAACTGATATATCCCCGGGAGCAAGCCAGTATTGCGGTGAGACGAACACGTTTATGGAGCCCACAGTGTCACTGTTGTAGGGTGCGAGCGCCACACCGATCGTCTCGCCACTATGGAGCGCCTTCACCGCCACACCTGGAGTGGTCGAAGAGAGAGCGAGACGATCACCGATACTGATGAATCCGTTTCCGCTCGATACCTTAACTGGCACACGCCCGTTTAACGCTATAGGTACGTTGCTGGCATTGGGAAAATCTTCCGATTTATACCCGTTAAGCAACAAGCCCGGTTTGGTGGAGACAACTCCTAAAACAGTAAAGGTCGAAACGGCTTTGGAAACATACCCCTGATTAGAACCATCAGTCGTTACTACATCACCCGCTTCCAGGATTGCGTCCAACGTCGGATAGTTTTCCGCCACATCAGCGCCCTGGACATCCACGTCGACCGTGTAGATGGTGCCGGCCGTTCCCGCTCCGGTGCAGGTGTCATTACTGTCCACGCACAACCAACCATTAGCAACTCTGACGTTTTTGCCGCTTGCGGCAGAACCAATATGCAATCCGGCAGTGGGACTCAAGTTTCCAATCCCCACGTTCCCCCCATTCGTCACAATGAAATCAGTTTTGGTGGAGGATCCGATTGCAAACGACGGACCCGTGATGCCGTTTGGATTTACCGAAAGTTGCGCCCATGGACTCGTCGTCCCGATGCCGACGTTGCCACCTTGTGTGATAGTCAGATGAGTACCGGTAACGCTATAGAATCCGAACGAATCCGTACCAGAGCTTGAAAGATTCTTCCCGATGACCCATGACTGCGAGTCCGAGTCGCTGGAATCTCTAAATGCGATACTCGCCTCGCCGTTCGCGCTTGAGTTGACGATTCTTGCCATGCCGTATGACGAATCCGATCCATATACAACAAGTTTACTTGCAGGACTCGTCGTCCCGATACCCACGTTGCCTGCATTATCAATTCGCATACGCTCAAGTGCTGTCCCAGAACCATCCGGCGTGGTGTAAAAAGTAAGTCGCCCCGGCATATCCGTGGTTGCTCCTGGCGTTCCGTCAACCTCCATAAAGATATTCGCGGCGTTCGTGAAAGTAGAACCATTTGCACCATACCCAGCGATTGTCGCTAACACGTCATTGTTTTGAACAATAGTATTCGTTCCCAATGCCGCCCCACGAGATTTACCAAACTCAATACGAGAACTTAATGCATCAGCCGACCACATAGAGAAACCTAATGAACTTGTAATTTCTGTAGTTCCCGGTATTTGTAGTCTGTCCGCTATCCCAATTGTCCTGTCGGTTGTATCTCCTATTATTGCCTTATTGCTACCCCCCGTGGTTAATGCTATTCCGGGATTGAAGTAGTTGGTTGCTAAGATTAATGCCGCATTATCTGCCCTTATCGTACCAGAAGTAAACAGGTGTAAGTTTCCGACATCAAGAGTGTCGTTGGCTGGGTTTACGGTCATCACGCTTTCATACATCAGTGTCCCATCTGTTTTTTTCAGAATTATAGGATAATCTGCATTATCTGTATTGGTCTCCAAATCAGGAAAAGCTACTCCACCGACGACACTTAACGCCTTCCACGGACTCGTCGTCCCGATGCCGACGTTGCCGGCAAAGTAACTATTCCCTGTTCCTAAAACACTCAAGTTCTGCGCGACGGTCGTTGAGGCGTTGATGACGAGCGTCTGTGAAGCGGGTGTCGCGTTGAAGGTGCCATAGAGGAGCGCACCCGTTTTGTCGCCTGCAGTATTCGTGCGGTTTTGATTATCAACATAGAAAGAGTTGGAGCCGGCTTCAAAGGAGCCGGCGCGATAGCCGAGCATAACGTTGCCGCCGCCAGTTGTGGTAACTCCAGCTTGTTGACCAATTATAGTATTGGCAGACCCCGTGGAGAGAACAGAGTCCGCGGTACCATCGGTACCACCGATAATCACGTTGTTGCTACCTGACGAAATCATAAACCCGGCGCGTCGTCCCATAACGACGTTGTACTGACCAGTCGTAAGTGAAGCGAGCGCGACTCCGCCAACGGCGGTGTTACTAAATGCAGAGGTAAGGTTCAGACCGCTAGCAATGCCATACCCAACAAAAGTATTAAGCCCGCCGGTAAGAACACCTTGTTGTGCTACGCTCCCGCCAAGAAACACATTTTGTGACCCTGTTGTCATTGCTGTCGCCACATAACCGCCAAGTATTACGTTTTCTTGACCTGTATTTATAGAAGAACCGGCCAAATAACCGATGGCGACATTGAGATAGTTGTCCGCATTTTGCAGAGCGCTCGTACCAATAGCAATTTGCCTGTCTCCCGTTGCCGCGGCAGTTGCTAACGCATTTGTACCGATGGCGATGTTGTTGTTTGCGGTGGTAAATGATGCTCCTGCTCCTACTCCAAATACGGTGTTTGCTGGTAGAGAGCTCGCCCCTTTCCCCACCGTGAGCCCCTGAATCGTCGTCGTGCCGGTGATGTTCGCGGTGCCAGTGACATCAAGTGTGTATTGCGGATTAGTGTTCCCGATGCCGACGTTGCCGCTACTATTCCAGATACCAGAGCCGGGGAAGTATGCGGTGTTTGATACTGACAACTGCGTTGTGGAAGCATTACTAAGCGTAGTTAGACCGGCGGTCGCACTAAACGCTGCACTAACGGAGACTCCTTGAGGTGCCACCAAACTAATAACCCCTCCACTTTTGACACTAACTGTTACACCGTCCCTGCTTATATTGTAACTCGAAGGATCGCCCGTGAACAACGCATACCCATTCGCCGCATCAGTAACTGCACCGCCTGTTAATGTAGCGAGTCCGCTTACACTAAGGGTACCCGCCGTCGTATTTACCACGCCCACCCCAAGCCCACCCGTGAGGTACCCATTTCCATCAACCGAAAGCGTTGTAGCCGGACTCGTCGTCCCGATGCCGACGTTGCCACTTGTTTGCTGTACCACCAATCCTGTGCCCCCTGTCCCCGCGATGAAGCCATTTGCAACTGTAGTGGTGGCAGAGTTGGCGGGAGTGAGGTTTAAATTTCCCGCAGAAGTACCAATAGTTGGTGCGCCGCCGTTGGAGCCCGTAAGCGTCAAGTAGCGGTCGGCAGATGCTGTAGCCGTCACTACGGCCTGTGTGAATCCCCCACCGGACCTCAGATATAAATCGCCGGCGGGGTCAAGATATATATTGTTGCTGGCGGTACTTATGACCAGATAGCCGCCGCCGCTTTCCTTAATCGTCGCTGCACCCGTGTTTGACAGCAGAATGGCTGAATCGCTACCCGTCGTAGTCAGGTTCCCGAATGTGCCAGTACCGCTTACCTGTAGCGAGCCCGCGGTCGTGTTGACAACCCCCACGCCGAGCCCGCCAGTGAAGTAGCCATGACCAGTGGTATCGCCCGCCGCCCCGCCGACGGAAAACTTGGTGGAAGGACTCGTCGTCCCGATACCCACGTTGCCTTCTTTTGTCATCGTCATTACCTCTGTACCACCATACGCTTCTACCCCTCTCGCTGAACCGACTTGAAAAGCTAAGGAGCCGTTTGTAGTGTAATTTGTTACTAAAGCCCAGTTGCGATAATCACTCGTTGCAACATTGTCCGTATTTAATCTCAGAGCCGTAGCTCCACCTGAATTATTTATAACAATTCCACCACCATTCGCAGTGGCGTACACATCAAGTTTCTGTGTCGGACTCGTCGTCCCGATGCCGACGTTGCCGGCGAATGAGCTATCGCCTGTACCAACATGCAAAGAGGACCAGCGCTGTGTTACCGTGCCGTTTGAAATCAAGTTGTCGGTAATCGGTATAATGTAGTTATTCGTTCCAGAATATCCAATTCTTACTGAACCCATCATGTTAAGAAGATCTGTGTTATTCGTCGTTGTGAGGTTAAGTCCGCCATTCCCAGAAATCGTGGGACCAACTCCGCCCCCTTGAATCGAGAGGTAAGCGATGCCATTATTATTAAAAGAATATCCAAAATTATTTGCTACTTGATTGAATACCGTATAACCGTTCGTATCTCCACGCGAGAACTCCGAGTACACAAGAGGATTCCCCATTGAGTACAAACGAAGATTATTGTCTTGTGTGAAAACCAAGCTGTTCTGTGTAGAGCTGCCGATGACAAATGATGGACCCGTGATGCCGTTTGGATTGACTGAAAGGAGTCCCCACGGACTCGTCGTCCCGATGCCGACGTTGCCTGTTGATGATATGAACTCCCGGACAGTGCCCCCGGTCGACAAACTTAACGCGTTATTGCCATTAATATCGAGAGCATTGTTGATTCTATCGTAGAAAATTGTCCCACGTTCTGTATAACTTGCCTCGGTACCAAAAGTGAGGAATTTTGAATCTCCCGTGATAGATGCATTCTGGAATCTTGCGACATTTTGTACATCTGTGCTTGCCCCGCCTGTTTGAGAAATTTTGAAATCCCCCGCAAGCAATTCGCTGTTATTAGTGGTGCCAGTACTAATGATACTTGAACTTATTCCGTATCCGGGAGTAGAAGCATCAAGACTTTTACTAAGAACAATATTAATTCCTTTTGAGGTGCCGTAACTCGCGCTATAAGTAATATCCAGTCCGGTCATCGATGCGGTATAAGATTGCAGCGGGGCTATCTGCATCCCGTAGTACTGACTGGTGTTATTTGGATGATTCCCATCTACTTTTATACCCCACGCAGTAGAAACACCACCGCTTGAATTGATGTGGCTCACGTGGAGCGCTATCTGGTCTGAATCCTGTGCGACTATCTCAGCCCTCGCTAGATTTGCCGTGGCAGAAGTAGAGTTAACATTTAGTCTGCCACGACTATCTACCATCAACTGGCTTGTCCCCGTTGACGAAGCGACATTGAATAGATTGCTCGTGCCACTCTGGCCTTTAACATCAAGCGCGTATGCCGGGTTCACGATCCCGATGCCGACGTTGCCGTTCGCCAAGACACGCACTTTCTCAGTTATATTTCCACCGTGAACTCTGGTACCGATAGTGAAGTCTCCATCATAATTTGCATCCGTACCGTTTGACTTGACTCCAGCGATAGCGGCAAATGATGTCAGTGTTGTTCCAGTATAACTACCCTCAAAGCTGATTGCCCCTCCCACGCCAGCCGCCATTGAAGTATTGTCGACAACCGCCAATTGGTTTTGCGGAATGCCTACAAATGGGACTTTGGCACCAACAATAGCTACTTTCTCATCGTAACTTGTATTGGTATACGTTCCGATTCGGACATCTCCAGTTTGTTTTATTCTCATTCTCTCTGTTCCCAACGCACCTGCCCAAGCACCGCTATTAAATACGAAATCACCTGTCGTGTCTCCGTATCCTCCGATTGTCCAGTTCCAATTTACCGAATCAGAAAAGTGGATTTTAGAAGCTACGCCAGAAGCACCAGAATTCAAACTCAACACAATGTTATCTGCCGCACCCGTGTATACTCCAAAAACCTGCAGTTTACCAAGCGATTGTTGGATATTACCGATATTAACAAGACCAGCAGCCGCGATGTTGACACCACCAGCGCTGTATCTATTCAGGTTGAGCGGTAGAGCGTCAATGTGTAAGTCTTTATACACAGAGTTGGTTCGGTCATACGATTGGACAAATCCATAATCATTCCCGCTATCGGTGCGATATACAAACTCAATACCCTTTCCGTTAGTCGGCTGAGTGAATGATGAAGTTTCAGAATAGCGGGTGAGACCGGCAACGTCTAACGATACTTGTGGGCTTGATGTTCCGATGCCGACGTTGCCGGCTATATATACATTGGTATCATTCAACTCCATTAAACTAGACCCCGTAGGCCCGTTACGGAACATAAACCCTTGACTCGCACTTGCAGCAGCATTAAGTACAGTTGCATATCCTGTAACGAGTTGAGCTGACACTGGGCTAGTTTCAAAACCTAGTTGCCAATTTGAATCAGTCGCCGATGAACCCAACCTTAAATAATTGTTTGTATGTATAATCCCGTTCACATCTAAACTGGAACCCGGATTCGCAGTCCCAATCCCTACATTCCCTGTCGCTTGCTGAACAACAAATTGCGAAGTGCCGACCGTGAGTCCACCCGCAAAAGTTGAAGTGGCTGCCGCGTCGGTGGCGGTGAAGTATGGGGCAGAGATTGACGAAGTGGCGGTGAGTCCCCCTACGGTCAGGTTTCCGTCTGCGTAGATGTCCCCTGCTACTGAAAGTTTGGCGAACGGACTCGTCGTCCCGATGCCGACGTTGCCGTTGTTTTTAACATCAAAAAGAGAGTTGCTCGAAGAATCCAAGACTGAGAGAGAGGAGCTGGCAGCCAACTGATTAAATCCCTTAATCTGCAACCGACTCGTTGGGGTAGTAATACCAATACCTATGTTGCCACTGGATGTTATCCGCATCCGCTCTGTAATATTTGTACTAGACGCGGATGTTCTAAACATTATCGCCGCTGAATCGTGTGCGCCTGAATCAAAATAGACCTGTCCGGGAAAATTAGCGCTGCTGTTGCTATAAAACTGAAATCCTGCACCCTCGGGCTGAAATCCAAGTTCGTTAGTACTAGCGTAAATCCTCAAACCTTTTGCGTTATTACTACCCAAACGAATATCAACTGGCTGATCAGCTCCGGTGCCAGTGGTGTCCAAACGCAAGACATCGCTCCCTCCAACAACATTTACAACGTGCAGAGGACCAGCCGGCGACGACGTCCCGATACCAACGTTTCCTTCTGCAATCAATGATGCTTGAGTGACTGATATATTATCAACATAATTTCCATCTGACGCAGTGAACACTCTGAAATAAGTAGTGGCGGAACTTGCGGTGAAGAAGAAGGTAAACGAACCGGACACCGACCCAGAATATATTGTTTCGTCCAGTAAATCTGTCCCGCCAAGAGTTGACCCAATACGGACGTCGAAGTTGTGTGCTGCAGCCGGCGCAGTAACTTTAACAATATACCTGGCCCCAATACGAGTGGTCAGTGTCTGGTCAGCTATAGCATTGGCGGTAGCGCCACTGAGCAACAGAGAACCACTGAAACCGGAACTCCAAGCGATGGACGAACCAACACCGGAATTATCGGTCCAACCACTAATATCTGAACTAAAAGTGCCGTTGGTCACCAATTCAGTTATGGATGAATAAATAGTTCCGTTTACAGAAAGTTTTGTGTCCGGCGTCGTCGTCCCGATGCCGACGTTTCCACTCGAGAGCGTCGTATCGGTGCCATCTAAACCGGTGCCAAAAATCAAGTTACCGATATTAAGAGAGTTCGTGGCCATGCTTGAAGTCGCCGAAATGTTATAGCCGATGATAACGTTGCCACTCCCTGTGGTGAGATTACTCCCCGCTTGGTAACCCAAAAGAGTATTATTGTTGCCCGTGGTTAAACCGAGTCCAGCCTGATAACCAAGCAAAGTTGCATTCTGGAAGGCGGACTGCCCAAGAACACCAAACCCTGCTTTATATCCAACCGCTACGGTGTTGGTCGCGGAAGCATTGTTCTCAAGAGCACTGACACCGAAAGCGGCATTATTTGAGCCAGTGGTGTTATAAAGCAGAGCCCCGACACCACCAGCGGTGTTGAAACTGCCGATAGTGTTTGAGTAAAGTGCATAAGAACCATTTGCGGTATTTTGTTCTCCCGCCGTGTCAAACAAAAGAGCATTGGCACCAAGAGCGGTGTTGTATGAGCCTGTCGAATGAGAAGCAAGAGCGCTTACTCCAATGGCGGTGTTAAGGCCTCCTGAAGAGTTGTCGCGCAGAGCTTCGTATCCAATAGCCGTGTTGGAAAGACCACTAGAGTCTACTGCATTCCCCAAAAGGGCCTTGTATCCAATAGCCGTGTTGTAAGAAGAAGAAGTGGCGTTACCCAATGCCTGATACCCGAACGAGGTCATCCCGCCAGCAATACTTGGAGTAAGTGTCGGCTGGCCTATACCGACAAGTGTTGAAAAATTTGTCGTTGAAGCATACAGAATTGTATTCCCCGCTTGTTTGTATCCGGAATATTGGTCGGTGTTGATGAACCCGGCGACGTCAAGTTTGTATGAGGGCGTCGTCGTCCCGATGCCGACGTTGCCGCCACTGGTAACCCGCATTTTTTCCGTACCGCCAGTTTGGAAAGCGAGTGCAGAAGCCACTGTGCTACCAAGCACTGCCCTCTTATCTGTTGCCGCAGAACCAGTGATGTCTATGTGGAAATTCGCATCTATATTATTTGAAACGTCGAGACCCTGATATACGGCGGAGCCAGTGGTATTCGTAGGTGAAACAACAATCCTCGCGCCAGACGAGTCGGGGCTTGTGTTGCCAATACCTATATTGAGGTTGGGGGTAATCGTCATCGCTGTGCCCACATTAGAACCGTTAGTAATGCGGTCTAAGAAAAGATTTCCTGTCGTGACATTGTCCACATTAAAAATAAATCCGTAGTTCGGAGATGAACCACCTTGTTGAAGATATAAAAGTGGCACAAGTGCCCCAGATGTAAGCCCTTCTATGTTAAGAGGCGCCACCGGACTCGCCGTCCCAATCCCCACGTTCCCACCATTCGTCACGATGAAGTTGGTGACTGTGGATGACCCAACGACGAAGGCTGGGCCGGTAATACCATTCGGATTGACCGAGAGTTGTGCCCACGGACTCGTCGTCCCGATGCCGACGTTGCCGGTGCTTGTGATACGCAGACGTTGTGCGGCCGCGCCATTATCAGCTTTAGTTGTGAACGTGAGAATAGAGCCGTATCCGCTCGCACCTCCCAAACCTTCAGATCCGCTGCCAATCGAGGCGTATGCGGCGGTGGCCTGCGTACTACCGCCAACGAAATATATGTCACCATTGTCTACCAAGCCTTCTCCCGGATTTCTTAACTCGAGAACCCCTCGATAGAAGTTACCCCCTGTAACATCGCCGCTGATAGTTAAGACATGCGAATTTGCATTGACGCCAATGAAATTCGGCACACCTGTTCCCCCAATCCCGACATTGCCGGCTGTTGTATTCACATAGAGACTATTCGCTACTGCTCCTGCCACTCCCACCCTGAAATCCCCGTTCACATCCAATTTGTACGCTGGAGTGGTCGTCCCGATGCCGACGTTGCCGCTTGCCGCGATGTTGAAAAGATAGTCGCCGCTGGAAGAAGCGATGCGGAAGATATCCGCCGTCTGCCCCGCTACCGATTTCAAATCAAGAGTGGTGAGCGTGGTGGAGGCATCGGCGCTTTGAATGAAGAGCGGCTGATTGAACTCGAAGCGCTTTGCGTTCTCGGCCGAGTTCCACGAGAGGAGCGCGTTCGGCGTCACCGAACCACGCTCAAAGGCGAGCGTCATCGGTTCGGTATCGGCAGAGGCGTTATCATTATTGATGATCCAATCAGCCGCGTTGGTCGCGCCGCCCACGACCACGCCGACGAGCGTGGTCGCCGAGATGGTGTCCGCATACACCGTGTTGAACTTCACGCCGACCGAGCCGATGTTGCTGTTTGCGCCCACAGCGAGGATGTCGTCGCCCGAGGCGATGTTGATGGTGCCCGAGCCCGAATCGAGAGTGAGGTCGCCCGCGCCGCCGCTGGTGATCGAGAGGCCAGCGGTTGAAGTGAGAATTCCGTTTGAGAGATTCAACGAGTTTGCGGTGAGGGCGCCGCTGAAGTAGCCCGTGCCGGTCGTATCGCCCGCCGCTCCCCCGACTGCCAACTTGGCGAAGGGCGTCGTCGTCCCGATACCGACATTCGAACTCGCATTGCCAAGCACGAAAGCGTTTGATGCGCCGGCGTACGCTCCATTACCAATCGCTGCTGCATTTGTCGCGCCCGCGATCGCATCGGCTTGATAACCGATTAGTGTATTACCGCTCTCAGCAGCGATAAGAGAAGCTCCCGTGTTGTACCCGACGTACGTATTATTGCTGCCGCTCTGGAGATCGGTCCCCGCATACCTGCCTATCATCGTGTTGAAAGACCCTGTGAAGATGCCGGCGGGATTGAGTGATGCGTGTCCGATTGCGACGTTGCTGGAGCCCGTACTATTCGACATCGCGTTGAGTCCGAGGGCGACGTTATAATTCCCAGAAGTGGAATTAGTCATCGCGCCACTCCCGAGAGCCGTGTTCCCTTCGCCGCCATTCATTAATTTCAGCGCTCCATTGCCGATGGCTGTGTTATTGATGTTGGTTAGATTTGAAAAGAGAGCCTGGTATCCGACAGCGGTGGATCCGTTACCCGACGTGTTTGCCTGTCCCGACTGATACCCGAAGAAAGTGTTCTTGATACCGCTTGTGGTCGAGGTGCCGACACCGAAGCCGACAAAGGTATTAAATGCGGTCGTAGACGCAGTAAGCAGTGTGATACCTCCCTGTTGGTACCCGACGGAAGATGTGACGTTAAACGAATCCGCGACCGCAGAACCGACAATCGACAGTTTCGCGTAGGGGCTCGTCGTCCCGATGCCGACGTTGCCGGTAGAGTCAATGATAAAAGCAGTTGAGGTGGCATAGGACGCACCGAGTTTTGATACTTGGAGAAGTGGGGTGGTTTGAGAAAGCGCGCCAACCACATCAAGTCGAGCGAGTGGCGAGGTGGTCCCGATGCCGAAATTGTTTGGAGTATTTGCTGCGAGCGCCGGGTAAACAGTGGCGTCGTCGCTGTAAACATCACTAACGGCCATCTGATCAGCAGCGGCCAGATACCACGTATCGGATTCGCCCGGATACACGTACGACTTTACGTGGATGGTGATGTTGTTCCCCGACTGGGCGTTATTTTGGATGTCGGCGATAACAATGTACCACCTCAAATTTACCGAGTCCCATTGCAGGTCCGAGATAGTGAAGGCGTTGCCTGTAGCGCCAAGGACAAAAGGAACATCAGTTTGTTGCACATATATTGTGCCCGATTCCTGCGCCTGTACTCCAAATCGTTTTTGTATCATCCCCGAAGCGATGAACCAGTTCCAACCAGCGGCCACGGTAACTTCATATCCGCCCTGTACTCTCACTCCTGTTGGCCAATAGAGCTTGACCTTTTGATTGTCCACGCCAGAAGGAAAAGAAACAGTAAATGACTTTTCACTTACAAATGTGCCAACCTTGGTTGCTGCCGCCTTAAACGTTCCGTTGACCTCCAACATTTGACTAGGTGTCGAGGTCCCAATCCCCACATTACCGGTGTTGCTGTCCACATAGAGAAGTGGCGAGGAAGTGCCGACGGTGAGGAGGCCGTTGCCCCAGGGTGTGGAAGTACCGATAGAGAGACGACCTGCA
>JANLHF010000036.1 GCA_024653825.1 Patescibacteria group bacterium | reverse complement strand
CGCTGGCGCTATCTTATCCATCGGGATCCTTATTTCACCAGCCTATACACAGGCAGCAGGTCTCACGGCGGATCAGGCAACGGTTCTTATCAATGTTGTTAAGGCGTCTCCGAGTACGCCAGCGAGCGCTTTCATTAACCTCATCACCGCTTTCTCGGGCGTAACGGTAAATCAAGCAACCGCTCTCATTACGGTCGTCCAATCATCCCCCTCTACATCTGCGAGCGTCTTTGTTCCCCTCCTCACCTCTTTCACGAGTGACACATCAACAACTCAAACGACAACGCAGCCAACGACGCAAACAACAACTCAATCGGCAGTCGTAAAATCTCCGACTTGCACGCTCAATGTTGCCTATGGCCCCGGTGGTGTCGCGAAAAAATACGGATTGACCGGCACTGGATATTACGACGGGAGCGGGAGTACGTATGTAGAAATCCACGATGGCGAACCGGTGACCGTATCGTGGGCAAGCACGAATGCTGATTATTCACAGGGGCCCGGCGGTGATAAAGATCTTGCGAACGGATCGGCAACGTATTACCCAGGTGGGGATAAAGCGTACGTCTGGAACTTTTATGGTAATGGCGGCTATACCTCTTGTGGTGTAATGGTCGAGGTTTTCCCAAATCCCGACATTCCTGCTTGTGCGCTTACTGCAAGTAAAAATACAGCAGTTCCTGGTGATCAGGTAACTCTCTCGTGGACCAGTGGTGAGGACGCGATATATGCATCATGGGTTCAAGATAGTACGGCGAATGTACTCGGTCTTCCATTGGATAAATTGTCGGACTTCGGATCTCAGGTGATAACTGTTGCTGGGAAGGGATACCTTACCCCAACCCTCTCGATATTCGGCAAAGGTGGCAGTAGTTCATGTTCAACTACGCTATTGGTGTCTCCGCTCCCAACGTGCACGTTAACCTCAAAACCGTATATGGTTACTGTTGGGGGAAAAACAACGCTTACATGGACATCGCAAAATGCGACCTATGCGACTTGGCAACAGGATAGCTCCGCGAATGTTCTTGGCCTTTCCCTCGATAAGCTTCCCGTCAGCGGATCACAATCCATAGTTGTTGATGGCGGTAAAGGAAATCAGACACCGACACTTCTCGTGTATAGTTCCACGGGTGTTGGTACATGTAATACTAGCGTCTCTATTGAATAATTAAATAGAGACCAATAATTTATTAGGCTTTCTCAACGCGCTCTGTGTATTCACCCGTGTCGGTATTGATGCGGACGATGTCGCCTGTGTTGATGAAAAGCGGCACGTTTATTTTTGCACCAGTAGAAAGTTCAATGAGCTTGCTACCTCCTGACACGGTGTTGCCTTTCACGGCGGGCGGTGCGTCCTTCACGACGAGCTCCACTTTCACCGGTATCTTGATGGTCATCGGACGGTCTTCATAGGTCAGCACTTCAACGGATGAATTCGGAGTGAGCCATTGCACTTTGTCATGGATGGTCTCGTCGGGGAACGAGAAACGATTCTTCGCGTTTCCTTCCTCGGCGAACCAGCTCTCGCCTTTATTGGTGTAGAGATACTGTGCCCGCATCGTGCCGACGTCCGCTTCAGTTACCGTCTCGTTCTGATGGAAGGCGATCTCAAGGACCTTCCCGCCGACCAGTTGACGAAGTTTCGTCTGGTTCACCGGCTTTCTCTGTTGCATGCGGAAGATATGTGCCGAAAGCACCTCGTACGGCTCGTTGTTGTAGTTGATGATGCACTTTGGAAGAATTTCGTTGTATGAGAGTACGGCCATATGAATGAAGATTATAGGTGGTAGGGAGTAGGTTGTAGGGAAACCCAGAAGCCCAAACAATCGTTATAAAAAGTACCGCTCGACGCGGATTCGTGTATGCTAGCAGACACCATGACTTTTTCAAGTATGAATGAAGACGTGAGCGTCCTTTCGGACGCCGAGGTGCTTGTGCGTTCGCAAAAGGACTCCAAACTTTTTTCCGTGCTCGTGGAACGATACGAAGCAGCGCTCTTACGTCGTGCGCGGACGATACTGAAAAGTCCCGAGGATGCCGAGGAGGTGGTGCAGGACGCTTTCACCAAGATGTATCTCTATGCGGACAAATATCATCCGCAAGAAGGGGCGAGCTTTTCGTCATGGATGTACACCATCCTTAATCGCGTGGCATACACGAAATATCGCACCAAAAGCGCGGAATGGGGAAAGCGTGCCGAGCTCGAACCGGAGCACTATGAGTCGCTTCCCGACGCGCGTGCAGAATTTCTTGAAGATCTTTCCATACGGGACGAAGTCATCAACGCACTCGCAAAACTACCCGAGACCGCCGCGAAAATACTCAGACTTCAATTCATAGAAGGGAAGAGTCAGGAGGAGATTGCGAAAGTAGAACAGCTTTCAATTCCCGCCGTAAAAACGCGCATCCATCGCGCTAAAAAACTTTTTAAACAAGCCTATGACGAACAGCACTATGACTGACCAAACCAACATTGAGCGCATCGTCATGCGTCGCATTCTTCTCATTCGCATCTTGCGGCTCGTTATTTCTACTGCAGTGCTTGCCACTCTCACGGCTTTTGCCGCGCTCTGGGGCATCGGGAAAGAAGTGTGGGTCGCGCGCATCTTTGAGAATGCGCCGCCGAATATTGGCGATCTTCCAAATTTCTATCTCGCGGCGTTCATGCATACGCACATCGTCGTTCAAGTTTTGACGCTCCTTACGTTTGTCTCACTCGTCTATCTCGCGTTCGAAACCGCACGACTCATCGTCGACGTCATGAAGCCGCCGCGCTCCTAGAGCTTTCCCGTATTGTTTTCGTAATTTTGCATCATCGCACACCCTATTTATCCACAAACCGTAAAAACAAAACGTACCTTCATTTACGCTATAGCGTAGAATAAGGTACATGAGTTTTAGTGACCGACGGAAAAAAGAACATATAGATCGTAAGGATGTGGGGAAAATCATCGCGCAAGCACGTGGAAATAGGCGAGTACCTCTCCAGACGATAATTCTAGGGACGTTGTTCATTACTGGTGGCCTTACCATTGGACTCGTCGCGCCTAAGCTACTCAGTCTTTTCGAGTATCTGAATCCGATTTCTCGCAAGAACACTATGCGATTCAATCAGCGTATTACCCAGGCGCTTCTCCGGCTTGAGCGACGCGGACTTATTCACATAACGGGTGAAGGCAGAAAGCGCGAGATACGTCTCACGACGCAAGGTGAAGGGCTTATTGATAGGTTGTATGCCGGCGCATACGTCATCCCGAGGCCTGTCCGGTGGGATGGGAAGTGGCGACTTGTTATGTTTGATGTGCCGGAGAAACGTAAAAAGGTCCGCGACACACTCCGTATGCTTCTGCGAAGTGCAGGTTTCATCCACTTTCAAGATAGCGCGTGGGTGCAGCCATATCCGTGCGATGAGCTCGTCACGCTCCTCCGCTCGCATCTCGGAAGCGGGAAAGGGGAGATACGCTACCTCACGGCGTCTTTCGCAGACGAAAGCGACTTCACGTTCCGCAAACACTTCAACCTCGTTGCAATCTAGCTCAAGGGCACTCGTTTCTAAACGTACCTTGTTTTACGCTATAGCGTGAATTAAGGTACATTTGGAAATAAGGAATCAGGCAATCATGACGTTGTTTTTGAGGAATGTGTCGAGTGCCGAGATATCTTTCTTTTCGGCGTCGTAATGATACGAGAGGATGCTTGTGGACTCGGCACTTTTGACCGCCTCAGGGTTGTGCTCGAAATAGATCACTTCTTCGGACTTCAGTCCGAAATGCTTGAGCATCATTTCGAAATACCTCAGATCAGTCTTCTCGGGGTTGTGTTTGAGCGTGAACACCTCGTACGGCATTTTGTTCAGGCCGAATTCTTCCATCTGTTCATCATTTGCCCCAGTCAAAATTATTTTCCGATTCGGGTATCGTTCAAGCAACTCAAACATCGGTTTGTAGATCCCTTCGCCCTCGATAACGAATGCGTCTACGGCGTCAACAAGGATTGTTTTCATAAATGATGTCGGGTTATCCTTCAGCAAGTTTTGCCTTTATTTGTTTGAGGAGTTCTTTGGAGACGTCTTTATTCTCGCTGAGGAATTTGCGCGAGGC
>JANLHF010000032.1 GCA_024653825.1 Patescibacteria group bacterium | reverse complement strand
GCCAAATCCGGAATGGCGACGACCTCAACATCCTTCCCTATCATGCGAAACGCGTTTTGATAAATCTCCGACTGTATCGTTGCCGGCGTTGCGACGAGCAGGAGCCGCGCGGAAGAATTTTTAAACGAATGCACTGTCGGCCCGACCATCTCGATAAGCTGTGTCGGTGCGAGCGAGAGAGAATCAAGGAGCGAGATCGCGAGCGATGCCGAGACGCTGTTGCAGGCGCTCACAATGCTCGTCGCTCCACGCTTCTGCAGAAGTTCAATGGCACGCACGGTCAGTACCGAGAGCTCGCTGTTACTCTTTGACCCATACGGCGCATTCTTAATATCGCCGAAGTAGAGAATGTCCGCCGACGGCATCCGCTCCCGTATTGCTTTCAGTACCGTCAGTCCCCCAGACCCTGAATCAAATATCCCGATCATGCCTGGTGGTTTTTCACCAACGCAACAAACTGGTCACCGCGGTCGTACTCGTTTTTGAACATACCGAAAGAAGTGAAGGCCGGCGAGAAGAGGACCGTGTCGCCTGGCTCCGTCGCGCCCATTGCCGCCACCATCGCGTCAGCGATACTACTATATATGGTAGTATCGCTCGGTAATGCATTCTTGATGCGGTCGGTGCCATTCCCGGCGAGCAGGACAACCTTCTTCACCTCCGACAGTTTCGCAACCAGCACATCCATATCCAGACCCTTGTCTGCTCCGCCCATAATGAGCACAATGTTGGACATATCATGTCCAACATTGGAAAGGGCGGCGAGGGCGGCGAGCGTCGCCTCCGGCGTCGTGGAGGTCGTGTCGTTATAGACCTTCACTCCCCTCTTTTCTGCGATAAGTTCGAGTCGGCCGGGCACGCCCCTAAATGATTCGAGCGCCTTACGACTAATATCGTCAGAGACACCGACCGCGCGAGCGGTAGCGAGCGCGAGCGCGGCATCGTAGCGGTTATGCATTCCCGGAATGCGCAGTACCCACGTGTCCGGCAGTTTAATTTCGTCGACCACAAGTGTTTTCGATTCTATCGCTTCGCCGTATTTCTCAATAATAGTCGGCGCGCACTGCTTGCCGATGATGAGAGTATCTTCCTCCTTTTGATAGAGAAAAATATTCGCTTTGTCGGCGAGATACGCGTCAGTATTTTCCTTATAATAATTCAAATGGTCCTGATAGAGCGTCGTGAACACCGCAATATTCGGACTCATCCGTGCGTCGCCCCAGCCCTGCAATTTCCACGAATCGAGCTCCAGCACGATAATCGTTTCTGCCGTGACATTCGCCAGTTGCGGAAGGACAGAAGTCCCCTGTACATTTCCGCCTTCAATCACTTTCTTACCGTCGGCGCGCAATATCGCTACAATCATTGCCGTCACCGTCGACTTTCCTCGCGTACCGGTTATCCCGATAATAGTCGCACCGGCTTCGCGTGCAAACGTTGCAAACAGAGCAGCCCACATACTGACCGGCGTGCCGTTCTTTCGGGCTTCGGCAATGTAGATTGAATCGAGCGGCGTCGAGGGCGCTTTGATGATGAGGTCGCGACCTTGGAAATCTGCGGGGTCGTGCTGGCCGAGCGTGTATCGTATGTTTTGAAATTCTTTCAGCACGTCGAGTGATGGCCGCAATTCTTCTTCGCTCTTCAGATCGGTCGCGATGATATCCGCACCGCTCTCGGCGAGGTACGCGATGTCGCCGACCCCGCCCAGAAGGCCGAGACCCATAACGGTTATCTTTTTACCGCGGAAATGCGCTGAGGCATCCATCCCCCCAATCTAGCGTATCCAGCTTAATTCGGACAGCCAGCAGTCGCCGCGAGATCTTCGTGGGCAAGAGGGAGTGTCGTGACTGCTACCACGACAATCTCGTACGGGGCGGGAGCGGTGAGTTCGGTTGCACACGCGCCATCCGGCTTCGTGAGGGTGACGGAAACCACACGAGCGTTGGTATCCTCGATCTTTGCAACTGCGATAGAAGACGTTGATTCTTTCCCCGCGAAAACGGCAATCACATTTTGAGTATTAAAATCAACCGTGGGAGGCGTACCTGTCGCATCAACCATCTTCCAGAGCTTCGTTAATTCGTCCGACGAAGTGATGAGATAGTTCACGCGCTCCGTGACCGTCGACTTCTCTCCGCTGACTATTTTGGTAAAGGGAACGATGACTGCAGATGGTTGTATATTCGCTACGGCCGACGGGGTATCTGAGGCAGTACGGAAACGAGCTAGAAAGAACACACCGATGGCGAGCGCCACAAGCGCCAAACCGATGATGATATGAGTATCTCGCTGCATACCTTTAGTATAGCGTCCGGTGCCCCTGCTGCTGCACGGCGTGGGTATAACAATGCGAATTTTAGTGCACCGAACGAAAAGTGGAAATGTGAAGGGATTTTTGATAGTATCGGCGTAGGCGCGCTTAGCTCAGTTGGTAGAGCACTCGACTGATACTCGAGCGGTCCTAGGTTCGACTCCTAGAGCGCGCACCAACACAAAAACACCCTTCTGGGGTGTTTTTGATTTGTATGTGAGTGAAAAGATGTTTGTGCGCGCTCTGTTGTTCCGCCTATTCTGCTCCCGCTTGAAAGCTCACGTGTGGCTTTCAAGCGACCATCGGGTTACGTTATCCGACTTCCGAGTGCTATTTAGAGATAAACACTATTTCTCTGTCTTCCGAAGAAAACAATCGACATGATGCGCCTTTCGGGCGACATCGATTCCAAATTGGATATGTTCCACGAACAGCTTCCGCTACCCGTGCCTTGTTACGACTTAGTCCTTGTCATTGAATTTGCCGTAGTCCTGCGCGAGGCAGACCTTCGG
>JANLHF010000031.1 GCA_024653825.1 Patescibacteria group bacterium | reverse complement strand
TCGACACGGATCATTTCATCCGGAACCCAAATCCGCCTCTCCCCGCGCTTCCGAAGCCCGTCTTCCTCTTTTTCAGCCGTCTCGCACCGGAAAAAGGTCTTGAAGAATTTTTACAGCTCGATCTGCCGGGCACCAAGCTCGTGATAGGCGACGGTCCCGACCGCGAGAAATTGGAGAAAAAGTATGGAAAGAAAAATAAATTTGTCGGGTACAAACACGGTCAAGAGCTGGTGGACTGGTTGTCGCTTGCCGACGTGTTCGTGTTCCCATCGCGGACCGAAACGTTCGGTCTTGTCGCGCTTGAAGCGCTCGCCTGTGGCGTCCCCGTCGCAGCGCACGATGTTATGGGCCCACGCGACATCATAACGGAAGGGAAGGACGGCTACCTTAGCGAGAATTTACAGGAAGCGGCACTCAAATGTCTCTCGCTCTCGCGCGACGATTGCCGCGCCAAGGCCGAACGATATTCATGGGAGCGTTCAACCGACGCATTTCTCAAAAATCTTTTTATTCGTTAGGGCGTGGTACGCTATAGGGCAGATCAGTCCACGAAGGAGGATAGATGAGAAACATGGTCGATGTGAGCGGCGGTAAGATGACCTTGAAAGAGGTCGAGGGAGAAATTCGCCTCATGATGAATGTCTTTTCGCCGCGGCGCATGGTGGTAGATATTCGCCGTGTAAAGGCAAGGGGTGGCTATCACACCACCATTTGGATCCCAAAAAAAGATTTCGAGAAGAAAAAGAAATGATAATCACGCCGCCTCACGGGGCGGTTTCTCTTTTTAGCGCACGACGGACCATTCCTTATACGCGGCTTTGTTGCGGAGGGCGACGGAGACGCCATTTTTTATCCAGATGCCGTAGGTCGTGAGCCAGCCGAGCTTGTGCGGGCGACGGAGCGAGTGGCGTACGCAGAGTTTGTAATACGAAATAGTCCGGCCGTGCTTTGCGAGCTGGCGGAAGAGTTCATTGTCTTCGCCGGCGGCGAGGTGTTCGCCGAAGCCGCCAATCTTCCGAAAGACTTCGGTACGTACCATCTGGAACTCTCCGGAGGAATTGCCCGAATGAAATATATTATTAGAGATTACATAGAACCAATTCAACGGCGCGCTGAAAAAGGAATCTGCCCAAGAGCGATTCTCTACGAATGGCTTCAGCGGAACGGTGGATGCGACGAGCTTTGGATTCTTTTTAAACACCGCCAGTATCTCTTCAAAAAACTGCTCCGGCTCGGGGATGATGACATCGGCGTCGATGAATACCAGAAATGTTCCCGTCGCGAGTGCGGCGCCGGCATTCTTCGCTTCGCCGAAGGTTTGTCGACGTGGCTCAGCCCAGACCGTTGTCTTTGCTCCATGTGCCCGCGCGATATCCAACGTGCCATCGGTGCTCCCGCCATCGGTGATGATAATCTCGTGTGGTATCTGCAGACTGTCCAAGTTTTTAAGCGTGCGCTTCAAAAATTGTTCTTCTCGTAGCGTGGGAATGACTATCGAAAGTATCGATCCAGCTTGCATATGAACTATTAGAGCATCTTAATCCAGATGTAGATATCTTCAAGCGCCTTCACGCCGTCGCCCGCGGCGATATTGTTCTGGTGGTAGAGCTCGTCGGTGCAGTCGCCTGCAGCCCAGATTCCCTCAATGTTTGTGCGTTGGTTACGCGGGTTTATTTTCACACGCTTTATAGCATCGACTTCGACAAGGTTTTCTACAAAATTCGTATTCGGCACCACGCCAATCTCGACGAAGATGCCGGTAACAGAGACGATTTCTTCGGCTCCGGACGCTTTATCCTTATATTTCAAACCGGTGACAAATTGTTCTCCGGTGACTTCCGTCGGTTCGGCATTCTTGATAATGCGAATGTTCTGATGTGCGGCGACTTTTTCAACCGTGACAGGGTCGGCCTTGAATGCTTCGCCACGATGGATAAGTGTGACGGACTTAGCGTAGGCGAGGAGTTGAAGCGCGGTCTCGAAGCCTGCGTTGCCACCGCCGATAACGGCGACATCCTGGCCGGCGAAGAGGGGTCCATCGCAGGAGGCACAATAGGTGACACCCTTGTGTTCAAATGTATCAGCGCCTGGGATGTCGAGCCTTCGTCGCCCAGCACCGGTAACGATGAGCACCGCGCGCGCAAAAAATTCTTTTCCTGCCTTTGTCTTCGCGGTGAAGGTTTTGCCCGCCGCCTGCTCAAGTGATACGACGCGTTCGTGCAGGGCAAAGTCGATAAACTCATTTTTCACCGCATCAAGATGTGCTTTGAATAATTTTGCGAGTTCTTGTCCGTGTATCTTCGGCGAGCCGATCCAATTCTCGATACCTTCGGAGACGGTCGATTGTCCTCCAATCTCTTCTGTGACGATGACGGTTTTTAAATGTTTACGTGCTGCATATACTGCGGCAGAGACTCCAGCGGGCCCGCCGCCGATAATGATGAGGTCGTGCATCACCTTATCTTATCATTATTTCTTACTACCAAGCGAGTGAGCGGAAAAGAAATTCTTATTTCAATTTCCCGAACGAGCGCAGGGAGGAAGAAGTAGGCCGAAGGCCTACTTCTTATGTCTACGGAGAAATGACGGAATCGCGCCCCACGCCTCATCGTCTTCTGGTACGGGCACCACTTCTTCACGCTTGTGCGGCATCGCGGTTACGATAGGCTCTTCCTTCTCGACGACGGCAGGTATCTCTTCTTTCACCGTGTTTTTTTTGCCCTTCTCATCCTCTTTCTTCTCTTCGCGCTTTAGCACTTCATGATAAATACGGCCGCGCTCTTCTTCTCGCCGTTCGACGGGCATTGCGAAGAGTGAACGTTCGGAACTGCCGTGTGAGGCATGTGCGGCGCTCTCGGGGAAACCGGTCGCGATGACGATGATGCGGAGCTGTCCTTTCTTCAGCTTCTCGTCTTTCATAATGCCGAAGATAACCTTCGCGTTCTTGTCGACAGACTCGTTGACGACCTTCGCTGCTTCCTGCACTTCCATGATGCCGAGGTCGTCCGAGCCAGCGACGACGAAGAGGATGCCCTTCGCACCGCTGATAGAAACGTCGAGGAGCGGGGAATTGACTGCCATCTGTGCTGCATCATGCGCGCGTTCGTCGCCTTCAGCGATGCCGATGCCCATGAGTGCCGGCCCCGCGCCTTCCATGATTGCCTTAATATCGTTGAAGTCGGTATTAATATCGCCCGGCGTCGTGATGATGTCGGAGACGCCTTCAACTGCCTGGCGCAGAATCTCGTCGCAGAGCGCGAAGGCACTCTTTGCCGAAGTTTCCTTACCGACGATGGAGAGGAGCTTGTCGTTCGGGATGACGATGAAAGCATCCACCTCTTTCTTCAAATCGGCGAGACCGCGTTCGGCGATCTCTTTTCGTTGAGCGCCTTCAAATGAGAACGGCTTCGTGACCACCGCGATGACGAGCGCACCAATCTCCTTCGCTATCTTCGCGACAATCGGGGCGGCGCCGGTGCCGGTGCCACCTCCCATACCGCAGGTGATGAAGACCATATCACTGCCGGAGAGTGCTTCCTGAACCTCCTGGCGCGTTTCTTCTGCAGCGCGCTTGCCGAGCTCGGGGTTCATTCCCGTGCCGAGTCCGCGCGTGAGATTCTTGCCGATGTGTATCTTGCGCTTGGAGAGGGAACGATGGAGGTCCTGTGCATCGGAGTTTACAGCGATGAATTCGACGCCACGCACTTTCGAGCTGATCATGTGATTGATCGCGTTCTTGCCGGAGCCACCGACGCCGACGACGCGGATTCGTGCGAATGTTTCGATCTCCGGTTCAATACGTTTTGACATAATAAATATATTGCTATGCTAGTGGGGTCATCATACCACTCCGAACTTGAATGCAAATATTGACAATTTATCGATACGAACTGTTGTTCAGGGCAGAAACTGTTGGAAGAACTTACTAAAAGAGGCCCCGAGACCTCGCTTTGGTGCGTTGGTGTCGCCAGTGAGTCCCCAAAGGGCGAGGCCGTAAGAGACTGCCCACGTCGCATCGCGAATTTTTGTATCAGTGGAGAGGCGAAACTCTGCGAGGCGCGAGGGAAGTTTTAAGGAGCCGCGTGCGATGTCACTAATGGAACCGATGCCCGCGCCGCCGCCCGAGATAATGATGCCAGCGGGCAGGGGGCCACGGCGTCCGAGCGATTTAAGATGTTTGTCGATGAGTGCGAACATCGTGTTGAGCCGGCTGACGATGACGTCGTCGACTTTCTTGCGCGGATACATCTGACCGCCGAGTCGGCCGAGCTTCACGCGCTCGGCTTCTTCGAGCGAGATGCGAAATCCTAGAGCGATGTCGTCGGTGATGTGGGATGATCCCATCGGGAACACTTTGACTGAGACGGGAATGCCCTCGTCATACACGACGATGGAAACGGTCTCGGCACCGATATTTGCGAGCACGCATCCCTTCATCTTCTGGTCGCCTTCAAGCAGCACATACGAGCCCGCGAGGGGGGAAGCCATCTGGTCGATGACTTCGATGTCGGCATCTTCAACTGCTTTTGCAAGGGCGTCTTCGTGTTGGGCGAGGCAGGTGACGAAGAGGTAATCCACTTCGATACGGACGCCCTTCATCCCGAGCGGGTCACCGAGCACCTTGCTGCCGTCAATGCGATATTCGAGAGGGATGCTGTGGAGGACATGACGGTTAAGAAAACCAGGCGCTGCCACTTCGCGCGCGGCTTTCCCCGCCTTCTCGATATCGAGTAGTGTGATCTCCTGGTCGGCGCGCGAGATGATAGCGGAGCCGGTCGCCCGCGCTTCATCGAGCGAGATACCGCCGACCGCGAGAAAGGCCGCGCGTATCGGCACGTGCGCCGCCGCCTCCGCTTCCCGTTTCGCTTTCTGGATGCTTACGGAGACCTCTTCTTTATTAACAATGTAGCCGTGGCGCAGTCCCTTTGATTCAGCGAGGCCGGTACCGAGGATACGCAACTGTCGCCCTCCTTTTTTATCGGAGAGTTCCTCGACGACGACCACTTTTACCTGGTACGTCCCGATGTCGATGCCGGTGGCTATTCGCCGCGCCATATTTCGCTACGAGCTTTCGTTCGCATTTCTCCATCCTAGCACCATGCGCCCATCCTTTTATGTGAAGTAAACCGTGGATAAAGAGATAGAGGATAAAATCGCGCTCATCCATAGAGAAATCTGGGGCCTGCTTTTTAGCCTCGGCAGGGCAGATAATGATCTCCCCCGATTTTTTATTAAGTGCATAGGAGAGTACATTGGGAACATAGCCCTTGCCGCGCAACTGTTTATTTAGCGTGCACGCTTTTGTCGGGCCGACGAAGACAAGCGAGATGTCCCAGTCAGGGAGTATCTCCGTCGCTACTGTTGAAAATGCAGAACGCGGTCCGCCGAGGGCGGACCGCGTCAAGTTCTTCGTTGAAACTCCCATTCTCTAGCGCCTGCCGCCCTTGCGAATCTTTTTTGCAGCGGGGTCTATCTTGCCGAGCTTCACGAGTTCGTTGTAGGTCTCACGGCGGACCTTCGAGATGAGGGCACGCTTAAGGCCGACGTTCTTTGACTTCGAGCGCTTAAAGTAACGGCGGTCGCGCATCTCGCGTACGAGACCAAGCCCCTGCGCGCGGCGGGTGAAGCGACGAATAAGCGCGGTCGAACTTTCGTTCTTCCCGCGGCGTACCTCGACTCGTGTATCGGCTATCATGATGGGAAGACTGTACCATAGGCATACGACAAAAACAATCGCCCGGCGCGTTAAGCGTCGGGCGTTTCTATCACCGTTTGAACTTGACGGTGGGTTCGAGGATCTCATCCGCGAGCCCCAATTCGATACATTTTTCTGCTTCGAAGTAGCTTTCGATCCGCATGATGTCGTCTCGGAACTTCTCTTTTGTCAGAAGGGTATGATTGCAGCGCGAGTAGTAGATATCAATCATCCGTTCCATAAGGTACTTGTGGTGCCGCAACGCCTCCTCGAGGCGTTTCGGGTCGGAATTTCCTTCGTCCCCGGTATATCCGTAATGCAACATCAGTGCCGAGTTTTGGGAAAGATAACGTTTGGTCGTCGCCTGCAGTATCAGACTGCCGCCGCTCTGGTACGGTCCGTAGACGTAGATGTTGACCGGCACTTTCACCATTCTCAGCCGGTCATAGATGGCGAGCGACAACATCAAATCCCCGCCATAATTCATAAAGTCGATCTCGATGTCCTCCACCTCAGGCGAACCGTCGTCCGGTTCCTCGTAGAGGTGCTCGAGCGCGTGCAGCCCAGTGAAGAAGTTGGCGGCCAGAGGGAATTCGGCGTATCCATCGATATTGCTTTCGAGGTAAGGAACGCCGACGACCATTCTCCGCTGGACGAGAGCGATGCCTTGTTCCATCAAGAGCTCGATGCGCCCCTTCTGCGAGGTGAATGTATTTTCTGCCTGTGAAGACATCTGTACCTCCTCTGCGTAATTAACAAACTCAATAACCCGTCGCGAGCATAGCACGGAGGGATATTAAATAGTAGCTTTCGTCAAAGTATGTCCTATAGGACAAAGTTTGGTACAGGTATGAAAAATAAAAAACGCCCGCGGGTAGCGGGCGCGATAGCAAGGTGAGGCCTCGCTGAAGGTTATTTTCCGAAATAATGGACTGGAATGCCGAGTTTGCCGAACGTGAGCGGTATATCTTCCGCTTTCAGTTTTTCGTTGATGATCGTCCCGAGTTCGGCTTCAATCTTGTCAGCGTCTTCGTCATAAAGATCTTCATCCGGCTCTCTCCCGCTTTGATATTTGAGATTCACCGAGAGATCGACCTTGTTACACTCGATGTCGATTGAGGTCGAAATGTTGCGATCAGAATCGAGATCGATCAGCAACAGCGGAGCCTTCGTGTTATATAGCCGAATGGCCCCTAAGCAAATCGAGCGACAGGCGGCGTTCAATATGCACACCTTATCTTCTATCTTCCGCTCGATCTTGGCGAGAGCTTCTTTCTTTTTCCGCAGAGTTGCTTGCAGATCCCGCATCTGTTGCAGTACCTTTTCAAAGTCCATAACCACCTCCAAGGATCTGTTAGGGGAATCCCTAATCTGGCATCACAGTATCCCTACACACACTCAATATCAAGCGAATGTTTTTAAGCGGTCGGCGAGACCGGCGAGCGGGAGGATCGTCTCTTCCTGTGTTTTTCGATTACGCAAAATAGCGGAGCCCTCGAGCGCTTCTTTACGTCCCATAATGAGGAGATAGGGACTCTCGCGTCGTTCGGCGAGGCTGATCTGTTCGGTCAGAGATTCCACACCGATGTCTTGGGTGAGCGAGACGCGTGCCTTACGGAAATCCTCGGCAAGTTTTATGGAGAGACGCTTCGCCTCGTCACCAATGTGTACGAACGAGAAGCGTAGTCGTGACGGTTTCGCCTTTGTCTCCGCCATACCTTCGCTCGCGACTTGAAATACGGCGCCGGTCGCGGAGAAAGGCGCACCCGGGAAGAAGTGGCGCGCAAGGTCATTGTAGCGCGATCCCCACGCGACGCGCTTGCCACCAGCGAGTACTTCAAAGCAGGTATCGTTCCAGATATTTCCGCGACTAATAAGTGTGCGAGCAAGTTCGTAGGGCGTTTCGGTCATTTCAAGGTATTCAAGCAGATCTTCAAAACGTTTCCGGCTCGCGTCGGAAAGATGCTCGGTCGGTGCGGGAAGGTCCTCCGCACATTCGCGTAGAATGGCGAGTTCAGCCGCTGCAAACGCGTCTTGCTTCGCACAGGTCACACATTCTTCCGGCAGCATGGTTGCGCGCTTCTTGAAAAAGTTTCCGAGTTCGCGCGCGTAGCGCGCGCGGGTCTCTTTGTCGCCCATAGAATTAATACGCACCACCGGCTCTTCGTGGAACAGATCGCGCGTGAGCGCGATGAGCGTGCGGATGATAAGTGCGTCGGCGAGCGGACGGTCAGTGCCGAGTGCATGAAATTGTATCGTTGCTTTTTTTTGTGCCGGACGACCCGGTGCAATATTGGTGTGCCAGAGGAAGAGCGGCTGGCGCGGGGTTGGCGCGCATGTGATGTTTCGGCATTGCTTCATGAAGCCTGCTATTGTCTCGGCGGCAGGATCGAGCGCGAGCGTAGCGAGCGCTTCCGGATATCCCGGCTTTGCCTTGGGCAATCCGCGTTTCTTCACCGTGAGCGTAGCGAGTGGTGTGAACCCATAATATTGGCCAACGGCGCGCGCCTTACTAAACAGTTCTTCTGCTGGGATGACATCGCGCATCATGGTGTGATGGGGATTGTCGTACTTGCGCTCGAGTAATACTTGGCCAAGCCTGGGAAGAACCCTCCCTTTGCTATCGGGAGAAGGCGCAGATCAACACGACCGACAATATCCTTCTTCGATAATGGTCCCCACACGCGACTGTCGGATGAGTTGGGACGATTGTCTCCCATGACGAAATATTCTCCTGGATTGAGCATCACATCGCTAGTGTAGGTAGCGTCCTCATTCACGATATAGGGTTCAGCGAGAGTCTTTTTTTCTCCGGTCGCCGAGATGATAGTGACGACACCGTGGGTGATCGATACTGTTTCGCCCGGCAGACCAATGATGCGCTTGATATAGAAGACGGAGTGGTTCAATGGGAAACGGAAGACGATGACCTCGCCACGTGCGGGGGCCTTAAAATTATAGAGAAGTTCGTCGATAACGAGATAATCAAGATTTTCAAAGGTCGGATGCATCGATTCTCCGTCAACAACAAACGGCGACACGACGAAGAGACGGATCGGGATGACCACGACCACAATAAGGAACGCGAGTGTGAAAAGATCCTTCAAGAGACCTTTCCAAGAGTCAGACATAAAGAGCATTGTACGCGTCTGTTTAAAGCGCGCAAGTTTTACGCTCGTTAGTGAGCAAAAATGGTCGCGCTCCGGGCCGCTAGGCCAAGTCTAACTACCATTTTCCCTCACCAACTCGCTTCATGGTACTATCGCAGACATGGCACTTATCATTGTCGGTCTCGGGAACCCGGGAAAAGAGTATGAAAAGACGCGGCACAACGCCGGAAGGAGCGCCGTAGAGCTCGTGGCGAAGGACGAGGGCTTTGACGCGTTCGTTTTTAATAAAACAAGCAACGCGCTCGTGAGTAAGGGCTCGATAGGGAAAGAGAACGCGGCGCTTGTATTGCCAGAGACAATGATGAACCTCTCGGGGAAGGCCGTCAGCACCTTTATTAAATCGCCAAAGGCGGCGAAGAACCTTTTGGTCATACACGACGACCTCGATCTCCCGCTCGGCACGATTAAAATGGTCTTCGCACGCGGTAGCGGGGGGCACAAGGGGGTGGAGAGCATTATGCGCGCACTTAAGACCGATGCATTCGCGCGCATCCGTATCGGCATTTCAGGAGTAGGGAAAAAGAATCAGGCGAAGAAAGTGCAGGGTGAAGAAAAAGTCATTAAGCAAGTAATAGGGAAGTGGAAGCCCGCTGAAGAAGCCGTAGTTAAAAAAGTACTGAAAAAAGTTGCTGAAGCCATGCGTCTTTTTGCCTCTGAAGGTATCGAATCCGCCACACAGTTCGCCAATACGAGGTAATAAAAAAGACGCGGCGCCAAAGGCGCCGCGTCTTTTTTATTTTATTACTTCTTTTTGTCCGTGTACGTCAGCGTCATCCGCTGTTCCTTCGGCTCAAAGAGAGCGATGGTAAACGGATACGTCTTACCGAGTTCGAGGGTCTCGCGGAGCTGTGCCGGAGATTCGAACTCGCTCACGTGCACCAGGCCGGCGACGCCTTCTTCAATACTCGCGAGCGCGCCGTGCTTGTTGTACTTGATGATGACGCCCGGCACCTCCATACCCTTGGAGTAACGCTCACTGGCGGTGTGCCAAGGATTTTCCTTAAGCGCTTTGATGGAGAGCGATATCTTGCCTTCCTTTATTTCGATAACCTTTACCTTCACCTTATCGCCAACCTTGAAGAGCGCGTGAGGATCTTCGACGAGGCCCCAATCAAGCTCGCTGATGTGCACAAGACCCTCGAGTCCGGGCTCAAGCTTCACAAAGACGCCGAAGTCTACGATACCCGTTACCTCGCCCTCTGCCGAGTCGCCGACTTGGTACTTGTCAATGAGTGACGCCTTCTCTTCGGCCTCGTTGCCGGTGCGTTCAGAGAAGATGAGCTTACCTTCCTTCGCGTCGGCAGTGATGATACGGACCGAGAGCGGATGACCGACGAGATTCATAAGCTCGCCGAGAATCTTATCCTTGTCTCCTTCCGGTACGCGCGGATAGTGTTCCTTCGCGAGTTGAGAAGCAGGAAGGAATCCTTGGATGCCCTGCCAGGTGAGGATGAGTCCGCCCTTGTTCGCTTCCTCGACGGTGAGTGAGTACGGCGTCTGTGAGAGAATCGCAGTCTCTGCTTCGCCCCAGATAGCGGCCTGACGCGCCTCCTTGAGCGAGAGCTCGATGTAGCCTTCGCGTCCAGCGGGGTCGATGACCTTCGCGCTGATAGAGTCGCCCGGATTCGCCTTACGCAATACATCAGCGGCGTTGAGGTATTCACGGCCGTAAATCAACCCGGTCCCGAACGGGGGAAGGTCGATGTACACACGCCCGCGATTCATTGCGATGATAGTGCCTTCGACAAGATCGCCGGCCGCCGGAGGCATCGGGATAACGTCAATAAGATCAATCATCGGGTGACCTTCCGGCAGATGAATGGTCGGTAGTACGACGACGACTTTCTTTGTCTCTTCAGACATATATATAAAAGCAGTGTGGATTTTCGAGACCAGTACTTGAACCTTTCGGCGCAAGGGTTAGCTGACCCATACTTCTCCGCACGCAACTCAAAGACTATAGCAAAATATATAAAAAAGAAAAGACCCCTCAAGAGGGGTCTATATTGGTCGGAGTTCTTGTCTGCGGTCTAGCTTCAGAAATACGCTCGTGCTACGCGCATCTCATCGGCGAGGATGTATCTGCCGAGCTTTGCCGCCTCCCTTGATTTTGGAGCGTACAACCTCCCTTGTTGGGCATCGAGCGCCCAGAGAGCGCGCGTGTCGTCCATTACTAAGACGACAGCGTGCCCTCCTTGCAACTCGCCCTGTCGGTAGGCCGTCGTTGCAGCAAAGCCGTTGACGATGTTCCCGATTCCGTTGCTCGCCAACCACCCGATAAACGCGCGGGCGTAATCGTCGCAATCCATCCTTTCTTGTGCCCAGGTGCGGCGACGAATGGGGCAGGCTTGTGCCAGATAGTCGAGCTGTGCTTTTGTCGGCAGGCGATATACCGCATCCGATCGTTCCACGAAGAAGTCGTCGCGAATATTGCACTGCGCGACAATTGCTTCATGGATACGCGCCCATTCGATGCTTGGGAGGAGGTCATAATCGACTCGCGTTGGCGGGTCGATGAGGCTCACGAACGTCTGTGTATTGCCGACGGCCGTATTGACCCTCGCTACCCAGGCGATGACCTCTTCGGTTGTTTGCCAGCCCATCGCATCGCAGGCTTGGCTGATCTGGCCAGGATCGGTCCACAACAGGTTGAAAATCTTCCAATCATCCTGCTGCAACAACACCTTTGACAGTGTTGTCGGCGGCGAGTCGGTGATGGCACGTTGCAGCGGCGACGAAGTCGCCGCGAACGTTTTTGATGAGACCGTAAGCAGACCGACCGCAAGACTGATCAGTGCACGACGACGGTCTATGTCTGGTCCATTCGGGCGAGGCTTTTTGGCGGGGGACATTATGCACTCCCAGGTATAAGTAGTTTTCAATGATGCTCCGTCTTATGTAGTAGCATAAACAATCACCATTGTCAATATTCTGGTAGCGGAATGAGATGCACTCTGTTTTTAGTAAAAAATCACTATCGCCCGGGCACGTTTTGTGCTAGAATAGGGGCAATTATATGGTCATAACTCATCACGGCGGGCAGTGTTTTAAAGTCACCCTCGGTGACTTAACGCTCGTCTTCGATCCGATAGCAAAGAATGCGACATTGCCGGCGGTGCGCTTCGGCGCGGACATTGCGCTCGTTTCGCGCGACCACCCGGATATGAACGGTATTGAAGAAGTGACCTATGGCGAGAAAGTTCCGTTCGCCGTGATAGGTCCCGGCGAATACGAACGCCAAGGGGCGGTGATTCAAGGATTTCTCTCAAAGAGCAAATACGGTTTGGAAAAGGGGAAAGAGGAAGCGGTGAATACTGTCTATAGCGTTGAACTCGAGGATATGACGCTCGTGCACCTCGGTGCGCTTTCTGATACCGAGCTTTCTGCAGAGGCGCGCGAGAGCATTGACAATATAGATGTGCTTTTTGTTCCGATTGGCGGCGATGGCGTACTCTCGGCAGCCAAGGCGCATGAACTCGCGGTGTCACTTCAGCCGAAGATCATCGTGCCAATGCATTGGAGCGGCATCGGTGCACCAAAGTCGCTCGAGGCATTCTTAAAAGAAGCGGGAAATGAAAGCGAGAAGGTTGACAAGCTCACGTTGAAGAAAAAGGATCTGGTCGGCAAAGATGGGAGTATACTGGTGATAACACCTTAAGTATGAAAACAATCTTCGAACACGTTGAACATGTTAAAGGAAAGCCACATCACATCCGCAAGCGCGTTGCTTTTTCTACAGCCGCATTCGGGGCGGGAATTATTGCGCTCGTGTGGCTTGTCGGTTCGCTCGGCGGTGGAGCGTTTGTCATCGGGGGGAGCACCTTCGCGGATAGCACCGGAAAGGAGAGTCCTACCACGACCGCGAATGACACCACAGGTCAGCTCGCCGGCGTTGGTGCGGCGATACCGGATTCTACGGTGACACCGGCGCACATCGAGATTGTCGATGCTCCGAGCACGGCGGTGACCAAAAAGAAGGCTGAGCAGACGACGATACCGTTTTAACTATGATTGGAGAATAGTATTTGAATCATGGCCTCCAAAGAACCAAAGCGCGATGCGCCGATAGTCATAGCAGCGAATGTCATTGACCAGCCGATTGTTGCGGAGATGCGTCAGTCGTATATCGACTACGCGATGACCGTTATTACTGCGCGCGCTCTGCCGGACGTGCGCGACGGGCTGAAGCCGGTGCACCGTCGCATTCTCTACGCGATGCGCGACATGGGCCTCACTCCGACGGTTAAGTTCCGTAAGTCGGCCACGGTGGTCGGCGAGGTGCTCGGCAAGTACCATCCGCATGGTGACGTCGCCGTGTATGACTCGATGGCGAAGATGGCCCAAACTTTCTCGTATCGGTATCCACTCGTGCTCGGACAAGGAAACTTCGGTTCTATCGACGGCGACTCACCGGCCGCGATGCGATATACCGAAGCGAAGATGTCGCGCATCGCCGACGCGCTTCTTGCCGATCTTGAAAAGGAGACGGTCAAATGGAACCCAAATTATGACGCAACGCGCGAAGAGCCGAACGTATTACCGGCAGCGCTCCCGAACCTGCTCCTGAACGGTACGCTCGGTATTGCCGTCGGTATGGCGACCAATATTCCACCGCACAACCTGCGCGAAGTCGTCGCCGCGACCGTGCACCTTATCGAGAACCCGGATGCAACAACCGAAGATTTGCTCAGTTTCGTGAAGGGTCCCGATTTCCCGCTTGGGGGTGTTGCATTTAGTCAGTCGGATATTAAGCAGGCATACGCGAGCGGTCGTGGCGGCGTCGTTGTGCGTGGCGAAGCGGAAATTGTTGATGACGGAAAGAAAGACTCGAAGATCATCATCACCTCCATCCCATATCGCGTGAACAAAAGTGAACTCATTTCGCGCATCGCCGAACTCGTACAGGAAAAGAAACTCGAAGGTATTCGTGACCTGCGCGACGAGTCGACGACCGACATTCGTGTCGTCGTCGAGCTGAAGGGTACGGCGCATCCGCAGGCGGTATTAAACGCTTTGTATAAACACACTGAGCTCGAGAGCACCTTCCACTACAACATGCTTGCTTTGGTGCACGGCGTACCGGAGATGCTCTCGCTCTCGGGCATGCTCGAACACTTCGTAGAACATCGCCGCGAAGTGGTGAAGCGCCGCACTGAATTCGATCTCCGTCAGGCCGAAGCGCGCGAGCACATCCTCCTCGGTCTCTGTAAGGCGCTTGACCATATCGACGAAGTCATAGCCCTCATTAAGAAAGCGGTTGATATCCCCGCTGCGAGCGCCGCGCTCCAGAAAAAGTTCGGGTTCTCCGCGCTCCAGGCTGCGGCCATTCTCGAGATGCGCCTCTCTAAGCTCGCTGGTCTCGAACGCAAGAAGCTGGAAGACGAGCTCTCTGAAGTGCAGACACTCATTAAAAAATTGAAAGACATTCTTTCATCGGCGAAAAAGATTCTCGCGGTGGTGAAGGCAGAGCTCCTCGAACTCGGCGAGAAGTACGGCGATGATCGCCGTACGCGCATCGTGAAGGGAGGCGTACAGAATATTTCTATGGAAGATATCGTTCCCGACGAGGAGTCCATGCTCGTGCTGACTCAAGGGGGATACGTGAAGCGCACGAATCCGAACGAATACAAGGCGCAGAAGCGCGGCGGCGTGGGCGTCGTAGATATCGCGACGAAAGAGGAAGACGTCGTCCTGCACTTCCTCGTTGCGAGCGCGCACAGCGATCTCCTTTTCTTTACGACGACCGGCAAGACGTATCAGATAAAGATGTATGAGATTCCGGAAGGGAAGCGCGCGACCAAGGGCAAGAGCATCATGAACTTCCTTCCGCTTGCGCAGGACGAATGGGTGACGAGTATTCTGGCGGTGCCGAAAGGCGCGGCGCTAGAGGCCTCATCGGTCGTCTTCGTGACCAAAGAAGGCGCGACGAAGCGTGTAGCGGCCAAGTCATTTGCAGATGTGCGACGTTCTGGCATCATCGCTATCAACCTCAAGAAGGGCGACACTCTTGTTTCCGCCAATCTCTCTGGAGAAGGCGACACGGTCTCCATCGTCTCCTCCAAGGGGCAGAGCATTCGATTTGATACAGAAGACGTGCGTGAGATGGGTCGCACCGCCGGTGGCGTGCGCGGAATGAGTCTGAAAAAGGGCGATCGTGTCGTCTCGGCCGAAGTGATCTCTGCAGCGGCCTCTGAAGCATCTCTTCTTGTGATTATGAGTAAGGGCTACGGCAAGCGCACCAAACTTTCTGAATATAAAGTGCAGGGTCGTGGCGGCTCCGGCATCAAGACTGCGGAGGTGACGCCGAAGACGGGAGAGATCATCGGCGCGCGCATCGTTTCCGGCAATCTGGAGGGCGAAGAGCTTGTCGTCGTCTCCAAGAAGGGGCAGGTCATTCGCACCGGCGTTGCCGAAATCTCGCTTCTCTCCCGCGCCACCCAAGGCGTCCGCATTATGAAAATGCGCGAAGGCGACTCTATCGCCTCGATGGTTGCACTGTGATATATTTCCTCTACTGGGAAATGGGAATGACCAACCCTAACCTTACCAGGTGAAATTCTAGATAAAGTAATCTGGCGGAAACAGTCGGTTGTCGCGAGGAAGTTGGTGAATTGCCGGGCCCCACTGCAGCCGCGAAGGGGCAACGCATTCTGTTCTTCTACAGAAAACACCAACGGGCTTACCAAGGCCATTCCTCGCGGCTTTTCTTTTTCTCTGCGTTTTCAGAACAAGTGTAATATTGTTATCCACATCCGGTCGGCAAAGATAACAATGTTATTGGGTAGAGTTACAGAGATGGGGAAGCTTGAAGAAGCATCTCGGAAAAGGAAGAAAAAGAGGGATATTCAACATGCGGTTCTTGCTGCAATTGCGGTCACGGGTTCCGTCGCATTTGCTGCTATCGCAGGGAACGCAATTCAGCTTCTTAATTATCTACCGAACGAGAAATACAACCTAAGATTTCAGACGAAAACGGCGGCGGGACGTCTCGTCGCCAAAGGTCACGCGGTGTGGACTGAAAAGAATGGAAAGAAATTTTTGCGAATAACGCCAAAAGGGTGCAAGGCTCTCGTATTTGAGCAGACCAAGATCGCTTTAAGTAATCAGAAAAAGAAATGGGACGGGCGCTGGAGGATGATCGCTTTCGATATTCCAGAACGCAGACGGGGAGTGCGGTATCGTTTGCGCGTTGTTATGTGCGAGATTGGCTTTGTTCGTCTTCAGGATAGTGTATGGGTCTATCCTTATGATTGTGAAGATTTCATTGCTCTTCTCAAGGCAGAACTCAAGATAGGAAAGGATGTACTCTATGCGATTGCGGATACCATTGAACATGATAAAAATCTCCGCCGACAATTCAACCTCCCCGACGTGTAATTTTGCATGTTGTTATAATTGACGGTCGGCATAGGATAACAATATCGTATGCAAGGTTGAACGCCGGAAACAAAACTAGCGATTGAGGGTCATCACGATACGGGGCTCTCCATCGCCGAAGTAGTTTTCGATGCGTTCGCCGATAGTAAATCCGAGAGATTGATAGAGCTTAATGGAGGTGGCATTATCCGGATGTGTGACGAGGTCAATTAATCTCACGTCCCCAATTTCTTCAAGAATTTTCAACATGGCTGCGCGACCGAGTCCGCGACCTTGATGAGGAGGCATCACAAGTAGACCATCAATGTAGGCGTGATCTGGACTCTTCATCACGTATGACACGCTGCCCACAATGACGCCGTCCTCTTTTATGAAATATGTCGTACATTCTGTAATGTTCTTGAGAGCCTCGTCGGGTGTGTCCATTGTTGAGTACGTCTCCGTTTCTCCGAGACTTTTCTCAAGAGCGATATACGCTTCTGTATCGTCCGTAGTTGCACGCACAAGTTCAATCGATGGTGCGTGTTCTACTTTCTTTTCTCCGTTTTCCATCCTCTTAGTGTATCACTGGACTCGGATTGCGCGGGAAGGATTTAGGAGTAGTATCCAAATAGTCGGGACTTTTGAGGGAGGTTATCGTGAGAATCGTGTATCTGGTATTTGCGTCGAACAGCGCATACGTGCAAGTTGTCAGGAGGAAACCGAAGGGCGTCAAGATTGATGTGGCGAAGAAGAAGTGGACATACGAACACGCCCATCATCGCCAGTCGGAACCGATCGGGAACGGGTGTTTCCTCGGTGATCGTCGCATGGGCGTCATCGGGGTCTATGATCTCGACAAGTTGGAGCATGCCGACAGCATGGTCCATGATGCCCTCGAGTCGCAGCGCAATCGCAGTCATACACAGGACTGATGCAGGGCCGCTCCGAAGGAGCGGCCCGATTTGTATCGGTTGTTATTAGTTGAGAAAAATGATTTAATCCTCTCGGACAATTCCACAAGGAGGGGACGATGTATATGCCAAACACTAAGTGGGTGGCGAAGAAGGTTCTCTCTCCACGGGAGCGATATGTATTTTCACTTTTCCTTGAGAGAGAAGGACCTGAGGTGGCGAGGGACTACTTACTCGGAGAAGTAGACCATCGGCTCAGAAACGGATATTCGTCGTTCGCAGAAGCGGCAGAATATTACAACCTGCTGATGGTTCCGCAGGAACGGGTGCTCCAGTTCCCCCAGACGTAAATGGCCGCTCCCTTGGAGCGGCCTGATTTTTTATCGGTGTTGATTGCGCGGCCGAGAGTGGACCGCGCGTGCTATTTTATAGGTATGACTGCGCATTTCAGTTCTCCCCACGAGAATGTCCTCCAGCTTGGCTTACGCGAGGGAATGAAGGTTGGCGACTTCGGGGCTGGGAGCGGCCACTACGCGCGTGCGGCGGCGGCCGTTGTCGGGCATGGTGGGAAAGTCTACGCGATTGACGTACAGGAAGACGTGTTGAAACATCTGAAGCTTAATACGCATGCGCATCACCAGAACATCGTCAATACGATCTGGGGCGATATAGAGAAACTTGGCGGGACGCATCTGCGCGACCAATCGCTTGATGCCGTTATGCTCGCGAATACGTTCTTTCAAGTCGAGCATCGCGCCGGCCTCTTAGAAGAGATACGGCGCGTGCTTAAGCCGGGTGGCAAGCTGATGGTCGTCGATTGGGCGGGAAGTTATGGTGGCATGGGTCCGGTGCCGGAGCAGATCATATCCGAACATGATGCCGAAGATTTCTTCATCGGCGGTGGCTTCCATAAGATGAAGTCCTTCCGCGCTGGGCCGCATCATTACGGTATACTCTTTACCGCACCATAATTTATGAAAATTTCACTCTTCCAGGGCATTTTGTTCGGTGTATTCGGACTTGCCGCGCTTGTTGGTCTCTTCGTTTTCGCTACCTACAGCGGGAAGAACGCCGGCGGTTCGGCATCTGTTGGTACCGTCATTATCTGGGGGACGCTCCCCGCAGATGATATGCAGGAGGCTCTTCAATTAGCCACACAGGTCGAACCGATCCTGAAAGATGTTTCCTATGTGCAGAAGAACATTTCAACACTGCCCGCCGATCTCGCTTCAGCGATTGCGACTGGTGGCGCTCCCGACCTCGTGCTCGCTTCGCAGGAAGAATTAAAACCACTCTCGAAGTTTATTACGCCAGTTCCTCTTTCGTCGCTTCCGGTAAGCACTTTTACCAATGCATTCATCAAGGCGGGAGAGGTGTATGCCGCGCCCGGTGGCGCGGGGTATTACGGCATCCCGTTCCTTGTTGATCCGCTCGTACTTTTCTCAAATCGTTCTATTCTCTCGTCGAACGGCGTCGCGAAGCCTCCCGCGACCTGGGAGCAACTCGTCGGCCTCGTGCCAAATATCGCAGTGCTCTCTCCCTCGCGACAGGTCACTCGTGGTCTTATTGCACTCGGTACCTACACCAATGTGCATAACGCTCGCGGAATACTCTCGTCACTCTTCCTTCAGCAGGACGTTCCGCTTTCTTCGTATTCCGTGAACGGAGCCCTCTCGGCGAATCTCGGATTGGTAGCGACCAACGGTCTTGCTCCCGGACCAGCGGTGCTTGGGTTCTATACGCAGTTTGCCGACCCTTCAAAAGTCTCGTATACATGGAACACGTCGTTGCCCGACTCACAGAGGTCATTCCTCGCGGGCGACTTAGCGCTGTACCTCGGATACGTTTCTGAGGCGTCATTTCTCCAGGCCGCGAATCCAAATCTCGACTTTATCGTCTCGCCTCTACCACAGCCGGCGACGACACAACTGAAAAATGCATATGGACTCGTGTACGCCTTTATGGCGCCACGCGGTGCGAAGAATCCGGGCGGCGCATATCAAGTCGCGGTGCTTCTTACCAACGCGGCCGAACAGATCATCGCCGCAGAAGCGACTGGGCTCGCCCCGGTAACCCTGACCCAACTTGCAACGGTGCCCGTCGACCCTGTGGCTGTAGTTGCCTACAGCGAGGCGTTGTATACCCGTGGTTGGCTGTCCCCAGCACCCGCCGACACCGATCGCATTTTCTCGGGTATGATTACCGATGTGATTAGTGGCCGATCTTCTCTTGATTCCGCGCTCGTTTCTACCGAGCGTACGTTGAGCGCTTCGCTCCAACAATAAATATCATGCGCAATTCCATCATCATCGCCCTCGTTTTCTTCTCGCTCGCGCCTGCGGCGCTCGCCGCCGCGCCCTTTACTGAATGTGCGCAACGGATCGGTGCTACGGCGTGTCAGGCCTATATTCCTGCGTATAACAATTGTGTCCAGCAAAACAGTAGCAACCCATCCGTGTGCGATGCTATTTATCAACAGGCCACTGCGAACAGTCAGTCTGCGCCCGCCGGCGGTACTGTCACCCTCATCAATCCGCTCGGGACGGGTACGACCTTAATGTCGTTCTTGGTCAGTATTCTTGACATCATTACCAACACCATCGGCCCAATCATTGTGATCCTGATGCTCGTCTTCGTCGGATACAAGTTCGTCGTTGCACAAGGTAATCCTGGGGAGCTTGAGAAGGCGAAACAGGCGCTCCTCTGGACTGTCGTCGGCGCGCTTGTTCTGCTTGGTGCTAAGATTATCGCACTCGGTATCCAGGCGACGGTGCAAGCGCTCTCGACAGGGTAATATGGTGGGAACCTCTTTTAAAGACTACGTTACCGGTATCGTCAACCTTTTGAACACGGTCGTCGTACCGGTGATATTCGCCCTCGCGTTCTTCGCGTTCATCTGGGGGGTTGTAAATTTCTTCTTCCTTAGCGCCGGCTACGAGAAGAAACGCGAAGAAGGGAAGCAGTTCGTTTTCTGGGGCATTATCGGTATGGTTGCGCTCTTCTCGGTATGGGGATTTGTGAATCTCGCGTTATCCACGCTCGGTATCGCACCCTGAGCATAATCCGCTATACTGAACTTTATGAATATCTCACTCGGACTTGGAGTATCGGTCGGCAACTTTTGTAATACCACTCTCTGCGCGGTCGCACAAAATATCATCTATCTCATCAATAGTGTCTTGGTGCCTCTCTTGTTCGCCGTTGCTTTCATCGTCTTCCTCTACGGCATCGCTAAGGCGTACATCTTTTCCCACGGGAATGCTGATGCTGTTAAACAAGGTCATCAGACCATTCTTTGGGGCCTTATCGCCTTTGCGGTGATGATCTCTATCTGGGGGCTCGTGAATGTCGTGGCGAATACCTTCGGCCTTTCTGGTGCGTACGCCCCTCCAACGCCATCTTCCGTCTCTCCGTATTCGTCGGGAGGTGGTTATGGCCAGCAACAGCCGACCTATATAGAGCGCTGTCAGGTTGAAGGCACCTGCTAACATTTATGAAAAATATCTCTCCACCCCTCTCTTCTCTTGTGGCCGCCGCAGTTCCGACAGGCATCAATATCAATGTCATCACACCGTATTCAAGCGGTATCATCTACGTTATCAATGGCATTCTGGTGCCGGTCACTCTCGCGATTGCCTTCATCGTGTTTCTTTGGGGAGTGTATAAGTACTTTATCCTCGGCGCGGCCGATCCGAAGAGCCGTACCGACGGGCAGCAATTCGTCCTTTGGGGCATTATTGGCTTCGTCGTGATTCTCTCGGTCTGGGGGTTGGTGGCGATTGTCGGCGGTACTCTCGGTCTTACGGCGGGAGGCAACGCCCCCGCGATCCCGAGACTATAAACTCAGACTGCCTGCTTATCCACACGAGGTGCTGGAACTCGGTTGACCGCCCCTGCAGGAACGTTACAATTACTCTGTTATTCACTTATCCATACTATGAAAAAAGCTCTAGCCCTCACCACAGGTACTCTCGTTGCGTTTGCTCTTCCTCTCGTCTCTCTTGCTGCGGTCAGCAATATTTCTGACGTTGGTTCGTTCATTATCAATACGATAAACAATGTGCTCGTGCCGGTTCTCTTCGCGGTCGCGTTCATCGTCTTCCTCTACGGGGCATTCAAGACATTTATTCTCGGCTCCCAGTCTGAAGAGACGAAGGAGAACGGTAAGAATCTGATGCTCTGGGGTCTCATTGGTTTCTTCGTGATGGTTTCTATCTGGGGTCTGGTGAACATTCTCACCGGTTCGGTTCAGTTCGGCAATACGACACAGTCGACTCTCCCAGGGGCAAGAGTCGCTCCGTAATAGATGAACGCAGTCAACACGTTCCTCAGGAACGTTGTCATAGAGATCATTAACCCGATTATCCTGCTTCTTGCAGCAGTCGCGTTCGTGGTATTCCTGTGGGGAGTGTTCGAATTCATCGTGCACGCGGGAGACGCGACAAAGCGCAAGGAAGGAAAGGACGCAATCGTCTGGGGCATTGTCGGGATGGTGATTATCTTCGGCGCGTACGGCATCATCAATCTCGCTCTAGGAACCTTCTTTCCGGGCGCACCGCTCCTCGTCCCGGGGAGCCTGGGTGGGACGTAAGAAATACAAAACAGCCGCCGGCCTCTTGGCCGGCGGCTGTTTTGTTTAATTAGCTCGCCAAATCTTCTGCCTCCTTAAGCATATGGGCGTCGAGTTCGTTGCCCGCCTCCTCCTCAATGTGATCGAGTTCGGTAAGCGTTTTCTCGACCGAGGATACGGTCTCATCAACTTGGTCGGTAAGCGCGCTCATTTGCGCACCCACTGCCTTGTTGCTAGCCTCTATTTCGTGGTTGATGCCCTCCGCTTCGTCCACAAGGGTTTTAATATCGCTCGTTATCGTTTTTTGGTCTGTGGTCATGATGTATAGGATTAGCCGGTTTATTTCTCTTGGACAAACGTAGCAAACGCTGTAGCGAATCTACCTTTCGGCAGCTTCTTCAGCTTATAGTAACGTTCAAGGATACTTCTGAAGCTCTTCACGTCCATTTTAAAATTCTCAGGCAATTTTGTCGCCTTCAAGAAATCTTTTTGATCGAGAACGGGGATATCCTTCCCGGGCTGCTTCTCAATGAATTCATTCCAGCCGGACACAAATGCCGATGTCTCCATACGATTTTCATCTGCCTCGGCAGTTTCTACGGCAGGCTCGCTTGGAGCCGTCTCGGGTGCCGGAGTGGCCTCCTCGGGGGCTTCACCGCGCGGGTGGGCTCGGGGCTCTTCTCGGCCTTCAAATGCTCGCGCGCGTGTTCGCGCCTCTACCTCCATATCGACGGGCCGGCCCTCCTTCACGCGTACGAACTCCTCTCGGCGATCTCGATACGGATTGGCCTTCGCGTCGAGCTTCGCGATCTTCTTGTCTATCGCACTCTTTTCCTTCGCGAGAATCTCCTTCTCCTTCCGCATATCCTCGCGGCCCTTGAAGAGAAGATCATCGAGCGGCTTGACTGTCTTCTTAATCTCTCGTTCCGGCTCGCCGATTCGTCGCATGGCTTCTTCTATGGTGCCCTTTCTCTTTTCTATACTCCCCAACTTAAGAAGTCGATCCTGATGCTGTGCCTCGGTCACGGCGACAAGCAGGTCCGCCTCATCCCTGCAGGTCTCAAGGCTCTCCATCTTCTTCTCCATCGGGGCGAGCTTTTCGGCATAGCGGCCGATGAGCTTGTCAGCAATCTGGTCTCGCTCGTTGGTGTAGAGTTTGACTTTATTGTCTCGGGCTTCAAACTTCGACTGCACCTTATCCTTCTTGTTTAGTATATCCGCTTTCTGTCGGTCTATGTCCTTCAATTTCACTTGGAGAGACTCGGCGGCACCTGGAATGTTCTCAGCCTTCAGGTTCGCGATGATGGACTCCATCTCTTTCTTTGATTGGTCCAATGCTTCAGTCTGCATATCAAAGGTGCCCATTTCACCCCTCATTTGAGCAGCTTTTCGTTCGTGGCGATTGATCCAGAACTGGTTGTAAGCGATGCCCATCTTTCCGAATATTCGCGTAACACCCCGACCCGCTTCAGAAGGAATGGCGCGGATTCCTTCGTACGCCTCGTTCGCAATCTCTTTTCCGCCCTCGGACATCTTGTTGAAAAATCCTTTATTCTGAAGGCTTAACAAAGCGCGTGTATGTTCTGCCGAACCTCGCGGTGCTTCCCCGACGCTTTCGGTCGGGGCCCCGACTTCTGACGTCGGGGCTGCTCTCGGAGCTTCCACAGGAGTCTCCACTTTTGGAGCTTCTACAGGATCCTCTACCGCTGGGGTCTCCGGGACAGCCTCTACCTGGGGAACTTCAGCTGACTTCGTGTCAGCTTCGCGGGCATCTAACTCTTCTTGCATCTCTCGCTGTCTCTCAGCTGCTTCTACTGCTGGATTCTTTGGGGCTCCTTCGGACATAGGTGGTAAATATGTTAATCGTACCGCC
Source organism: Patescibacteria group bacterium (assembly GCA_024653825.1). Classification (GTDB taxonomy): domain Bacteria; phylum Patescibacteriota; class Minisyncoccia; order Phycocordibacterales; family Phycocordibacteraceae; genus C7867-001. Next base: position 8,245 of record JANLHF010000031.1, on the reverse strand, counting down.
TTAGTATATCACCGTACTTTTTGCAAACCGCCTTTTCTGTATGTGCTGGGGAGAGGACTCGAACCTCCAATGGGTTGCCCCGCTAGCTCCTAAGGCTAGTGCGTCTACCAATTTCGCCACCCCAGCGAAGTGAGGACATTATGAATGATACAGCATCTGAGTGCACCTACCTGGGCTCGAACCAGGGACCGTCTCCTTAAGAGGGAGCTGCTCTACCAACTGAGCTATAGGTGCGAGTGAGGATAAGAACCGAATGTCCTCGTTCGTGTTCTTGCTCCGAACGAGCCACCTACATCGAGTCCTCGAAGATATAGGTGCAGATGAACATTAACAATCTAACACATTATATATTTGTACCAAGGGTGGGACTCGAACCCACATGAAGGTTTTTAGGCCCTCTCAGGATTTTAAGTCCTGTGCGTCTACCATTCCGCCACCTTGGCATCTTTCTATTATACGTGAGGCCCGGGCGGGAATTGAACCCGCGCATAACGGTTTTGCAGACCGTCGCGTTACCACTTCGCCACCGGGCCCTTTTGATTCAATACCAGTGGTATGTTGTCCCCAAAGATTCTTCTGGGTTCAAGATACTGCTTAAATATATCGTATTGAACAGATAAAGAAAAACGCCGCGCGAGCGGCGTATCAAACTTCGGACGTGAAGGGAACTATTGGTCCCACTCATCGACGGCCACTGAAATCTTGCATGACTTGCAATGGTAGAGACGGGCTCCGTAGTACAGGTGGCTTTCATGAAAGTATTCTTCTCTGGGGTGTATGTCACCCTTTTCCATTTCCCCAGCACAGACCGGACACCTCGTCGCGGCCGTCGTCTCCTTTCTCAAACTGCATTCACTGCATCGGAAGGGCATGACGACAGAGTGGCCCTCGATACTCCCGAGCAAAACTGTCTTCACTTTCGATACACCGAGATGAAAAGAGCCGGGAATGACTTTGAACTGGTGCGGGCACGAGCTTTGAATCCGGTTAATCTGTGCCCTCAGCTCGTCCACAACATTTCTTTGTCCGGCTACTTCTAGCACATCTGTTCCTGCATTCATTTCAATCCTCCGTATGGCGGGTTAAGACCACATTCTATAGACTTGAACGAAAGTCCCAGAATCAAAGGTACTCCGAGATAAGGCCTAGTCAAGTTGTTGTTGTTGTGGTTCGCCGTTATCTAACATAAACTCGATCCGTGGAAGGCGCAGGCGCGCATGCTGTTTTAAGTAGTCAGAGAAGGCCTCACGTTGTCGCTCAAGGAAGGCGAGCGCAGCGCGCGCCTTCTCGATTGGGTACACACTCACAAAGAGGTTAATGCGCTCGCCATGCGCGACGCTCTCAGCACGGATGACGGTGATAAGTGACTCGGTGCCTGCTTCTCGTGAGATGAATTGTGCGGCCTCATGCGCGATGATCTCGGCAGCACGATTCGTTTGTATCCGCGGAGTACGCGTTCGGTCTCGAGGCATCATGATTCAGCGATAATGAAGGCAATGAGCTCATCGCCATAGGCCGCATCCGCGCGGGCCTCTATCTCAGTTCCGAAATCGCCTTCGGTGTGGATCTCGTTCACATCGGCGCGTGCTTGTTGAAGGTTACCGATACTACCGCGCGCGATCTCTTCGCCCTTACGTAGAAGCTTCACGCGATCGCCGACGGCGAGGGCTCCCGATATATAGCGTGCGCCGAGCACCTGCTTTTTCGCACTTGAAGAGAAGGTCTTTAACACAAGTGCTCGTCCGAGTTCCTTTTCGATGGTGACACTCGGCACCCGCTCCTTCAAGAGTTCCGCGACCTTCTCAGAAAGTTCATAAATAATTGAGTATGAAAAAATTGAGACCGCATCGCGTTGTGCGAGCTCTCGCGCGACAGCATCCGTCCCGACGTTGAACGCGATAATGACGCCACCGGAGGCGTGCGAGATCTTCACATCAGTTTCGGAAACGCTCCCGACGCCCGAAGAGATGACGCGGACAATCGCGTGCTCATGTGTAATCTTCTTGAGCTCGTGTTCTATCGCATCGACCGAGCCGGCCACGTCGGCCTTCACCACGATAGGGAGTTCCGCGATTCCTTCAACGTCGACGCTTTGGGTCGGCGCCCCGACTTCTGACGTCGGGGCGGTGCTCGCGATGAGCGCCAAAGCTTCTTTCTTAGATGCCACAATACTGAAAAGGGAACCGGCCGCGGGTAGCTTGGAGAATCCGGAAATGCGCGCCGGCTCCGAGGGGCCCGCTTGCTCGATGCGCGTGCCGCGGAAGTCCTCGATGAAACGAATCGGAGCATAGGCGTCGGCGGCCACGACGAAGCCGTCGAGGGTCAGCGTGCCGTCCTTCACGATGAGCGTCGCGGAGGCGCCGCGCTTCGGGTCTTGAGTCGACTCGAGAACGAAGCCGGTCGCGCTCGCCTCCGGATCGGCCGTCAATTCTGCGAGGTCGGAGGCGAGGAGCACGAGGTCGAGCAATTCGGGAATGCCTTCGCCGGTTTTCGACGAGATGAGCGCATACGCGATGTCGCCGCCGAGGCCCTCGATATAGATACCGTGTTCAAGAAGCGAATTTTTCGTATGCTCAATGTCCGCATTATTTTTATCAATCTTCGTGATGGCGACAATGAACGGAATGCCGGCCTCGGTTATTGCGGCGAACGCATCAAGGGTCTGCGGCATCACTCCTTCGTCCGCCGCGACGACGAGGATGGCAATGTCGGCGGCGGCGGCGCCACGGGTGCGGAGCGCCTTAAAAGCTTCGTGTCCGGGAGTGTCGAGGAAAGTGACCGGCCGGTCGTTGTGGAGTGCGATATAGGCCGCGACGTGTTGCGTGATGCCGCCTGCCTCGCCCGCGACAACGCTCGCCTTCCGGATGTAATCCAGGAGGGAAGACTTGCCGTGGTCTATGTGGCCCATCACCGCGATGACGGGCGGTCGTGGTGTCCGCGCCATAATCGCTCTATTTCATCACAAAAATGGCGAGAGTGCAATCAGAAAATGAAAAATCTCCATCGGTTAAGATGAAGACTTTGCCTGTCCGGCGGAGTGGCACCTAGGATTCCTAGGCCAACTATGGGCCACTCCGCCGTCGCTCCAACGAGTTTCTGATCCCTCAAGCGCCTCAGCTCGGCGATAACCCGCTCACTTAGAGGCGAAAGGGGGAACTCGCGGAAAAATTTGGAAAGAACGTGAGGGCATCCTACTACATACGCTCTTTTTTGTCAAGCATGTGCTAGAATCGGAGGATGTTTTGGAAACGAAGAGTCTATCTTGATACTGCTGCCGGAACGAACGGTAATTCGTCGTCGCCACACGAGGAGGGTCAACGGGCGAAGAAGATGTTGGAGGATGCGCGGACGGACATCGCGCGGCTTGTCGAGGTCCAGAGCGACGACGTCATATTTACGAGTGGCGCAACGGAAAGTAATGCACTCGCGATACTCGGCACAGTCACGGCAGGAGATCACGCACTATACTTGCCGAGTGCGCATGCATCAATCGTTGAAAATATGAAACTACTTGGTGAGCGCGGGGTTGTTGTGGAGGCTCTGCCGGTTACGAATGGGAGGGTCGATTGCGATACATTGAAGAAGACACTACGGCCTCAGACGAGATTGGTCAGTATGGATGCCGTGTGTGGCGAGACGGGGACAATATGGAATACACGCGAGGTGGCTCAGGTATTGCGCAAAAAAAACAAGGTTCAACCTTGTTTTTTACACGTCGATGCGAGTCAGGCACCACTGACAGAGAAGATAACACGCGCACACTTCGGTGCGGACCTCATAACGCTTGATGGTTCGAAGGTTAGCCTGCCCGGCCAGAGTGAGATGCGTGGCGTTGGTGCATTAGTAGCGCACAGGACAATTCCTCTTCAGCCATTGTATCGCGGCGGAGGACAAGAACGTGGCTTACGTCCTGGCAGTGAAGCGCCCGAGCTCGCACGGGCGTTCGCTGCCGCTCTCTCCGCCACCGTGCGCAACCAAGAAGCATTCCGCGCCTCCGCAGAAGTGGAACGCATTAAGTTGATAAAGAGCGTTATGGACACAATTCCGAACCTTCTCATAAATGAATGCCGAACACGAGTGCCGAATATTCTGAATCTTTCCTTGCCCGGTCGCGATACCGATTATCTCGTTGCGCTTCTCGACGAAGCCGGTTTTGCGGTCTCGACGCGCAGTGCCTGCGAAACTGATTCAGAAATAGGCTCGCGCGCCGTTCTTGCCCTCACGGGCGACGCGGAACGCGCCCGTTCCACCCTGCGTATCTCGTGGAATTCGGGCACCAGTTCGGACGATTTGTCCCGTTTTACAAAAGCACTTGCAAAGGCCGTCGCGTTTATTGACAACAACGGACGAGGGTAGCATTATAGCCATATGAACATAGAGGAACTCTCCAAATCCCAACTCATACTGCTTACGATTCTTGTGAACTTCGTGACCTCGGTTGCGACTGGCATTCTGACGGTCTCGCTTCTTGACCATGCGCCGGCCTTCGTAACACAGACGGTGAATCGCGTCGTTGAGCGTACTATTGAAACAGTAGCGGCCGCGGCTCCAGCGGCGATTATTCAGGCACCTGCGCCTTCAAACCAAGATCTCGTGACGGCGGCAATCGGTGCCGATGCGGCTCGCATGGTCGCTATTTATGCGGGAGACACTGGTACGTCGACACCAGCTACCGCAGTTGGTACCTATCTTCCAAAGTCGCACGCGATCGCAACGACCGCGACCGATTCATTGCCAAAGGAAGCACTGATTGAATTCACAGATGGTTCGTTCGTTTCCGCGTCGCTTTCACATCAAGGGAACGGCGTTGCGATTTATGGTTTCGCTGATGGTGCTGTGTTGCCAAGTGTCCCGTCGGTGAATTTAATTTCGTCAAGTGATCTACGGCTTGGACAGACGGCGCTCGCGATAGGCGCTGACGGCTCTGCCTCGACCGGCATTGTCGCACGCGTGAGTTCAAAGGGTATTTACACCACCTTGCCGGATATCGGGACCGGGAGCGCAGTCGTCGATCTCTCGGGCAATCTTATCGGTCTTGGCGCCGGTGCATCTCCGGGCTTCCTTATTAGTACAGAAAGAATAACGGCACTCCTCACCGCGACTTCAACCACTGCGACTTCAACCACCATTACGAAGTGATAGTGTGTATCTATGCCTCCCTTTAATAATTTTACTACTAAAGCCAAAGAAGCCGTGCGACGTGCGCACGAACTTGCAATAGAGCGCGGACAGAACCATGTCTCTCCGCTCCATCTACTCGCGGCGCTTGTTCTACAAGAAGAGTCGCTGGTGTTTTCGATGCTTGATCGTATGGAGGTCGACACCATCATGCTTGCTGACGCGGTGCTTGAAAATCTAGAAACGCCCGAGAGTGCCTCGGTGCTTTCTCCTTCGTATCAGATATATCTCACGCCGGATCTCGCACAAGCGCTTGAAGCGGCGGGGAAGATAGCCGCGCGGATGAACGATACGTTTGTCGGGACGGAGCATCTCTTCCTCGCTGTTATTGAATATCCCGGGCCTGCGAACGATTTGCTCGCGCGTTTTTCGATTGGGCGTGATGCGGCACTCGCCATTCTGAAAGAGCTCAAAAGCAACAAGGATGGGTCGAACACAGAACCGAAACGCTTTCGTGCACTCGCAAAATATGCGCGCAACCTCACCAAGCTGGCGGCCGAGAACAAGCTTGATCCGGTCATCGGCCGCGATCTTGAGATCAGTCGCGTTATTCAGATCCTCGCGCGCCGCACCAAGAACAACCCGGTCCTCATCGGCGAAGCGGGCGTGGGGAAGACGTCAATCGCCGAAGGTCTCGCCGCACGCATGGCCACCGGCGAGGTGCCTGAATCGCTCAAGGGTAAAGAATTACTCTCGCTTGATCTCGGACTCATGATCGCTGGCACCAAATATCGCGGAGAATTCGAAGAGCGTATGAAGAATGTGATGAAGGAAGTAGAGCGTGCAGAAGGGAAAGTAATTCTCTTCGTCGATGAGCTCCACACGCTCGTGGGCGCCGGAGGGGCTGAAGGTTCCTTAGATGCGTCGAATATGCTGAAGCCCGCGCTCTCGCGTGGCGAGATACGCGTTATCGGCGCGACGACGCTGAAGGAATATCAGAAGTATATTGAAAAGGATGCCGCACTCACGCGTCGGTTCCAATCGGTGTTCGTCTCGGAGCCGACGGTAGAAGACGGTATCGCCATTCTTCGCGGGCTCCGTGACAAGTATGAGCTCTTCCACGGTGTGCGTATCACCGACGGCGCTATTGTCGCCGCCGTGGAACTTTCATCGCGCTATATTAGCGAAAGATTTTTGCCAGACAAGGCTATTGATTTAATAGATGAAGCAGCGAGCGGTCTGCGCATCGCGCTTGAGAATAAGCCGCCCCAGCTTGAAGAGACCGACCGTAAGATCCGTCGTCTCGAGATTGAGAAGCAGGCGCTCCAGAAAGACCTTGAGGGCGAACGTTCAAAGGAGATTAAAGAACGTCTGAAAGTCATTGATAAAGAAGTTGCGGACCTGAAGGAAAAGACGAGCGAACTCGAGTTGAAATGGAAAAACGAGAAGGAGGTACTTATCGGTATTCGCGCCGCCAAAACCGAACTCGAGGCGCTGAAGATACAGGCAGACAATGCCGAAGCTGCCGCTGACCTCGGCACGGTCGCTGAAATTCGCTACGGTAAGATACCGCATCTGCAGAAGGATCTGGAAACAAAACTGAAGCGCTTGAAGACACTGCAGAAGTCGCGACGTGTATTGAATGAAGAAGTGGCCGAGCAGGATATTGCCTCGGTTGTCTCACGCTGGACCGGTATTCCGGTCGTACGCATGCTCGAAGAGGAGGCAGCGAAGCTCGGTCGTATGGAGGAGTCGCTGAAGAGCAGCATCATCGGCCAGAACATCGCGGTCAAGAAGGTTACGGATGCCGTGAAGCGCTCGCGCGTTGGTATTAGCGACCCAAATCGTCCTATTGGTTCATTCCTCTTCCTCGGACCGACCGGCGTCGGGAAGACTGAACTCTCAAAGAAGCTCGCCGAATTTATGTTTAATGATACTGATGCCTTGGTTCGTGTGGATATGAGTGAATTTATGGAGAGACACTCGGTCGCGAAGCTTATTGGCGCGCCGCCGGGCTACGTCGGCTATGAAGAGGCAGGTTCGCTCACCGAGCGCATCCGACATCGCCCGTATGCGGTGGTGCTCTTCGACGAGATAGAGAAGGCGCACCCAGAGGTGTTCAACATACTTCTTCAAGTTCTCGACTCCGGTCATTTGACTGACAGCAAGGGAAGAAAAGTTAATTTCAAAAATACAATTATCGTGCTCACGAGCAACATCGGTGGAGAGTTTATCGACCGACTCGCGCACATCGGCTTCGGCACCGCCGACGCGACCGAAGCGACGCGCTACGAAGAAACAAAGGCGCGCGTGATGGACGCTCTTAAGGAGCACTTCCGTCCTGAGTTCCTCAACCGGCTCGACGATATCGTTATCTTCGATGTGCTCGCAAAGGAGGCACTCGCGAAGATCGTCGACACGCAGTCTGAAGAGGTGATGAAGCGTCTCGCCCAGAAACGCATCGCGCTCGTCATAGATCCTATGGTGAAAACATGGCTTGCAGACAAGGGATACAATCCGCAATACGGCGCGCGCCCGCTTCGTCGCACGATACAGGACCGGATACTGACGCCGATTGCCTCGCTGATGGTTGCTCAGGGTGTAATGGAAGGGGGTACGGTCACGGTCACCATCAAGAACGACGAGCCTCATTTTGAGGTGAAGAAGAAACTGGCTCGGGCGAAGAAGAGCCCGATAACGGTTGCTTAAGAACAGCGTTTCTGCTACATTTCTCGTATGTCACAAGATCGCCTATTGAAGCTTAAATCTACGAAGTCCAAGCACGTCATCTGGACCCGTAAGAATAAGAAGACCGTCGAACGCAAAATCGAGGTCATAAAATTCGACCCCACGTTGAAGAAGCGCGTGCTTTTCAAAGAGACGAAGAAGTAAGACTGCAAAGCCAGTCTTACTCCCTGTGCTCGTTCGGGAGAATTAAATGAGAATTTCTTCCCCGTTCACTCGCTTAGTAGTGAGTATATACGCCATTCCAAACGGCTCACACCGTGTGAGCCGTTTGTTTTTGTTGTGCGGGCCCACCAGGAATCGGACCTGGACTGTCGCTTTTGGAGAGCGATGTACTACCACTATACGATGGACCCGTGTGTGAACGATAGCAGATAAGAGG
>JANLHF010000030.1 GCA_024653825.1 Patescibacteria group bacterium | reverse complement strand
CCCGACCAGATTGATACCGACTTTCTTAAGCGTTTCAAGGAACTCATTTTAGAAAAAGTGCACGAAGGGTTCACCTTCTCCATCATCGCCGGTGGCGGGAAGATCTGTCGCCGTTACCAAGCTGCCGCAAAAGAAATCTCTCCTGAACTCATGCAGGTAGATCTCGATTGGATTGGCATCAGTGTGAACTGTATGCATGCAGAATTTCTGCGTATCCTTTTCGGCGCCGCAGCGGCGCCGACAATCGTCAGGGACTTTTCGCAACCAATGCCGACCAGTCATCCGGTGCTTCTCGTCGGCGCGGAAAAACCGGGGCACTCGAGCGATTATGACGCGGTTGAAATGTCGAAGCTATTTGGAACAAAGCGCCTCGTGAACCTTTCTAATACCGACTATGTGTATGACTCAGACCCGAAAAAGAATCCCGATGCAAAAAAGATAGAAAAAATAAATTGGACAGATTTCAGAAAACTCATTCCCGACCACTGGGACCCGGGGCTCTCCTCCCCCTTTGACCCCGTCGCCGCTAAGGAGGCCGAGGCGCTCGGGCTCGAAGTAGCCGCAATAAATGGCACGCGCCTCGAAGAATTTTCCAACTATCTCGACGGGAAACCGTTCATTGGCACAGCTATTACAAAGTAAAACCCGCGCTCACGCGCGGGATGTTGTTGACTCGTTCACAAAAGCGAGTGCCTGTGCGACCGTAGATTCGAACTGACCGTCAACATTTTCGATGATGCGGTCGAACTCTTCGGCGACTGCCAATTCTCTCTCCGCCGTCTTGAGCCTCGTCACAATCTCATCGTCGGATATACCGGCTCGTTTGGTGCGCAATCTCTGTTCTAGCTCGGCAAGCGAGCCCGGACGCAAGAACAGCGTTTGCACGGTTGAGTCCATGTCTCTCAGCGTACGGGCGCCCTGTATGTCGAGCGTAGCGAGAACCGTATCAAACTTTTGTACGGCAGACACTACCGCTTTCCGCGATGAGCCATAGAGGTTCCCGTGTACTTCTGCATGCTCGAAGAAGTCGCCATTTCTGATTCCTTCTTCAAAGTCCGCCCGCGATACGAAGTAGTAATCGACGCCATCCCTTTCGCCCAGCCGTGACGTCCGCGTTGTCGTCGTTATCAGCCGTGCGGCATTCGGCAATCGCTTAAGCAACTCGGTGGTGAGAACGGTCTTCCCCGACGCCGTCGGCCCGACGATCACAATGAACTGTCCCATAGTCATCTCCGTAAGACCTTTTCGATTTGTGCGTGAAGTATTTCGATCGTCCCATCATTATTCAGAACGACGTCTGCAAACACGACAGTAGCGCATCCACCGGTCTGCTTCGACACCGATAACGAGGCCGCCGAGCTCTTTGATGCGACGAACCTCTCCAACGGCCCGCAATGATTCGATAATGGCACCGTCTGCATCTTCGCGTGCACACGCATACAGCGTGTCGATGATGTACGTAATCCCGAACGTCGCACGCAGATCATTCGCCACCGTTATCATGGAGTCGCGATTCACGACGAGACCGCGGCGCACAATTTCTTCGGTAATGAATCCGCTCACCGAGTAATGCACATATTTCTTCGGTTAAAGAAACTTTTGGGAGGCTGGTTTTGTGATACGGTGGCGTACATACAAGCTAAAACCTAAAAAAGATACGTATGACCCCTAAAAAGTGCTC
>JANLHF010000029.1 GCA_024653825.1 Patescibacteria group bacterium | reverse complement strand
CTGGTCATTGCCGGGGATATCACCAAGGAAGAAGAACGCCGCGCAATTCACGCCAAGTTTCGCGAGCTTACCGTTCATTCTGAACGTGATACATGATTTTCAAGCTTGAGACATTCGTCTCGCCCCGTACCGGTCTGGAAACAGCCGACACGGGGTTTCGTTTTGTGTATAATAGAAGCCATGTTGGACATACATTTTATTCGGGAGAACGCGGAGATTATCAAGGCAGGTGCCAAGAAGAAGCACATCGAGGCGAATATTGACCGCCTCATTGTCGTTGATGACGAACGTAAGCTTCTGCGCCAAGAGTTGGATATGAAAAAGGCAGAGCAGAATCGCCGCAGTAATGAGATACAGCTCGCGAAGGGTGTGGAGCGCGAGAAGGTTATCGAACAGATGCAACACCTGAAGGCCGGTATGGCGGAGAGCGAGGAGAAGCTGAAGGAGGTGATGGTCGAATGGCAGAAGCTCATGCTCACCGTCCCGAATATCCCAGATATGTCGGTGCCTGAGGGCGCGAGCGATGCCGACAATATGGAGGTGAAGAAGTGGGGCACGCTGCCGGAGTTCTCCTTTACGCCGAAGAGTCATGTTGAGCTTATGACCGCTCTCGACATTGCTGACTTCGAACGCGGCGCAAAAGTCGCTGGTTTCCGCGGGTACTTCCTTAAGGGCGACGCCGCGCTACTCTCGTATGCGCTTTGGAGATTCGTCTCTGACCTTTATGCTAAAAAAGGATTCGTACCGATGATTGTTCCTTCACTCGTGCGTCGCGAATCGTTTATGGGCACAGGTTACATACCCCAATCTGAAGAAGATCTCTATAAAACACAAGACGAATATTATCTTGCAGGCACTGCAGAAGTAGCGACAATGGGCTACCACATGGATGAAGTGCTCGATGCGAAGCAATTCCCGCTGAAGTATTTCTCGTTCTCACCCTGCTTCCGTCGTGAAATAGGCGCGCATGGGAAAGATACAAAAGGGTTGGTGCGCATGCATGAGTTCTATAAATTTGAGCAGGTCGTGCTCTGCGAGGCGTCGCACGAGACGAGCGTACAGCATCACGAGGAATTGACCGCGAACGCCGAGGAGATGATTCAGCTCCTGAAGATTCCGTACCACGTCGTGGTTAATTGCAGTGGCGACTTGGGTCTGGGACAGGTGAAGAAATACGACATTGAATGCTGGATGCCGTCAGAGGGGAAGTATCGCGAGACGCACTCCTCCTCCTACTTCCACGACTTTCAGACACGCCGCTTAAACATTCGCTATCGCGATGAAAACGGAGAGATGAAGTTCGCGCATTCGCTCAATAACACCGCGCTCGCGACGCCACGCTTCCTCTCGATTCTTGTCGAGAATTATCAGCAAGAAGACGGCACCATCAAGGTGCCCGATGTCTTGGTGCCATATGTTGGAAAGAGCACCATCAGTCCCGTACGGTAGCGCGCGGCTTGCGGAGCGGCGGCGTATTCGCCGTCGTCGTGGCATTATCGCGTTCACCATTCTCTTCATTTTCGTGATCGGCGCATTCGTCTGGGGACTCCAACAGAGTCAGGTGCGCATTTCACACGTTGATGTATATAGCACAGAGGCCTCGATTATCGAGTATGCGAAGAGCGAGATGAGGGGAAATTATCTCGGCATCATCCCGCGCGATTCGATATTCTTTTTCCCCGCCTCGGGTATTCGCGCCGATATTCTCTCTGCGCACTCGGATATTGCGGCTGTTTCCATATCTCGGACCAGTCTGACTAGCATTTCTATTAAAACGAATGATCGTATCCCCATCGCGCGTTGGTGCGGTGTCGCGCCGACCCTTGTCGCAAGTTCTACAAAATCGCTCAAAAATTGTTTTGTTTTCGATGCGGGCGGTCTTATCTTCGCTGCCGTCGCGAGTTCAACGCAGACTCTCAACAATTTCAAATTATATGCGCCTCTGGAAGGAGACCCTCTCGAACCACTCCTCGCGACTCTTGCACGCTCTGAGAAACTCCCCTCTGTCTTTGACTTCGCGCGCCAGCTCGATACCTTCGGTTCGCCGACTGTCTACGTCGTCCTTCGCGGCGACGAAGTGGATGACACGCTTGCGAGCGGTACCCGCATCACCTATGTCCTCGGGCATGAACAGGATGCATTCACCGCGCTTGTCTCAGCACGTTCTGATATGAATCTCACAGACGGCTCGATTGATTATGTGGATCTCCGTTTTGATCGTAAGGTGTATCTGAAGCAAAAGAAGTGATACCGTTCTTCTATGTCATTCTGGGATAATCTATCTAAGCCGTTTTTTGTCATGGCGCCGATGGCGGATGTCACCGACGTCGCCTTTCGCGCACTCGTCGCGAAAGGAGGGAAGCCGGACGTCTTCTGGACCGAGTTCGTTTCGGCCGATGGTTTGTATCACACCCGCGAAATTTCAAAAATGAAAGACGATGAAAATCCGCTCATGAGGGATCTGCAATTTACTGAAGAACAGCGGCCGATCGTCGCACAGATATTTTCGTCTAAGCCCGAGATGATCACCTATGCGACGAAGCTCGTTGCCGAGCTTGGGTTCGATGGTGTTGATCTCAATATGGGCTGTCCTGACCGAAGTATCGAAAAGCAGGGCGCGGGCGCCGCGCTCGTAAAGAATCCAAAACTCGCGGTCGAGCTTATCAGGGCGGCAAAAGAGGCGAGTGATTTGCCGGTCACCGTGAAGACGCGCATTGGGTACAATAAAGAATCGCTCTATGAGTGGCTCACAGCTCTCCTTGAAGCGAATCCCGCCGCTATCACGCTTCATCTGCGTACGCGTAAAGAGATGTCGCTCGTCCCTGCCGACTGGGAACAGATGAAAAGGGCGATTGAGATTCGCGACCGCGTGAATCCAAACGTGTTACTCATCGGCAACGGCGACGTCGAGAGTGTTGAACAGGGGAAGAAACTCGCGCTCGAGACCGGCTGTGACGGCATCATGATCGGCCGCGGGATGTTCGGTAATCCGTGGGTCTTCGCCGGCCGTAAGCCGGAAGATACGCCGCTCGCTCTGAAGCTCGCGGCGCTCGTCGAGCTCGCGCACAATTTTGAAAAAATAATGCCCGCCAAGAACTTCGCGATACTAAAAAAACACATCAAGGCATTCGTCACCGGCTTCATCGGCGCGGCTGAACTCCGGGCGCGCCTGATGGGAGCAGAAAATGCAAACGATATTGAAAAAATTGTGCAAGCAACTACCGCCACTTCTAGTATATAAAAAGAAAAAGGGCGCGTGAGCGCCCTTTTGTTGTGGCCGCTGATTACGGGCAGCCGGGTTTCCCGCATGTACAGTAGCATCCGCATGTGGAAGGTATGTGTTCCTCCACGGATGGCATTGCCGGCCCGTGTTCGCGTAGTACCCCCCATTCGGAGCCGAAATGTAAACTGATCCCGTCGCCCTCGATTCCCACCATGAATTCGCTCAACGCGCTAATACGAGCTCGCGGCGGATCTTTCGCCTGTCCTTCCTTCATCTTGTCTCTCCTCGTAGTTGGTCCGACAATAACTCTATGCCTGCATTTTTGATTGTCAAGGTTCGTTGGAATAACAACCAAACAATCGTATACTCTCAGTATGGCGCATCAGTCTCTCTATCGCATACACCGCCCCGACACGTTCGCGGATGTTATCGGGCAGGAGCAAGTGACGAGGCCTCTGGAAGAGGCAGCAAAATCAAAAAAGATAGGGCATGCGTATCTCTTCGCCGGCACGCGCGGGCTCGGGAAGACATCTGTAGCGCGCATCTTCGCGGGTGTAATCGGTTGTGGAGAAAACGATCTTTATGAAGTGGATGCTGCAAGCAATAACAGTGTAGAAGACATCCGTGCGCTGACCGAGGGAGTCTACACGCTCCCGTTCGCTTCGCCCTACAAGGTCTATATTCTGGACGAGGTGCATATGCTCTCCAAGGGCGCATGGAACGCATTTTTGAAAACGCTTGAAGAGCCGCCGGCGCATGCAGTCTTCATCCTCGCGACGACCGAGCTCGCGAAAGTGCCGGAGACGGTGCGGTCGCGCTGTCAGGTGTTTGAATTTAAGAAGCCGACGCGCGCGGTACTCGCCAAGATGACGGCGACGGTCGCGAAGAAAGAGGGCTACACACTCGCGCCGGACGCCGCCGAGCTCATCGCGATGCTCGGTGACGGTTCGTATCGCGATGCGCTCTCGGTACTGCAGAAGGTGGTTGCGGGTGCGGAGGGGAAGTCGCTCTCGCGCGAACAAGTGGAATCAGCGACGGGCGCACCGCGCCGCGAACAGGTGCACGCGCTCGTAAGTGCGCTCGCCGGAGGCGAGCGCGGCAAAGCGCTGGAGGATATTGAGAAGGCGGCGAAAGCCGATGTAGATATGAAGCTCTTTCTGGAGCTCGTGTTGGAGGCGCTCCGCTCTACGCTTCTTATCCGCTTCGCGTCGGAACTTCGCGCCTCGCTCGCAGACGAGCTCGGCGCGGACGAATTCGCTGCCCTTGAAAAATTTGCGAAAGAGAAGGGGATTACGCACGCGACAATGCTCGCCTTTCTGAACGCCGCCGATCGCATCCGCTACGCGCCGATTCCGGCGCTCCCGCTCGAACTGGCCGTGCTGGAACTTTTTCCCGAATAAATAACTGTGGTATCGTTTCTCCATTGGGGGATCGTCTAACGGTAGGACAGCGGCCTTTGAAGCCGTTAATTTTGGTTCGATTCCAAGTCCCCCAGCAACTGAGCGAGAGCGAAGGCGTACTGAGCTCAGCAGAGCGAATGTGCCAGTTTGCTTGCCCGTCCGTAGCTCTAGCGGAGGAGGGAGACAGGTTCGAGCCGAAAATTTTTTGAAGGGAGTATACTGTCGTTAGTAGAAACGTGAGGGTGGGTTTGGGAGTTACTATGAGCATATGACTACCCAACCATTTCTGAACGCACTCGTCGCGGCGGGATACATCGGTATCATCGTAGCCCTTCTCTCCAGTGCGCAGAAATTTGATGCGCAAGAGTTCGGAATGATTGCTCCTATCACGTTCCTGTCGCTACTCGTCTTGTCTACCGCGCTCATGGGCTACTTGTTTTTCTATCAGCCCATCCGGCTCCTGACAGAGAGAAAACAGGAAGAAGCGGCGAGGTTCCTACTCTCCATGATCGCATCGTTCGCCGGCATTATGGGCGTCGTCATCATTGCAGGGTTTCTCACCAGCGCTCTGTTTTGATTTAGGACACGGCGTGTCCTAAATTTCCTAAGATTAGTATCAACGCCTTGCTTTAGTAGGGCTAGGACGTGGTACGATATTCCTATGAAAACACCAGAACAATTTCGGGGAGGAAATGAAAAGCCAGAGGTTACTGATGATCAGGGCGAATTGGAGCGTCTCGCCGAGGCGGCCGACGCCGCCCGCCGCGCCGGCGTCTACGATCCTTCTGAAACCGAGGGTGAGAAATAATAACGGTTTTTCAAGCGGGGCTTTTAAGTAAGTAGCTTTTCTTTTTTCCATTACGGAGTAGGGTAGGGGCAGAATGACCTTTTCTGTAGCCCCATAGACTCGACAAGGAGACTGAGATGGCCAAAGTAGTCAAGAAGCGATACGCCGCCAAGGAACTCGAACTCTACAGACAGGTATTTGCGGTTCTGCTGTCGGGGGAGGGCAGCTGCCTGCATACCGTAGAGAATGGATTCACGTATTCATTGGTGAACGGTCCGCAGCATTTCGCCGTCGGACGCCTTCTCGCCGAGCTCAAGTTGCCGCAGGAGTTCGCGGATATGGCGGCGAATGAATATCTCAATCGCTTCCAGAACACGGGACATCCGATGTCTCGCGATACCGATGCAATTGAATATGTCCAACGACTCGCCGAGCAATTCCCTATCTCGAGGGAGACGGCGGAACGTCTCGTCGGCTGTATGGCCGAGGCGGGATGGTATGGCCGGCTCGAGGGATGTGCTCATAAATACTGTGGCCGCGCCCCGACTGCAGAAGAGGTCGCGCTGCTCTTCAAGAATTACATGGAGGGCGCCAGCCATGGGACCTCTACCGACGAAGCCCTTGCATCATATGCAAAGAAATATATGTCGGTGAGACAAGCGGAAGAACAGCTCCGTCTGCTCGAAGAGCGCAACGAACGGTTCCACTCGGAAATCTACTAGGCACACATTCACGCACTCAAGACCCCGCGCGTACTCGCGCGGGGTTTCTATTTCAGTTAGAATGAAGGACATCATGAGTACCAAGCTACGAGTTGCGGGGACCGGCGTCGCCGCGCTCGCGCTTGTCTACACCTTCGGCTTTTCGGGCCTCGTCTCGAGCGAATATCGCTCGGGGACGGCGAGCGTGGCGGAGCGTTTTATCCCGCTACCTGAGCTCAACAAAGTTGAGTACAACACCCGCCTCCTCGCTCTCGCACATATCGCGACAACAACAGAAACAGCCTCAACTGCCACGACATCAGTCAGCGTCATTTCAACGACCACCCCTTCTCTCTGGCCGGTGAGTACCGTGTATCCAAATGCGAATGCGATCCTGCCGTTTAAGCGCATCGTCGCGTATTACGGCAATTTTTATTCAAAGGGGATGGGCGTGCTCGGTGAATATCCGACCGATCAGCTCCTCGCGAAGCTCGCGAGCACGACGGCCGAGTGGGCCGCAGCCGATCCCTTGACGCCGGTCGTGCCAACCATCCACTACATCGCGACGGTCGCACAGGCGAGCGCGGGTAAAGAAGGGAAGTATATTCTCCGGATGCCGGACAGTCAGATAGATCACGCGCTCGATCTCGCAGACCAGGTACACGGCATCGTCTTTCTCGATATACAAGTAGCGCTCAGTACGCTTCAGTACGAGCTCCCGCAACTCGAGAAATACTTGAAGATGCCGAACGTGCATCTCGCCATTGATCCGGAGTTCTCGATGAAATCTGGCAACCGGCCCGGCACCGTTATCGGTACCCTCGATGCCATCGACATCAATTATGCTGTCGAATATCTTGCGACGCTCGTACGCGATAACCACTTGCCACCCAAGGTTCTCATCGTGCATCGCTTCACGCAGGATATGGTGACGAATTATAAAAAGATCACGCCACTCGCGGAGGTGCAGATCGTGATGGATATGGATGGCTTCGGTTCGAAGGCAAAGAAATTTGGAACCTACAAGAGAGTCATCGCTCCAGAGCCGGTACAGTTCACAGGCATAAAACTTTTTTATAAAAATGATAACAATCCGCCCGCAGACGGAATCCTCTTGCCCGCTGAAGTCTTAAAGCTCACCCCCGCGCCGATTTATATTCAGTATCAGTGATTTTTTGAAAAAATAAAAAGCCCTGCAGAGTCGCAGGGCTTCGAAATGAACCGAGAAAGGTCAGAAGTTCGCGCGGATTCCGACGACGACTTGGTTCGGGTTCAAGTCGTTGTACTTGCCGAAGGTTCGCCAGATGTGGAGAACGGGGCGGATCTCGGCGGTACCGATTTTCATCATCGGATTGATGGGTTCAAGCGCGATCTTCGCGTAGCGTCCGTGTCCGAGAAAGTTGACGTTGTTGAACAGTGTCGCTGATGCAGACACTGGCCCGAGCGTTGTCGCCGTGCCAACGGCGAGACGCCAGCCGCCCTTAAACCCGTGACTGCCGATTCCGTCATACCGTTCGATGTTCCCCGACAACTTCAGGTTCGGCGTCGCCTGGTACCAGAGCGTACCGCCCGGGTTCACGATGTCGCCATTGAGCTGCAGCAACTTTTCGTTGGCAATGTCGTAATATGCGAAGTGTAGGTCATATGACCAGAGGGCATTGATCTTTTTCGTAATCCCAAGGGTTACGTCAATTTCATTGGCGAACGTGTCGCCGAGTCCGGGGTGCTTGGTTGACTGAGAAACCCAGCCGTCCACATAGAACTCACGCTCCGACGTCCAGCGACATCCGCCCTGAACAGCGGGCTCTTTCCAAGTTCCTGACGGGTTGGTTGCCACTCCGCCGTTGCCGTTTACATCCTTCGAATACCAGCCGATATTGCAGCCGACCTCGGCTGCGTCAGCGACGTTCGAAATCGCGAACAGGGCGACAGCGACGAACAACAGTTTCTTGATCATGACGAACTCCTTTCTGGTTGACGAGAGGTACTTTATTCCTGTTAGAAACATATCATATACGGCCGTACTGTCAAGTGATGCAAGCGGCCGCGCAGAGCGCGGCCGCGAGGGGCGGTAGGTGGTAGTATTTTGAGTATGAAAAAAGAACCACAACTGCTCCACGAGGTCGCTATTACTGCCATCGTCGTGAAGGACGGGAAGTATCTGATCACACGCCGTGCGCTGACCAAGAAGCGCTTCCCGGGAATGTGGACTGTTCCCGGCGGACGATTGGAGACCAGTGATTATGTAAATTTAAAAAAAGATACCAAGGATTATTGGTATAACGTGCTCGAACAAGTGTTGCGGAGAGAGGTCAAAGAAGAGGTCGGGCTCGCGATAAAAAATATTGAATACGTCACGTCGCTCGCGACGGTGCATAAGGACGGCGCGCCCTCGCTCGTTATCTCCTGTATGGCAGATTGGCAGAAGGGGGCGGTGAAGTTACAGAAGAGTGAGACGGACGAGTTTGCTTGGGTCTCACTGAAAGAGTCGAAGAAATATAAACTCCTTGATGGCATCTACGACGAACTCGAGATGGCCGAGGCGCGCCGCAAGGGCATCAAGTCGGAGTGGAAACGATTCTAAGCTTTATTTGCAAGCTTCCTCCCTGCGCTTGCCTCGGACGAATCAAGTAAGAACTTTTTCGTCACTCGGCTCGCTTGGTAGTGAAAAATACGGCCGCGCGGGAGCGCGGCCGGTTAGGGAGTGAACGGGTGAAAAATAATCTTGATAAAACCCTTTGCGCGTTCGCGGTAATGCACGTCTGCGCGGAACTTCTCTCCTTTGATGGCGCGAGAGAACCACGCGAAGTCCGACTCGAGCATGCGATCGATGGGGAGATTATCAATGTCATACCACGCAGGGACCATGCTCTTGGTAGCGCGCGGTTCGCCGGAGAAAGTGCTCGTGCGGTAGACATGTACTTCAAAGTCCAGCACCCCGCCGGCGTAGAATGCGATAACTGCGCATTTTTCGAGTTTTGTCGGGTTAAGTACAATCTCGACTTCTTCTTCGGTTTCTCGTACGACGCAGTCAAGGTACGTCTTGTCTTTCTCCGGATCAAACTTTCCGCCCGGACCATTCAGCGTTCCCTCGCCGATCTCAGAGCCCCCCTGCTTCAGACCGAGGAGGACCTTCGTGTCGCGCGTAATAATGGCTAATGTTGCGATTTTCATGGCATCCTCTTAGTTGCAGGTTCCTCAGTTATGGTATCATCGTCGGATATGGAAACCAATACAAACAGCAAATTTTTACCAGTGGCCGTCGTCGTCGCGGGGGTTTTAATAGCAGGTGCCGTGATGTGGAATGGCTCGCGCTCGACAGCCCCTGCCGGTCAAGCAGGCTCCGGTACAGCGGCGAAGGTCAACATTAAAGATGTTAAGACCGACGGCGATCCTTTCATCGGTCAGGCGGATGCGCCGGTCACGATTGCGTTTTGGAGCGATTTCCAGTGTCCGTACTGTAAGGCGGTTGAAGTCGGCGGCATCCCTCAGATACCGATAGAGCCTGCGCTCCCTGATCTCATCAAGAATTATGTTGATACCGGGAAGGTGAAGATTGTCTTTATGGATTTTAATTTCCTCGGTCCTGATTCGATCACAGCGGGCGAGTACAGCCGTTCGGTATGGAAGCTTTATCCCGATCAATACTTCGCATGGCGCACGGCGATGTACACGGCGCAGGACGAAGAGAATGGCGGATTCGGCGATGTCGCATCTATCGACAAACTCACTGCAACAATCGCAGGTATCGACGCAGCGAAGGTCGCATCTGACGTGAAAGCGAACAAGACTGCCTATGATGCCTTGATGGAAGCTGATAAGGCAGAGGCAGGGAAGGTTGGAGTGAACGCGACGCCGTCATTTATCATCGGCACACAACTCATCCCGGGCGCCGTGCCGTACGCAGCGCTCCAGGCAGCGATCGACGCGGTTCTAAAGTAACCGTTCTGAATGAACGTCCTCTATATTGCCCTCGCGGCCTCGGTCGCCACTTTCATCGGCGGATCGTTTGCATTACGGTTCCGCGATAAACTTCACCTCATACTTGGCTTCTCGGCCGGAGCGGTTGCGGGCCTCGCACTCTTTGACCTCTTGCCCGAGGCGATCGATCTTGGTATCGCGTATTACTCTGCCGCGACCATCGCGCTCTTTATCGCGCTCGGATTTTTCGGCTACTTCATTCTTGACCGGCTCATTCTTCTGCATACGCACGAAGACCCCTCAATGGAATTCGGGGCAAGGGACGACGACGGTTTACCCCGAGCGGAGTCGAGGGGATTCTTCGGTGCGCTGAC
Source organism: Patescibacteria group bacterium (assembly GCA_024653825.1). Lineage (GTDB taxonomy): Bacteria > Patescibacteriota > Minisyncoccia > Phycocordibacterales > Phycocordibacteraceae > C7867-001. The sequence continues at coordinate 2,208 of JANLHF010000029.1, read as the reverse complement.
GCTCTCAGCGCACAGCTTCCTCGACGGTATCGCGATCGGCATCGGCTTCCAGGCTTCTGCTGCGGTCGGCGTAGTCGTTACGGCCGCGGTGCTCACCCACGATTTCTCTGACGGTATCAACACGGTGAATCTTATATTGAAGAATGGTGGCACATGGAAACGTGCGTTCAGATGGTTACTTGTGGACGCGGCGGCACCGGTTGCCGGCGCCGCCTCGACGCTTTTCTTCCGTATTCCCGAATCAGTTATCGGGCTGGTGCTCGCCGTCTTCGTCGGCTCATTCCTCTACCTCTCCGCGAGTGACCTTATCCCCGAGAGTCACCATCGTCATCCTCGTGCGCTCACGACCGTGATGACCCTTCTTGGTGCGCTCGTGCTCTATATCGTCGTGGGTCTGGTATAATTTTGGTATATGAAAATATTTTTCCACTGGCTCGTTTCGACACTCGCGATCCTTATCGCCGCCTATGTTGTCCCGGGTGTTGTGGTCACCATCACCGGCGCGATTATCGCTGCGATCGTGCTCGGCGCGATCAATCTCTTCATCCGCCCGATTCTCCTTATCCTCACGTTCCCGATAACGATCATCACGCTTGGACTCTTCACGCTCGTCATCGACGCGCTTCTCGTGATGCTCGCATCAGCGCTGGTGCCCGGTTTCCTCGTCGTCGGTTTCTGGTCGGCATTCTTTTTCGCTCTCGCACTCACCATTGTGAACTGGGTTTTCCATCTCTGGGGATATGATCGATCCTGAACTTCTTGCCAAGCTTAACGAAATAAGTGCGAAGGCAGACGCCGCTTATCGTGCCGCCGAATCCACGCGTAAGTATCTCTTCTGGACCGGCGTGGTCACGGTCGCCCTTATCGTCCTCCCACTCATCGGCCTCGCCTTCGCCATTCCATCTTTTATTAATTCCTATACCTCAATCCTGAGCGGCGCTGGTCTCTAAGCATGGTGTGTTGCCGACCTGTTGGTATACCTACTAACCCCTTGACATATTTTGCATAGTGCGCTATGCTACTTTACAGCAGTCGCACCATCGTTCCAAAGGGAAAGATGTTGAAACACAACATTGTTCATTCAAACGAGGAGATAAAGGAAATGAAGGTCACCCTGCTTGGCATTACCATCTCGAACGAGCCGGAAGTGAAACGCTTTGGCCTGACGCAGGCCGAGGGCGCAATGCAGTTCGCAAAGGAACCGGCGCAGATCCAGTCGGTGCTTGGTGTGGTTGTCGGCGTGCTCGGGTACGAGAACACCGTCGCCGCGGACGTCGCCGCCACCACGGCCGATGTCCAGACTAGCGTCCAGACTGGCGAGGCGGGCATCGCGAAGAACGAGCGGGAGATCGCGAAACTGCAGCGGCGGATCGCCGAGCTCCAGGAGCAGGTTGCGGCCATGAAGGGTCGCAAGACGGAGCTGGCGGACATCGCGAAGCTCTTCGCCGTCCAGCCCACCGGCAAGTAAGGCCAAATCCGGTAACCCGGTACCGCACAGGTTCGTCCTGTGCGGTCTTTTATTACACCGCGCGCTTGCCCCGGAGGATATTGATAAGGATAGGGAGGAACGAAACGACGATAATGACGAGTGAGATTGGGAGAACGTAGTGTTCGCTGTTGGGGATAACAGAACCGAGGAAGTAGCCGAGCGAGAGCATGCCGGCACCCCAGAGGAGCCCTCCGAGCATGTTGTACTTGAGGAATGTCCCATAGGTCATCGAGCCGATACCGGCGAGAATAGGAGCGAGCGTGCGCACGATGGGAACGAAACGGGCGAGCACGATAGCTCGTCCACCATATTTTTGATAAAAGAGTTCAGTGCGTTTCAGATACTCCTGTTTAAAGAACAAAGAATCCTTGCGTTTGAAGAAGGCGGTGCCGACGTTCGCGCCGAACCAGTAGCCGACCGAATCGCCAACTATGGCAGCGACAACGACGAAGAGCACCAGGGGGCCGAAGGAGAGGAAACCGGCGGCGGAGAGAAGTCCCGCCGCAAAGAGTAGCGAATCACCAGGGAAGAATATACCGAAGAGCAATCCGCTCTCAGCGAAGATTAAGGTCGCGATGCCGACGTAACTGCCGGTCTGTACCATGGCAACCGGATCGAGATTTATACAGGCCGAGAAAAAGTCGAGCATTTGTATGCAGTATACTGTAGGAAATGGAACAAGCACCACCGTTGTCCACGCCCGAAGAAGAACTCGCATA
>JANLHF010000028.1 GCA_024653825.1 Patescibacteria group bacterium | reverse complement strand
GAGCCTCGGTTTCAACGACGGCGCCGCGCGCGGTGTTGATGAGGTACGCGCCTTTTTTCATATCGGCAATGTTCTCTTTGTTGATGAGGTGATGGGTGTGCGGATTGTAGGGGACATGGAGCGTGATGACATCAGACTGCGCGAGCAGCTCCGGAAGAGAAACATACGAGAACGTGAGCGTGTGCGAGAGTTCCTGATTAGGAAATGCGTCAAAGCCGATGACCTTCATACCGAAGCCCTGCGCCATTTTAATGACATGCGCGCCGATGTGTCCGGTGCCGACGACGCCGAGTGTCTTACCGGCGAGATCGAACCCGCGCAGGCCGGTAGGCGAAAAAGTTCCTTCTCGTACGCGCTCGTCCGCATCAATGATACGACGGGAAAGTGCGAGCAAAAGAGCGAAGGCAAACTCAGCGACGGTGTTCTCTCCATAGAAGGGAACATTCACGACCGAGACGTCGCGCGCAGCTGCTGCCGCGAGGTCAATGTGGTCATACCCGGTCGAGCGGGTGGCGATGAGCTTCAGGGCAGGGAAACGCCTCATCTCGTCTTCACCGATTTTTGATTCTATAAAAGTGCAGAGTATCTCGGTCTCGGGATCAGTCAGTTCCGGAAAGTCCGCGAGTGAACCGTCGTGGAAGGCGACGTCTTCTCTCGACAACTTCATCTTCACATATTCCTCCTCCCACGGTTCTCCCGAAAAATAATGGATTTTCATACTTAAATATATATGTAAGGATAGTTTACATCGTTTCAGCTTCGCGTTCTATAGCGAGGAGGCGCTCGTATTTCTCGAGACGCTCTTTCTGACCGAGGCCACCGGCCTTAATGCCGTGCGCGCCGATGCCGTAGGCGAAGTCCGCGATGAAGGTATCGTCGGTCTCGCCTGAGCGATGCGAACAGATGGCTTTCCAGCCGGTGGCCTGCGTTTTTTGCACCGCTGCTATCGCTTCGCGCACCGTGCCGATTTGATTCGGTTTAATAAGGACTGCGTTGATTTCTTTACGCGAAATAGCGTCGTCAATGCGCAGAGGATTGGTAACGGTAAGGTCGTCACCGACGATAAGTGTTGTATCGCCGAGCGCGGCAGTGAGCCGTGCGAAGTCGCCTGCAGCTTCCTGTTCAAACGGGTCTTCAATGCTGTGTAAGGGGAACCGTGTCACAAGACTCTCGTATACCACGGCGAGTTCGTCGGCGGTATACATTTTATCAAGCAGTGTGTAATGTCCGCCTGTAAACAGCTCGCTTGCCGCTGCATCAATAGCGATTGAGGTGTTCGGGAATTCTTTCACAATCTCGGCGAGTATCTCAAACGGTTTTTCAAGCACATCAAACGCCGGTGCGTAGCCGCCTTCGTCGCCCATAGGGACGTCGCCGAGCCGTTCGCCCAGTTTCGCGAATGCCGCCTGCACAATCGACAATGCGACACTCGTTTTCTCCCCTACAACAAGGATGTATTCCTGAAATGGAAGGCGAAAGTCGGCATGGATGCCGCCGTTCATCATATTTACATAGAGGCGCGGCGCGGCGGGTGTCGTACCAGCACGTGTTGCAATGGCTTTCCAAAGCGGCACGCCCGCTTCAAGTGCAAAGAGTCGTTGCACAGCGATGGAAACTGAGAGAATGGCGTTTGCGCCAAGGCGGGACTTATCGGGCGTTCCGTCGAGTTCGGTAAGAAAAGAATCAACGTCATCTGCCGACGTGAAGTCGCGTTGGGTAATGGCATTCGCTATCTCATCATTGACGTTCGCAAGAGCTTGATGGACTCCTCCATCCGCATCGCGCAGTTCGTGGGCCTCGTGGCTCCCCGTGCTTTTCCCTGAGGGTACTGATGCTGTCGCCGAAAGGGGGCCGGCACCAAGCATCGTTTCGATGGTCGGGCGCCCGCGTGTGTCGAATATCGGGCGAGCTCGGAGAGAATCAATGCGCATATTATCGGGAGAGCTTTTCTTCCAGTTCCGCAATCTGTTCAAGTGTTTTTACCACAGAGTCGGGATTGAGTGACATACTTTCTATCCCTTCTTTGACGAGGAACTCAGCAAAGTCGGGAAGATCAGAAGGGCCTTGTCCGCAAATGCCGAGGTATTTCCCGCGTCGCATACAGGTGCGGATTATCTTACTGATAAGCGCGCGTACCGATTCGTCATTTTCGTTCGCGATGTGTGTGACGATGCCAGAATCCCGGTCGAGTCCGAGCGTGAGTTGGGTAAGGTCATTACTGCCGATGGACATACCGTCAAACAGATCCAAGAATTCCTCGTCAAGAATAATATTCGAAGGTATCTCGCACATCATATAGACGGGCGTCGCTTTCTTTTTGTTTTTTGCGAGCAGGCGCACTGCGAGACCATTCTTTGCCATGATGCCGAGCACTTCTTCGGCTTCATGTACGGTACGGCAGAAGGGGATCATAGGGATGACGTTCGTGAGTCCCATTTCTTCGCGAACCTTTACCATAGCGCGACATTCAAGCGCGAAGGCATCTTTGAACTTTGGGTCGTAGTAGCGGGAAGCCCCGCGCCAGCCAATCATCGGGTTCGCCTCCTTTGGTTCGTAGGCCGCACCACCGAGGAGCGTCGCATATTCATTGGTCTTAAAATCGGAGAAACGCACGATGACCGGACGTGGGGAAAATGCCGCGCCGATTTTTGCGATGCCGTAGGTGAGGTTATCGACATAAAAATCGACCGGATTTTTCCACCCCACGATCTTTTTCGTGATGGCGGCACGCAGTTTCGGCGACTGCTTCTTGAAATTGAGGATGGCGAGCGGGTGAATGCCGATGGTGGACGCGATGATGAACTCTTCGCGTGCGAGCCCGACGCCCTTCACGGGGAGGAATGATTGTTCAAATGCGATATCTGGAGAGGCAATGTTCACCATGATTTTCGTTTTTGTATCCGGTAGCGTCCCGATAGAGTGTTCGCGTTTTGTGATCTTTGCTTTTCCGGCGGTGATGATGCCGGCGCTGCCGGTCGTGTCGACCGTAACGAACGTTCCTGTGCGTAACACATGTGTCGCATTTCCCGCACCCACGATCGCCGGTAGACCGAGTTCGCGTGAGACGATGGCTGCGTGGCTGGTGCGCCCACCGCGATCGGTGATGATGGCGGACGCCATCTTCATAATGGGTTCCCAGTCTGGATCCGTCATTTCTGTTACGAGAATCTCGCCCTTTTTGAATTCTTTTATCTGTTTTGGATCCCTGATGACACGTGTCATGCCTATGGCCGCAGAGGAACCGACCGAGATGCCGCGAGCCAGTTCTTTCCCTTGTCCGGTTACTTTGTATTCTACGAGTTTAGAAAAATCACGTTTTGCCTGTATAGTCTCGGGTCGCGCTTGGACGATATAGAGCTCATTCGTGAGGCCGTCTTTTGCCCACTCCATATCCATCGGCGTCCAGGTCTTCGCGCGCGCAGTGTAATGTTCTTCGATAAGCGCGCCCCAGGTCGCAAGTTGCTCAACCTCCTTTTCAGAAAGGACGAATTGATTCTGCTCGGCTTTCGTCGTGTTCACGATTTTCGTCTGTATCACGCCCCGTTTCCCTTGTGCGTAGAGCATCTTCTTATTCTTCACGCCAAGCGTCTGACTTATCATCGGAGTCGCGACTTTCCCGATTTTTGATTTCATAACGAGGTGCTCGTCCGGCGTCACGCGGCCCTGCACAATGAGCTCGCCGAGGCCCCATACGGCGTTGATGAGCACGAGGTCGCGGAACCCGCTTTCGGTATCTACGGTGAACATAACGCCCGAGGCGCCTTTGTCCGAGCGGACCATTTTCTGGACGCCGACCGAGAGTGCTACTTTTGTATTCGCGAACCCTTTGTCGGCGCGATATGAGATCGCGCGATCGGTAAAGAGGGACGACATTGCCCAGACGGTGGCTTGCACCACATCTTCGGCACCGCGAATATTCAAATAGGTCTCGTGCTCTCCGGCAAATGACGCCCCCGGGAGGTCTTCGGCGGTTGCGCTTGAGCGTACGGCAACGTCGGTATTTTTCCCATACTGTTTCTCCATTCGCGCATACGCATCAATGATGGCTCGTTCAAGCCGGGCTGGAAGGGGGGCGGAGCGTATCGCGTCACGTACGAGTTTTGCACGACGCGACAACTCCTTGAAATTTCTGGTGTTCAGTCCGTCAAGCGTCTTCGCAATGAACGCATCGAGCCCAGTTTCTTTAAGAAAATAGTAGTACGCCTCAGCCGTAACGCAGAATCCTTCGGGGACGCGGACGCCTTTGGGGGCAACGGAGCGGATGAGTTCTCCAAGTGACGCGTTTTTCCCGCCCACCTGAGCGACGTTATCCATACCGACGTCTTTCATCCAGAGAATGTGGGCGTTTTTCATACTTCTTTATTTTTTAAGCGCAATGATAAGATCGGACACGTTAGAGCCAGTATAGCCGGTTTTCAGAGCATCACCGGTCGCTGTGAAAAAATCGTACGAACGATGTTCCACAAGATACGTTTCAGATTTGATATTTTTTTCTCGCGCATGTGCGCGCGTTGTCTCGTCAGCGATGGCGCCCGCGTAATCAGAATTATCGTGTCCATCGGAGGAGAAGGGGAGTAGGAGTTCGTCCTCACGGATGTCATCAAGCGCGGAGAGCGCCATCTCTTGATTGCGCCCGCCTTCTCCGTGAGTGCCGGAGAGCGTGACCGTGCTTTCTCCCGCGTAGAGCAGGGCAGTATTCGCCGCTGTGGTATGCAGTTTCTCTGCGATTGCGCGACCGACCAGTCGTGCTTCGCCAGAGAAGCGGTCGTCTACGATCTCAACGGAGTAGTTACGTTTTCCCGCCTCTTCTTTCATTGCGGCGAGCGCGTTTTGATTGGAGAGAAAGAGAATGTTCGTGACGCGTTCAAAATATTTCTCCTCCTTCGGAGTTTCTATAAATTCAATGTTCGTTGGTACAACGATACTGAATCTCGACAAAATCGCTTTCGCGTCATCAACCGTCGAGGAGTCGAGTACGGTTGGACCGGAAGCAACCGACTCGAGGGCATTCCCCGGTATATCAGAGACGATGAGCGAGATGACCTCGGCAGGATATGCAGCTTTCGCGAGCGCGCCACCGCGCGCGAGTGAGATATGTTTCCGCACCGTGTTGATATCTGCGATTTCGGTACCACGGGCGGTTAGTTGTTCAAACAGCATACGTTCATCCACACAGGTCATTGGTGCCGTATGCAAGCAGAGCAGTGTGGAACCGCCTCCCGAGATAAGCATCAGCACAAGATCGCCCTCTTCGCGGTCCGCGAGGAATTCCATAATGCGCTTCGTTGCCGTCTCATTCACTTCGCTCGGGAGCGGGTGCGTACCAATATAGGTCTCTATCTTCGAGGGAGCTCTCCCCGTGATAGGGGATACATCGAGCGCAACGCCGCCCGTAAGATGGTCGCCGAGAATATCTTCGACGGCGAGCGCGGCGGCGAAAGAGCATTTACCGACACCGATGAAAAATATCCGCCGTCCCACGAGTGGGTATCCCTTCGTATCAATATAGAACGTGTCGTTCTCCACGCGAAGTCTGTATTCGAGTGCAGTGCCGACATCGATGGCCGCATATCCCGCCTCTGCAATCGCGAGTGCGTCGCGTCGCAGATCTGTTTCGGTGAGTGCTTCGAAGTTTTGTATCTGGTGCTCCATCTTTCTAGAGTACCTTAGTATCTGGCAGTACCTACCCACTATCCCCGAAGGACGGTACTCATGTGTGTGCCTATGGTAAAATCTCTCGCATGAAGAAGGTGAAGAAATCGAGCAAGGCTGAACCCACCATTTCGGACGTGATGGGTGCTGTCCAGACTCTGGCGGGAAGATTCGATGGCCTGGAGAAGACAAACAAGACTCTCGTCGGAAAATTCGACGTCTTGGAAGTGTCCGTGCAAGACTTGACCGAAGCTGTGCAAATTGGCTTCGAGCGCCATGAAAAGATACTCAAAACTCTCGTCGAGGGCCAAGATGAATTGCGCGAGAGCGTTCACCTACTTGACCAGCGAGTAAGTAAAACGCAAAACAGGATTGAAGATGTCGTCGATGAGAATACGGCCACACTTCTCAACCATGGTCGACGCATCACGATTCTCGAAAAGGCACGCGCTTAAGAAATTCTCCTGAGGGTCTCTTTTGACTTTTTATTTGACGGGAGTAAGGTTGCGACAGATCGGGATTCGCCCGAGAAAAGGAGTATGCGATGAAATTGAACGCGGTAAGGAAACGGATGGTCGAGACGCGCGGGAAGGTCGATGTTGGACATACTGATCAGCTGATTAAAAAGGTCTCGGTAACCGTGACGCCCAACTACGCGGCATGGCTCGCCAAGGAAAAAGGTCGTGACGTCCGCATCATGCAAACTGCGGGTATGGGAGCTCTCTCTTCCCATGGTGACGGCAAGTTCGCCGTGCAGACGCTTATTTCCACATCATTCGCTGTTGTGCAGAATTTGGTGGAGGCGGGCGTCCCAGAAGAAGTAGCCTACAAGCTTCTTCCTCACGAGGTCTATCTGCTTCTGCCCAAGTCTGCATAGCCCTTTTACACGCGTTGGATACGAGAATCCCCGTCATGTCGTACGACCTCTGACGGGGTTTCCTTTTATACGCTATCCACACCACGTAAAATCGTTGACTTATGGCCCATTGTCCGTATACTAATGCGCATTACGCCGTAGGGCGGAACATAAAGAAAATAACAGGAAATGGAACAGTATGAATTCAAAGGAAAAATCCTTATTGTAGGTTTCGGGAGCATTGGACAAGGAGTCTTGCCGCTTATTCTCCGTCACTTCACCGTGATACCGGAGCGCATAACGATTGTAACTGCCGACAATCGCGGGGAAGACATTGCAAAAGAGTACGGAGTTCGCTTTATTATTGACCCTCTGGTGCCGGAAAATCATCAAGAAATCGTGCGTTCGCATATCGGACCGGGCGATTTTCTCGTGAACGTCTCGGTAGATGTTTCTTCGACGGCGCTCATAGAATACTGCCAGAAGAACAATATTCTTTATCTCGATACGGTGGTTGAGCCTTGGTTGGGTTATTACACCGATCCTTCACTCTCGGTTTCAGATCGTTCTAATTATGCGCTTCGTGAGTCGGCACTCGCGCTTCGCTCGATACCGATGGAAGGTCCGCGATCCACCGCCGTCATCGCACACGGCGCGAATCCCGGACTCGTCTCTCATTTTGTGAAGCAGGCACTTCTCGATATCGCTGCCGATATAGGTATGCAGGTTGAGATGCCGAAAACGCGTGAAGAATGGGCGGCGCTCGCCCAAAAGCTCGAGGTCAAGGTCATCCACATTGCCGAACGCGATACGCAGGAGTCACCGGTGCCGAAGAAGCTAGGTGAGTTTGTCAACACGTGGTCTATCGACGGCTTTTATTCCGAAGGTAGCCAGCCGTCAGAAATGGGGTGGGGTACGCATGAGAAAACTATCCCGGCGGATGGGCGCGAGCATGACTTTGGTTCATGCGCGGCTATCTATCTGGAAAAACCAAGCTTCATGGTCAAGGCGCGTAGTTGGACGCCGACCTCCAAGGCCCAGCACGGATGGATTATCACGCATCATGAATCCATTTCCATCGCTGATTATCTGACCGTGCTTGAGAATGGGAAGGCAGTCTATCGTCCTACGGTGCATTATGCCTACCATCCCTGCGACGGCGCCGTACTTTCTCTCGACGAGCTTGCAGCGAACAATGGCGAATTACAGAAAAAGCAGCGGCTTATTAACGAAGACGTTCTGCCCGGCGGTGTCGACGAACTCGGTGTACTTCTTATGGGCCACAAGAAGAACGCCTATTGGTATGGCTCGCGCCTTTCTATCGACGAGACGCGTAAACTCGTCCCGCACAACAACGCGACGAGTCTTCAGGTAACGGCAAGCATAATTGGTGCGATGGTCTGGACGATCCAAAACCCGACGAAGGGTGTTGTAGATGCAGACGAGCTAGATCACGAACTTCTGATGAAAGTCGCGCGCCCTTACCTCGGCGAAGTCTTCGGCGAGTACACCGATTGGACGCCTATAGAAGGTCGCGGGAAATTATTCCCGGAACACGTTGATGCTGAAGATCCTTGGCAGTTTGAAAACTTCAGGGTTTCGTAACTAATGCGAGTGCCGGCGGAACAGGTGGTGGAGAAACGGCTTCGCGTAACGATCAAGGCCCCACTGTCCGGCGACGCGATGGGCGACCATAATACAGATCGCGAGTAACATAAGGACCGGATTGACGCTCACGGTGCCGGCGAGGAGGAAGTTGAAGGCCATAAAGAAAGCGAAGAAGGCCGCGGTCCTTGTGAAGAGCCCGACGATGAGTCCGAGTCCAATCGCAATCTCGCCAAAGACGACGGCATTTGACCAGACAACGAGATGCGGGAGCACGGTGTTTTGAAGGAATGATGCGTACCACATGTAGACGTCAGGATGAGCGCCGCCGGTCTTACTAAGCGCTCCCTGCACGAAGCCTTGGAGTGCGGCGCCCGCATCAGAGCCGTACCAAGCGGGGCTCGCCAATTTACCCCAGCCAGCCATCAAGTATTCGTAGCCGAGATAGAGACGGGCGAGGAACCAAAGCGGGGCGGATACTTTATCTGCAGTGAAGAAATGCGCGAGCTGCGATTGTTCAATGGAGTGTGTCATATCCATAGTTTAGAACATATAGGACGAAAAGAAAGCGTATGATGAGGACAATGAAAGAAGAGAGATGCGTTATGGGCATGCCGATAGAAATCGAGATCGTGGATAGTGGCGCAAAAGAAGCGTTAGAAGCGGCATTTGCGGTGGGGAAGAAGGGTATTGAATTTATTGAGCGGTTGCCCGACTTTGAGGGCTACCAGATTGACGCCCAAGGTACAGCAACGCTCACGAGCGGTTTCGGGGCGTATACTATACATACATGAGCTCTACGACTGCGAAAATCCCACAAGTTGTTGAGGATATTCGCGATGCTCTCGCCCCCCATTTTGGAGACAATCTTCTCTCCATTCTTCTCTATGGGAGCAGCCAAACACAAAAAACCTTCTGGGACCTCGACATTCTAATTATTCTAAAAGAGAAAAAAGATTCTTTTTCAGATCTCTCGTTTTTACAGACCGTGGTTACCACGTTCGCTGCGCACGATTTGGATCTCCAACTGTTTTATTCCAGGGAGATAGATTCGGCGGATTCTTTTTCGCTCGATGCACACGGTGCATTCTTTTCAAAGGTATTAGCGAATGCGTCGGTTGTATACGGAGTGAATCCTTTTATCCAATTTCCGCCGGCAGAAGAATTGGTCACTATCAGTCTGCTCAATCGGATTCAACGATACATTTTTCAAGTACGTCGAGAATATATCGGTATGGGAAGGCAGGTACGGGACAAGAACCCCCACTATCATCAGAAGCATCTTCGAAGAGTGCTGCTCGATCTCATGCTCATGGTCGGCCCCTGTGATAGCGTGGAGCAAGCAGAAGAATCATTCAAAAAGCATTTTCCAAATGCTTTTACCGATTCACAATGGGAACTTCTTTCATCAGATTCGGATATTGTTGCCGACTATATAGAGCTGTATGAAAAAATGTATGACATCGCGCTTGAAGTTTCCCATACACTTCTGCCCAACACACGTCGTCGCCCGAATCGAACGTCTATACAGGGAACCGTGTGTGAATACCTTCTGCCGGACGCGTACACGGACGTCCTTATCCTCGTGGATGGTCTACCGCGCGTTCCGGAACTCGGAGCGTTCATGAATCTCCTTTCTTCATGGGGATATGCGGTGTTTTATCCGCGCCTCAGGGGGACATGGGAATCGGAAGGAGAGTTCCTGGACCATGATCCCGCAGAAGATATACGCACGCTGGCGCACCACCTGAGAAAGGGCCTCGTGCTACAGGGACACGCGGTACATACAGATCGCGTGCTCGTACTCGGGACGAGCTTCGGTGGATTGGTTGCGCTCGGGGCAAGTCTTTCTGAAAACGTGGCTCTCTCTATCGCGCTGTCTCCCGTGTATGCGATGAGCGCAGTATCGAATATCGATACGCTCGGCTCTTTTATAAAAGAAGGATACGGCGGAGCATATCGTTGTACCGACGACAATTGGAAGAATTTTATACGTGATGAAATCCTTTCGCTCGAGAAGATCTCGCAACAGGATTCCTTTGATCCAGCGAAGTGTGCAGTTATCGCGGGAGAAGTGGATCCTCAGGTCAACAGTATAAAACTGAGCGCGTTGTGTGCCGCACGCAGCATTCCTTTCCACACACTACCCCTCGGCCACCTCTCTTTTCACAAAGATACTATTGCTATCCGTTCATTGTTGCACACACTCATCCGGGGGCACTCATAGCGGTACACTTGCGTACGGCCTTCTTTTGCTGCAGTATCAGCCTAGATCGTCTTGAAGAGGAGTAGCGCATGAATACGAATGATGTCGTCGGCGTCTTGCCAATGAGTCCGATGCACGCAACGAAACTCGGTTTCTATAGCATTTTCGCGTATGCGCATCTGCTGTCTCAAAGTGAGCAATTGCCCGCTGTGTATGGAGTGAATGTGTGTGGAAAATCCGGGGCGAGCGACATGATGCCGAAACTTCGGGATTCCATCGAACTCCTCAATATAAGTCCGGCTCGTTGGTGGGTTGATTCATCTATCGGCGATAACGCCGTGTCAGATGAAGTCGGACGGCTCTTTGAAAAGGGATTGGTGCAAGAAGAGGGTCGTGAAGTGAAGAGATGCTCGTGTGGCCTCGTTGAATACCTCGGGGGCGTTACGCTCCTCGGCAAAGGGAAGACCCTCATCGAGGGGAAATATACCGAGTGTTGTCGCTCTCTTGTCTCTACGAGTCGCGAGAAGGTTCTCCTAACGGCGCCCCTTCCTTTGGTTCAGGCACCCGAGACATTCCCGTCTTGGGCGAACAAGGAGTTGCAGGAAGTGTTGAAGACGCTCACGGGAGCGCAATTGCTGATATCACGAGGAACGAAGCGCATGTTTCGTGTGCAGTTGGCGACCGGTTCGTCCTGGGAGCTCGATAACGACCTGCTGTGGTGGCTCTACCTTCACTGGCTGCAGGAGGAAGAAACCAGTCCTCGACATCTTGTGGTGGGAGCATCCGTTGTGAGACAGGCGGGTGTACTTCTCGCGTTCTCGGCACTTCTCGGCATTCCGTTGCCCAAGGCGATCCACTGTCTGCCGAAAGTACTTTTCGAACCAATACATGGCGTGGAGAATCTGGAACAGGTCGTGGCACGCTTCGGCGCCGTACGTACTGCCAACGCTCTCGTTTGGAGTGCATTGTCCGCAAGGAAGCAATGTACACTTCGAGGGAATGTGTTCCCCAACATGAGCACCGTCGTACCAGCGCACGTGCCGATTATCCAGTGCCGTAAACTTCTGTGGCAGAACTGACTCCTGCACGTGACCCCGCCCGATCTAATCGGGCGGGTTTTTCTTGCCCCTCCCATGGCGTAGGTACAACGTTTTATCAATTTTTTGGAGAGGCGTGCTATAGTTATATTCAGAGTGCTGTTTAGCACCTTGTCAATTCAGTTCGTTTAATTCACGGGAGGTTCACAATGTTGAAAATTATGCTCACCGGTGCAACCGGTGCGGTAGGGAGCGAGTTGCTCCCGCGCCTCCTCTCGGACGGATATATGGTGTTCTGCATCATCCGTCCAAAAGGTGGAAAGACCGCTTCCGAGCGCCTCGCCGCGATTACTCTCCACCACAGGGCTATTGCTGTCGACGGCGATATCACGAAGCACGGTTGTGGCGTCGATTTGCACAAACTTCCGCAACGCGTGGATAAGTTCATCCATTGCGCCGCGGACGTGCGTTTCGATGATCGGTTTGCCGCGGACATCACCGCGACGAATGTTGGAGGTACGCGCAATGTCATTGCGCTTGCCGAAACACTTCGCGTGCCGGAGCTTCATTATGTGGGGTCAGCCTATGTGGCGGGTGACGCGAAAACGTTCGACGAGCAACCGGTTGGGGCCGACGTCACCGTTGGTTTCGCGCGTAACACGTACGAGGCGACGAAGTTTGTTGCCGAAGGCATTGTACGCGAATGGCGAAGTGGGCATACTTCTATCTACCGCCCCTCAATCGTGGTCGGGCGTTCGACTGACGGCGTGACGACCACGTTCGACGGCTACTACGGGTTCTTCAAAGGCTTACACCGCCTTGCGGAAAAGTTTCGTTCAGGCGCGCTAGTTCCGAAGGGTTCGATTGTCGTTAGTACACACGGGCTTGAATTACCAATCGCTATTCAGGCAATCGGCACGACGAGGTTGAACCTCATTCAATGCGATTGGCTTGCCGATACGATGGCAGGGATTATCGCATTGCCGGCGCGGGGCGAGACTTACAATCTCGCTCATCCAGAACCAATGAGTGTCGAAGACGTAATTTCCGCATCGCTCGCCGAACTTCGCATCTCTAAGGTCAGTGTGCAGAAAGATGCGCCCGTTCGATCTGGAGACTCTCAGGTCGCCGTCATACAAAAGATGGTATCGTCTGGACTTGCGCGCTATGCGCCGTACGTGACGCACAGCACCCGCTTTATCTGCCGGAATGCCGAACGTGATCTCGGCGAAGACTTCACCGTTCCTCCATCGATTACGCCGGAATTCCTGCAGAAGACGCTTCGGTATGCGATCGATGTTTGGGGCTCTCCGAGGTGAGAAAGCTCTTATGCTAATAGCGTCGTACAGCTCAAGTCCTCTTGACTGTTCGAAATGCTCGAGGGGGTACGGCAAGCCGTGCCCCTTCTTTTTGTTTATATGCGGAGTTGTATGGGTTAGAATAGAAATATCTATTTACGGCATGGAACTAAATCTTTTTGCGTTATCGGGCGGATTCATCGCGCTTTCAAGCGGCGTCATGGCGATAGTGATGTTTTCTTTCGCACAGAACTCGCTGCACCGTCTCTGGGGCTTCTTTTGCATATCGGTCTTTACGTGGGGATTAGGAGGCCTCATTATCGGCTTAACCACGGATCCCGCGTCGGCCGACTTCTGGTGGAGAATTACACATGTAGGGATTGCTTTCATCCCGACGCTGTTTCTCGATTTCGTATATTCGTTTCTCAATCTCAAAAGAGGAAAGACCCTTGCCGTTTTTTACATCATAAGCATCATCTTTAGCATTCTCGCGCTTTTCTCGAGTCTGCTTATCGCCAATATGCGGCTTGTGTTCGGCGAATTCTATTATGACTCTCCGCCGGGATTGCTCTATCCTCTTTTTACGACCTATTTTTTCGGGCTTACCATATTCAGTCACTATGTCCTCTATCGCGGGTATCACAGTGTAAAAAACAAGCTTGAGGAGATTGCCTCCATCACAAAGACTCGGATACGGTATTTCTTTCTCGGTATGCTAGTGAGTTTCGCTGGCGGCAGCTTAAGCTTCCTTCCGGTATACGGCATCGATATTTATCCCGTCACTAACTTTGCGGTGATGCTGTATCCGATTATTGTCGGATACGCTATCCTTCGTCATCGGCTATTCGATATCCGCGTTGCGACCGCGCAAGGACTCATTTTCCTTCTCTGGCTTTTCGTCGGTGTCCGTTTCATCCTCTCCAACTCCAGTCAGGAGTTTCTGCTGAACGGCGGTCTTTGTCTGGCGGTCGTGGTACTGGGTATATTCCTGGTATGGAGTATTAATAAAGAAATCAACGCTCGGGAAGAAGTCGAAAAGCTCGCCGAGCAACTGTCGGTGACCAACGAGCGGCAAGAGGGGCTCCTTCACTTCATCGGGCATGAAGTGAAAGGGACTCTCGCTAAAGATGAGGGAGCATTCGCCTCGCTCTCTGAAGGAGATTTCGGCACGCTTCCGGAAACGACAAAGGCGTTTGTCACTCAAGCGCTTGCGGAATCAAGAACTGGCGCCGGCTCGGTGGAGAATATCCTGAAGGCCGCAAACTTGAAGAAAGGTTCCGTGACCTATACGAAGGTACCGTTTGACCTGAAGAGCGTCGTGGCCGAAGCGGTAGAGAAGGCAAAGCCTCTTGCAGAAAAGAAAGGGCTTACGCTCTCCTTTGCCGCCGATGATGCGGAGTACCGGATAACGGGAGACAAGATGCAGATTGGCGACCACGTTTTGCGTAATCTCATCGACAACTCTATTAATTACACGCCCTCGGGCTCGATCACGGTTTCTCTCGAGAAGACTCGGGACAAATCGCTCAACAGAGATGTGTTTGTTTTAAAAGTTAAAGATACCGGCATCGGCATCACTGACGAAGATAGGCAGAGGCTTTTCACCGAAGGGGGTCACGGCAAGGATTCTCAGAAGATAAACGTACATTCCACCGGCTACGGCCTCTTCATTGCGAAGAAAATCACCGAAGAGCACGGCGGCACCATTCGCGTCGAGAGTGAAGGATTGGGGAAGGGCTCGACCTTTATCGTCGAATTCCCTTCATAGCAAGAAAAAAGAGGCCAGAGGCCTCTTAGATAGGGATAGGAAATGAACAGGTTATTGTGGCGGTTGAGCCAGTAGCAGGGCGGGGATTTGTTGTTGCGACCGCTGGCGCCGCTCGGGTATCCGCGACGGGGCATTGCAGCAATTC
>JANLHF010000027.1 GCA_024653825.1 Patescibacteria group bacterium | reverse complement strand
TTCATTCCGGGAAATTACGGAGAATCTGTTGTGTTGCGTGTCCTTGATCCTGCATCGACCAAAGTCTCCTATAAAGAACTCGGTATCCACCCGAAACTCCTCGCTCGACTCGAGCAAGAGATACGCAAATCCCACGGCATGCTGCTCACCACCGGCCCGACTGGGAGCGGTAAGACAACGACGTTGTATTCTTTCCTCCGCGAAATCCATTCGCCGGATATAAAAATCATCACCATCGAGGACCCTATCGAATACCACCTCCCGGGTATCGTGCAGACACAGGTTGAAAGTAAGAAATATACTTTTGCCGAAGGCCTTAAATCCATCGTGCGCCAAGATCCAGACATCATCATGGTCGGTGAAATCCGCGACGGTGAAACCGCTGATATCGCTATCCAAGCGGCACTCACCGGCCACTTTGTTTTCTCCACACTCCACACGAACGACGCTGCGGGCACCTTCCCGCGCCTCGTGGACCTCGGCGCGGACCCAAAGTCCTTCGGGTCCGCCGTCACCGTATCCATGGCGCAACGCCTTGTGCGCACGCTTGACCCGAACAAGAAAAAAGAACGTCCCCTCACCGTTGAGGAGAAAAAGATGATTGCGAAAGTATTTGAACCGCTTACCGACAAATCGCTCGTTCCCGGAAAGATCGAAACAGTGTGGGAACCGGCCCCAACGAACGAAGATGAGACTGGCTATAAAGGGCGCATCGGTTTGTACGAAGCCATTTTCATGGACGATGAGCTCGCGGAATTTCTGCGCGACAATCCGCCGGAGAACGAGATAGCGAAGCTTGCTACGAAACAGGGGTACCTCACGATGGCACAGGACGGCATTATCAAAGCGCTCGGTGGCGTCACCTCCCTCTCCGAAGTCGCCGCGACCGTGGACCTCCCACGGTAGTGAGAGTCTAAAGCTCTCGCTACAAAATAAAGAAAAGGCCCGGAATGTATCCGCGGCCTTTTTGTGCCGGAATTCGCCAATTCATTTTATCGACGCCTGGCGAGAATAAAATCACCTCCTTTACATTTTTTGTAGTTTTTGTTGAAGAAATCTTTCAGCGCTTGGTGTGTAATTTCTTCTCCTTTTTGGTAGGCATCGAGCACCAAATCGTCTACTCCGTAAAAGGCTTTCTCGACTGCGGCCACCGCGCGTTCTAGCTCAGGCATCGTCCTTTGCTTGTGGGATTTTGGCCGACCAAATGGGACGGCTCCGAGAAAAGAGAATCCCGCTATGAATCTCCTGCCCCCACGGTCGAAGTTCGCGTGACTTAGCTTGACGATGATGCTCAGATCGAATATTGGTGTCCCGTCGTCATAGAATCCTTGGACACACCCGTTCGATCCAACCTCGACAATCGTGTCTTCCGGGACGAGTATCGGTGTTCCGAATATCGTCCTTTTTAGAATTGCGCTCATGATACGTCTCCTAAAAGTTTCCAGACAAAACCGCTACCCACACTTCTATACCATTCAATTAGAGAAACAGCAACTTTATATACAAAACAAAATCCCGTCCATATGTAAGCATGTGAACGGTCGTTCGGTGCAGAACGATATGAGATTACTCACATCGTTCCGACCTCTATTCCCGTCCATAGTCCTCAAGGCAATAACCCGCAATGAAGCGGGGTGGACGAGACACCTGAGGATTTCCACAGTGCCATGACCGGAGTCACGGACCAAAGAGTCCTTGGGGAAACGCCCGAAGCCGTCAAGCCTTGCCTAGAGGAGTATGAACAGGATCAAAAAACTATGATAAGATAATAGCAACACAGTATTTTTATGTCAAGAGCACCGTCGCCCCTCACTTCCCTTCCGAAATCGCTTGATGCGGCACTACGCCCCGGCAATTGGGACGAATACGTCGGCCAAAAGCAGGTAAAAGCGAACGTGCGTATTTCCATTGACGCCGCGAAGAAGCGCGGCGGGATGCCGGAACACATCCTTTTCTACGGACCGCCGGGCGTCGGAAAGACGACGCTCGCCCACCTCGTTGCGGCAACACTTGATGCGCCTTTGAAAAGCACTTCGGGCGTCGCCATTGAGCGCGCAGGAGACCTCGCCGCCATTCTTACCAACCTAGAGCCCGGCACAGTGCTCTTCATTGATGAAATTCATCGCCTCTCGCGCAAAATAGAGGAGCTTTTGTACCCCGCGCTTGAGTCGGGACATCTCGATATCGTTCTTGGGAAAGGCCCGTCGGCACGCACCGTCGAACTCGCCCTCTCCCCTTTCACGCTTATCGGTGCGACGACGCGCGTCGCGGAACTCTCCGGTCCCTTGCGTTCGCGTTTCGGCGGCGGTGTTTTCCAGCTTGATTTTTATAACGATGATGACTTGCGCGATATCATTCGCCGTTCTGCTCTCCTCCTTGATCTTAAAGCCCCCGAAAATGTCATTGAGCGCATCGCGGCACGGAGTCGCGCGACGCCGCGCGTCGCAAATGCCCTTTTAAAGCGTGTGCGTGATTTCTCTGAAGTCCACGACCGGAAACTTTCTCCCGAATTATGCGACGAGGCATGCGAACTGTTCGGTATTGATGCCCGAGGTCTTACGAAAGATGACCGGCGCTATCTGGAAACTCTTCTCAAAAGTTTTCGCGGCGGCCCGGCGGGCGTTCGCGCTATTGCCTCCGGACTTCACGAAGACCCGGACACGGTAGAACACGTCTATGAGCCGTATCTTCTCCGCCTCGGCTTCATCGAGCGCTCTCCGCGCGGCCGTATCCTGACACTCCAAGGCCGTTCGTATTTGAACGGCGAAGATGCCGGTGCTATGTTCTAACTATGTCCGGCCACAGTAAATGGTCTCAGATAAAACGGCAGAAAGCCGTAACTGATTCAGCAAGGAGCCGCGTCTTCTCGCGCTTTGCACGCCTTATCGCACTTGAGGCGAAGAAAGCGAATGGCGTTCTCACCGCACCCGGTCTTGCGACCACGATCGCGCGCGCCAAAGCGGCGAACATGCCGAAAGAAAATATTGAGCGCGCCATTGCAAAAGGTGCGTCAAAAGATTCCGGGAATCTTGAGCAGGTTGTGTACGAAGCATACGGCCCGGGCGGCACCGCACTCATTATCGATGCTCTCACCGACAACAAGAACCGCACGACACAAGAAATAAAACACCTGCTCGTACTTCAAGGGGTGGAGCTCGAAAATCCGGGCGCCGCGAGTTGGGCGTTCGCCAAGACCGAAAACGCCTATACGCCGAACGAGCCTCTCATGGAGGTCAGCGGTGATGACGAAGTGCGTCTCGGTGCAATTCTCGAAGCGCTTGATGAGCACGATGATGTGCAACAAGTATTCACCAACGCACGCGGGTATGAGAATATTGGCGATTGACCCGGGCTACGACCGGCTCGGCATCGCTGTTGTTGAGGGAGATCCTTCACGCCCAACACTTCTTTGGAGCGATTGTGTTGTCCCTGATAAGGGATTGCGCGAAATCCGCCTTGCGCGCGTATGGAATGCAGTGACGGATGCTATTAATGAATACGCACCAACCGCTCTTGCTATAGAAACTCTTTTTTTTAGCATCAACAAGAAAACCGCGCTCGGCGTCGCAGAGGCCCGCGGGGCAATTCTTTCTGCCGCCGGCGTAGCCCGCCTTCCGGTTATAGAATGTTCCCCCCAACAAATAAAACTTGCGGTTACCGGCCATGGTGGCGCCGACAAAAAGGCGGTCGCACGAATGATTCCTCAATTGCTATCTTTGCCGAACAGGAAACGATTAGATGATGAGTTGGATGCCATCGCTATCGGTATCACCGGCCTCGCTTCCGGACTCTTACGCCGGTAATCCACAGCGTGTGCAAAAGATGCTTGCATACGGCGAATAATTTGCTCAAATGTATCCGTCCCTTCGTGGGATTAAATCTAAATCTATCCATATGGGTGATATGAATCCTTATGAGGACAGTGACGGTGAAGATGAGGTGGTCCCAAGAATCGAGCCTGGATTTGAGGACGAGGACGAAAAAGATTCATACTGAAAAAACACACGACGGCCCCGCAATATGCGGGGCCGTGTGGTACCATACGCGGAATGCTTAGTCGGCACGCCCCATGGCGTCATACGCTCCTCACGTTCGTTCTTGCCCTCTTTGGACTCGGATTCTTTCTGGCGGGTAGTATCTTTGTCGTGGTCGCAGTGACCCCGGTACCTGACATCAGTTCGTTCGCTTCTCGGCAAGTGGATCAGTCAACAAAGATCTACGATCGGACCGGGCAGGTTCTTCTCTATGACTATAATCGAGACGCGAGACGCGATATCGTCCCCATCACTGACATATCTCCGAACACCATTAACGCTACAATAGCCATTGAGGACTCAAGTTTCTATGAGCATGGGGGCATTCGCATCACCTCTATTTTCCGTGCGATGCTTGCCGATGCGATCGGAAGATCTCTTTCACAAGGCGGTTCTACCATTACTCAGCAAGTGGTAAAGAATACCCTTCTCACAAATAGGAAGAGTGTCATCCGAAAAATCCACGAGTTGGTGCTCGCGATCAAGCTCGAACAGGCATATTCGAAAGAACAAATACTTGAGACATATCTCAACAATATTCCGTACGGAGGAACTCTCTATGGTATTGAGGCCGCGTCCGAAGCATATTTTGGTGTTCCGGCAAAAGACCTTTCGCTCGCGCAAGCATCGTATCTCGCGGCAATGATCCAAGCCCCTTCGTATTATTCTCCGTATGGCACGCATCAGGCCGAACTCAAGGCACGAAAAGATCTGGTGTTGGAACGGATGAGGACTCTTGGTTTTATTGATGCCGCAACCTATACAAAATCTTCCTCCGAACAAGTGTCGTTCGCCCCGGCGGGACAAAATTCAATTATTGCACCGCATTTTGTCTTCTATATTCTTAATCAACTTGAAACGATGTATGGTCCTAATGCCCTTATGTCCGGATTGAAAGTGATAACAACACTTGATGCAGATCTGGAAGTAAAAGCTGAATCGATAGTGAACGAATATGCTCTGCGGAATGAAAAAAGTTTTAGGGCTTCAAATGCCTCTCTTGTCGCTATTGATCCATCCACTGGGCAGATTCTTGCTATGGTAGGTTCCAGATATTTCTTTGATAAAGCGATAGACGGGCAATACAATGCAACACTTGCTCTACGCCAGCCCGGTTCCACTATGAAGCCTTTTGTGTATTCTCTTGCATTACTGCGCGGGTACACGCGTGACACGGTCATCTTTGACACACCGACCCAATTCTCAACATCATGCAGACCATTTGAAAATTACAATAATACCCCTCCTTGTTATGCGCCTTCCGATTATGACGAAAAATTCCGCGGCCCCATGACGTTCGAAACCGCTCTCGCACAATCCATCAATATCCCGGCCATAAAAACTCTCTATTTGGTTGGTATCCAAAATGCCATAAATCTTGCGAAAGCGTTCGGACTTGTCACGCTTGGTGACCCAAATCAATACGGCCTCACCCTTGTGCTCGGCGGCGGTGAAGTACGACTTCTTGATTTGACCGGCGCCTATGCGGTATTCGCGAATGATGGCATCGCAAATCCTCCGACTGGCATCCTGGAAGTTAATGATGCCGGTGGAAATATCATCATGCAGTTCATCCCTCAACCTTCTCAGGTTCTTCCGGAAAATATTGCCCGTGATATGTCGGCAATGCTCTCCAATGCATATGCGCGCTTGCCAGAATATCCTCTCAATTCTCCCCTTTCTTTCCAGGGATACGATGTTGCCGTAAAAACCGGTACGACCGACGACACGCGTGATGCATGGGTGATCGGATACACTCCGTCCATCGCCCTCGGTGTGTGGGTCGGGAACAATGATAATTCAAAAATGGTGAAATCTGTCGCTGGGTTCATCGCCGCACCGATGTGGCACGAGGCAATGGCTTATGCGCTGTCAAAATATCCGAAGACCTATTTCGGTGAACCAAGCCCTATCTTAAATACGGTCCCTCCTATGTTGCAAGGCAACTGGCGTATCCCAGACGCCCAAGGGAACGTCGCTCCACATGATTTATTGTACTGGACCGACAAAAACAACCCACAAGGACCTCCTCTTTTAAATCCCGCTGAAGACCCCCAGTTCGCATACTGGGAATATGGAGTCTCCTCGTGGTACGCTACCCATCCCGGTCTTTTTTCTGGTGGGATAATGCTCCCTGTTCCCTTATCAGAAGCAGTTGAATTCTCTACAACAACTACTCAATAAATTACTACCAAGTGAACGAAGAAAAACAAATTCTTATTTAATTTTTCTGAGCGAACGCAGGGAACAAACTCTGTCTTCAGAGTTTATTGATTCATCGGGGAAACGAGATATAGGAGAGAAGTGTCGCCAACTCCTTTCAGTATAAGCGGCCGCCCAATTCCCGAAGCAAGGATAGAAATGCTTTCCGCTGAGGTGAGCGCCAGTACTGCTGAAAGATATCGGTGATTGAAGGAGATGTCGAGTGCACTTCCTGATATTTGTGCTGGAAGTGTTTCCGACGATTCTCCTATATCCGCATTTCTCGCAAAAAATGAGAAAGATTTCTTTTTTGGATCAAAACTGACACGGACCTTCTGAAAGGAATCTGAAAAAACGGTCGTTCTTTTTAACGCCATTTCAAAATCCTTCCGAAGCACAATAGCCTCAACAATTGATTCTTTCGGTATGATCTGTCGATAATCGGGATAGGTTGCATTAGTGAGCCGTGAGACAATCATTCCGGTATTTCCAACAAATGCACATTGGTTTTCATCAAACGACATAATAATATCGTCGTCCGGTAATGCTTGAGCGATCTCCATCGCATTTTTCGCTGGTATAAGGAATTTTCCTTGGGTTCCCTTGTTTGAGAGTGGGACTTTTTTCTCCGCGAGTCTGAATGAATCTGTCGCGACTGCTGTAAGAATTCCTCCTTCTATTACTATATAAATACTCGAAAGTTCTGGACGAATGGTTGAGGTTGAGGCACATGATGCTACGGTAGTAAAAAGACTACGGAGGAGCACTCCCGGGAGAACGATTCTGTTTTTTGGATTCTCAGGGAAAGGAATTAGTGGAAAATCATCATACGGGACTGTTTTTATTGAACTTTTTCCCATTCCACTCACAAGAGAAACAATATCTCCTGTGTGTTCTAGATCTATTTTCCCATCATTCGTGAGAGAACTTGCTATTTGTTGTAATACAACAGCAGGAATAGCAACCACTCCATCAGATTTTACTTCCCCATTGATCTTGAGGTCGATACCGGTCTCGAGATTTGTTGCGCGCATTTTTATACCATCATCTCCTGCAAGAATCAGAATGGATGAAAGAACGGGAAGGGTCCCACTTTTTCTTTCTGCAAAACGAGAGGCGGTGTGTACTGCTTCAGAGAATTCTTTTTTTTCTATTGAAATATTCATACATTCCTTATTAAGGGTGTTGATAAGTGGAGAAACGAAAAATATCCATATAGAGATTGAGGATTATCTCGTGAGGAAAATATATATTGTGTTGATAAAGTGGAAAATATCTTCATACCAATAGAGTTCTTATGTCTTGTATTTCTTTCGCCAACTCACTATCCACAATTACTTCACGTTTTATTTTCTCACAGGAGTGGATAACGGTCGTATGATCACGACCACCAAGCTTCGTCCCGATGGTCGGATAAGAAGCACTAAAATCTTCACGCAAAAGATACATAATTACTTGGCGCGGCCTCACCACCTCCCTTCTTCGTGTTTTTTCATAGATACTTTCCTCATCAATTCCATAATATTCAGCAACCCTGTCAACAACGTTTTTAACCGAAATATTCTTCTGAGGTCTCGTAAAGGAACGAAGAGATTGGCGCACCTCTGCGATATCGGGAGCAAAACCCTTCACTTGAGCATGGCATATAATGCTGTTCACCATCCCTTCCAATTCTCGGATTGAGCCGGACATAGAGGTTGCCACATATTCTATAACCTCATCTGAGAGAATGACACCATGGGAAGCCGCTTTTTTCTTTACAATGGCCATTCGGGACTCCGGATCCGGTTCACCAATATCAATGGTCATACCGCTCGCCAAGCGACCCTTTAACCGTTCCGTAATGTCCGGGATTGACACTGGGGAGCGGTCGGATGAAAAAATAATCTGCTTATTCATATCGTGAAGTGCGTTGAAAAGATGAAATAACTCTTCCTCACTTTTTTCCTTTTTTGAGAGGAACTGAATATCGTCCATGATGAGAAGATCATAATGGCGATATTTATCTTTAAAACGATTTGCAGTCCCTGCTTGTACTGAATCCGTATAATCAACGACAAATTTTTCCGAGGTGAGATAAAACACTTTTTGTCCGGGATACTGTTTTTTAAATTGATTTCCGATCGCCTGGATAAGATGAGTCTTTCCCCGGCCGGTATCACCATAAATAAACAAAGGATTATAGGTTATACCAGGACGGTTGAGTACCGCTTGAGATGCTGCGTAGGCAAGGTTATTGAACGAGCCGATGACGAACGTCTCAAAGGTGTAGCGCGGGTTTAAACTATCACTCTTGTTGATATAAAATTCATCCAACGGAAGTTCCATAGCGCCGCGTACGTTCTTGGTTTCTTTAGGAATTTTACGGTGTTCATCTTTCACAATGAGGTATTCAATATTTCGGAACTCATACGACACATCCCGGACAATCTTTAGGAGAAGAGAATGAAATTTTTTCAAATACCAGTCCTTAAAGAATTGGCTCGGCACCCCGATATAAATAACACTATCCTCTCCTATCTTCACAATGAAGCTGTTACGGAACCATGTGTTGAAGTTTGCCGGGGATATGGAAAGCTCGATCTGGGTGAGCACGTATTCCCATAATTCTCGGGGATTCCCTTTGTCCATAGTGCTTTGGAGTATACGCTCTACGGGGAAGAAAGACACCAGTGGTGTTTCGGGGGAAACCTGTTAGTATCATGTGTATAACCTAATCTTTTCAGCATGGCCAAAAGTACCTATCAACCAAAGAAAAAGAAGAGAGCAACCACCCACGGCTTTCTTGCGAGGGCAAAAACAAGCGCCGGCCGCAAGATCGTAAAAGGACGTCGTCGCGCGGGGCGGACCCGTCTCGCGGTCTAATTCCTTGTGTTTTCGCGCCGAGAACGGCTTCCACGCGATGTGTTCCCTTCTGCACTGAAGAGTGGACGAAGGATGTCATCCGAACACTTCTCCGTCGTTATTCCAACGGAAGGAAGAGGATATGCGGTCGTTGTTTCAAAAAAAGCGGCGCGTCTTTCGGTCACGCGTCACCGCATTAAACGCCGGACGCTTGCTGCGCTTCGGACACTCGATCTCCCTCAGGCTATCATTGTGTTTCCACGGGCATCCGCGAGTAGTGTAAGCTATCAGGACACTCAAACAGAACTCGCCGCACTTCTTTCTAAAAACCACCATTAACACTCTTCTGTGATTTCAACTTTCTTCAACGTCGTTTTTTATAATCCGATTTACAACGCGCTCGTTGCGCTCGTTGCGCTCGTCCCAGGGGGAGACGTCGGGGTGGCGGTCATTATTGTCACCATTATCATCCGACTCATCCTTCTTCCCTTTTCTCTCTCTGCTGTGCGCACACAGCGCGCGATGAAGGGGCTCGAACCAAAGATCAAAGAATTGAAAGAAAAGCACAAGGGAGATAAGGAAAAAGAGGCACTCGAGACGCTCTCTCTCTATCGCGAAGCGAAAGTAAACCCATTTTCAAGCATTCTGATGGTCTTTTTTCAGATACCGGTTCTTCTCGCGCTGTATTGGGTTTTTTATAACGAACCATTCTCAACGATCAACGTCGCCCGTCTCTATGCGCTTACGCCGACACCAGACACCATATCGCTCGAATTTCTCGGATTCATA
Source organism: Patescibacteria group bacterium (assembly GCA_024653825.1). Lineage (GTDB taxonomy): Bacteria > Patescibacteriota > Minisyncoccia > Phycocordibacterales > Phycocordibacteraceae > C7867-001. Next base: position 5,785 of record JANLHF010000027.1, on the reverse strand, counting down.
TCAGTCGCGGGAAAGAGTATGATGCTTGCGATACTTGCCGGCGTTACACAATTTTATCAAGCACATTTAGCACTCTCTGGAACCATGAAACCGTCGGGGGAAAAAAGTATGCAAAACGATTTTCAGAGAGTTATGGGACTTCAGTTGAAATATGTTTTTCCTTTTCTTATCGGCACCATCTCCTACACGACCTCCGGTGCCATTGCGCTCTATTTCATCACGACGAACCTTGCCGGCTCGTTACAAGAATGGCATGTGCGGCGCGTGATCGCTAAAGAAGAATCAGAGGGAATAACTCCAAAGTGAGCCGTCGTTCCTATTGACGAATACAAGCGTCGTATATAAGGTGTCGACCGCGAGCGACTCAGCATCCAGCGAGATTTTTGTTTCCGCGGTGAAATCGAGAACCAGTTGCGCATAACGACCAGCGGTATCCACTTTCCAGATGCGGTCACTGAAATGAGCCGCGCCCTGGTACCAATCATCGGGATAGGTAAAAGCGGTTGAAGGACTCATTGGAACACCGCAATACACCGCTGCGTCATTGCTCGTCCATACACATTTATCCGCGATAGTTGCTATGGGAAGAGTGGTCGCAACACCGGTGGCGGTATTCACAAGCTCCATTTGCATGGCACCGTTAAGGACGTAACTCACAAGCACCCACTTCCCTAACGGGCTCGCCAAAGCGACGAGGCCCGGGAGTGGTCCCGCAATGCGGGAGAAGTTGTCGGCGTTATCAACAAGGAAAGCGTCACCATCAAGCGTTCCTGATGATTTTGTATATACGAGATACTGATTTTTCCCCGCAAATGAGGCACGAATAGACGAAAGAGGTGTTGTGAATAGTTCTGAAGAATGAGTTCCATCGGTGCGCGCAACGGAAACAGAAGATCCATTTACTCCTGAGACGAGCGTCAGGATACCAGTCGAGGAAATATCGATGCCGGCGAGGTTTTGAGAAAGGAAGAAGCCCGCGGCGCCGTTTGCCGGTAGCGCATAGGTGTTAATGGTAGAAGAATTATCGCCCGGGAGATAGCGCACAAATGCGATTGAAGAGTCCGGAGACCATGCTGCGGACTGAATTCCCGGTATCGTTTTATTTGAAGTCCGCGTCAGTGTTTTTGTGAGCGTGCTGTACGAAAAAACGTTACCGCTCTGGCGCTCAACGAAACTGACGATAGTTTCAGGAGAAGAACTTGCGCTCGCGGTACGACCCACGACTGCTTCGCCCGGCACGACCGGCCCCACGCTTATCTTCACTAATCGTGCGGTGACCGGGGTTGCTACGCTCGGGACTTCCGGAGTAGTGGCAGGAGCGGCCCCCGTTGCCGTCGTTTCTCCCGCAGGAAGGGTTCCCTGCCCCGCCACCGGCAAATTAGTGCTCGTCGTGGGGCTGGGCGCAGTCGTGATACCCGCGGTACCCTGGAAGAAGTAGAAATATCCAACAACCCCAAGTCCGGTGAGGACTATCACGATGGCGGCAATGGTAAGGGTGCGTCGCATACTACTGGATAGAAGTCCAAGAAGGACTACCGCTACAGACGTATAACCACGATGCACCCCCACCAATGTTCAGAGTAGTTGCCCATGAGCTCGGCCTACAAGAAAGCGTTGCCGTGTAACATTTGTTACTTTGTGAAGCTGGCTGTACCGTTGTGTATGTACAAGTAGCTGAGACAAGTCCGCCAGTGACACCATTCCCAGCCACACAAGTTATCCCGCCATCTTGCGTACAAGTGTTTGCGAACCGTACTGCATCGACACCGTTGTTTGGGTTGGAAGCGGATGTTGCGAGCGGAACATAATTTGAAAACAACTGCATAGGATTTAGGTAGTGGCTTATATCAAGAAATACAAAAGGACCCGTTATTGATCCGGTCGACGTATCGCAAGTCGCGTAATAAGTCGTGTCTGCACATCCAGACGAATTTTCCGTTTGGCAACTAAGAACACTTCCCGAACCTGTCGGGCAAGAAGCAGCAAAGTCCTGCGCTTTTTGCTGAGTCGGGCAAGATGCTTTTTTCAGAAGAGTACCAGTAACAGTACACCCGGTTGCGGCATCAGTGACAGAAGGAGTTTGGGCCCCGTTTCCTGTTCCAACTGGCGTCCCGGATGTTGTTTTGAGCGGAGGAAGATTGAGTGAGAGATTCAGGATGCTCGGATTGATGATGGAGAAGACGAGCACCGGTGAAAGAACGAGTATGAGGCCGAAGACAGCATTATAAATCTTTCCCTTGTCGTCCGTTATTGCACTCACCGCATCTTTGTGGAAGATGGCGATATCAAGTCCGGCCCAAATGATTTGGATGACCGCGAGCGCTGCCGCGATGCCGATGGAGAATTTGTAGAGATTATTGAAAAAGCTAGCGAGATTTGTTGAATTCGCGACACTCAGCGCGCTCGCGTCAGTGAGGCCGGTGATAGGTGCGAGCGGGACGAACCCTTGAGCGAGTGCAACAACAGGGACGACTAACAAAACAGTAGAGAGAAGGGATATTTTTTTCATAAGCCAAAAAGATTAAAGCTCGGTGTTTCGCCAAAGGACAGTGAAAGATTCATTGTTGCTGTTGAAAAACCTCCAGAGGAAGAAACGAGCGAGAGTGAGGCATTTCCCTGCCCGCTTCCTGTCGGTCGCAGTGTTATAGAGCTGCCGGTCTGGGCGGTGGAACCATTAAGGAACCACCGCAGAACAGGCTCGCCATTCGTCGTCGGGAAAGAAAACGGTGCGGCGTAGAGAGTCGCTTCGCTTCCATCGATCGTATAGGTATTGGAAAGAGCGCGATTAAAGAGGATTCCAAGCAATGGATCGTTTTCATAGATGCGCACTAAAGGATCAAGAGGCGTAAGGGAAAGCGATGCTCCTCCTACCGAATTACCGTCCTGGTTTGTAACCGTGACCGAGATGTTGCGTGCGCGATATTGGAGTGGCGAGGCGACCATAATCGCTGTCTTTCCAATGCCGGAAGAGTTTGCGATCTTCGTGTCATCGACCGTCCAGCTGTACGAAAGTGTGGAGGGATTAAGAGCTTGTCCGCTTGCGTTCCTGAAGTTCGCCACTGCCACGACGCGTACATCTCCTTCAAGAGGCACTGAAGATTTCCCGGGATAGAGCGGCGGAACCGAGGAAATAGGTTCGGCGATTAACGAAACATCCTGAGGCTGGATACTCAGTGTTTGTTTATAATTCGTACCACTGGTGGATATCGTTGCGACCACGTTCGTTATGCTCCCGGCCTTGCCAAGTGTAACGGACACCGGCTGCACAGCTCCTTGATGAAGGTTCTTGCCGTCCACCGAGACGGTCAATGTAGCATTCGCAAGGTCGAGTGAATTTGAAAGGAATGACAGCGTGGAAACACTAAGCGGAGCCGGATACTGCGGAGCCGAGGAGATGATGAACGTTTTTCCCGTCTCTCCAAACAGACCTCCCGACTGTGCCGATGCCGCAAGAGGCAACAGAAGGGCGAAGGAAAGAGTAGTGAAGAGGCCCAAACGCATACACACAGTATATAACCTGTACGAGAGAATTACGCGGCTCTGCGCACCTCATCGGGGATTTCCTCATCCCTATATCTTTCATCGTTTGCCGCCTGGGCATATACCGCATCGTTCACAGCTTCTTGTTGCGCGAATTGCTGCTGTTGCGCCGCCTGGATCTGCGCAAATTGTGATGCTTGCTGGTTGCGTTCTTTTAATTGGGCATCGGCATTTTCTTTCTCCCATTTCTTGTATGCTCCCTTCTCTTTCTTAATTTGAATATGGTACATCCTCCACACCGCAATAGTGATTGCCGGAATGGAACCAACAAACGGTATTTCACTTACCGCAAGACTCGCGACGAACCAGAGTGCGTTTTCCTTGAAAATACGTCCGTTAAACATTATGAGCATGAGTCCGACCGTGAGCCATCCAGCAAACCCTGTGGCCATTGCCATCACCATACCAAGAGCTTCAATTCCGGTGGATCCGAAAAAGCCGATTGTAGCGGCACCAGCGGTACAAGCAATTCCGCCTATCGTAGTTCCAACAACTGCACCCGCCTTGACCGTGCAATATAAGGCCGCCAATGCCGGTCCAAAAAATATGAACCACTCAAACATAAAGCGCAGCGCATCAAAAATAGCCGCGACGACAAGAATGGGTGCGGCACTACTCCACGTCGTCACCTTCGGTGGTTTCGAGTTATTTCTTTTCTGCGGCATAGCGCGCCTTCTCTTGTTTTATCGCGAGAAGTTGCGATGGGTCTGAGGTGATGATTTGGTCTTCGGTATAACTCGCGACGACTTTGATCGCAACGTGTTTGAGTCCGGCGAAGAAGAGCCCCTCCCCCACTCCGGCCTCAAGCAGGAGATATTTTTCTTCATCGGTAAGATTGAATGTCTGTTGAAGCACGTCAATCGTCGTCGGGGATTGTTTGAGCAGTAATTGAATGGAGGAGTTGGTGAGAATCGGTCGACCATACGGGCTCTTCAAGAAGTCTTCCACGTCCTGGGTGATGGTACACACACCGAGATAGTATTTGCGCCCGCGCTTCGCGACCGAATACAAGAACGAAGCGGTATCTTCACTCTTCATCATCCACCACGCCTCGTCAATGATGAGCAGGCGTTTTTTCATCTCATGCCGCACTTCGTTCCAGATGTAGTGCGTGATGATATACATCGCGACCGGCTTGAGTTCGTCCTCCATATCGCGTACCGAGAAGACCGCGAATTGCTGTTTGATGTCGATATTGGTCGGCTGATTGAGGAATCCCGCCCACGTGCCGCGCGTGTATTTGGAAAGTCGCTCCACGAGAGACTCGCTTCCCTCCATGCCGGAGAGCACTTGTTCAAAATCTGACAAAAGCGGCGGTTCCGCACCGGTGAAGTCGGCGTCGCCGGTGATGTCTTTGAGCGCATAGGTCTCGCTGATAGCGCGATCAATGATGGCGTCCTCTTCCGGAGAAAGGCCGGAAAGCATAATGCGGAAGAGTCCGACGAGTGCGATGATATTTGAACGCAAGATATCTTTCGGATCCTCATCTTCTTTCACCGGCGGCAGATCGAACGGATTGATATGGTGGTCGGATGATAATGAAATCTTAAATGAGCGGCCGCCGGTCGCTTCCGCGAGCTGCTCATACTCACGCTCCGGGTCGATGACGATGACATCGGTGCCGAACATAAGAGAACGAAGTATCTCCAATTTCGTTGCATAGCTTTTGCCGGAGCCGGACTTTGCGAAAACGACGGAGTTGTAGTTCTCAAGTGAGAATCGATCAAAAAGAATGAGCGAAGAGTTGTGGCGGTTGATGCCGTAGAGAATGCCGCGATCGCTCGTGAGGTCGAATGAAACGAACGGGAATATGGAAGAGAGGGGCGAGGAATTCAGTTTTGAATTGACCAGAAGCTCATCGGTACCGAGTGGAAGGCACGAACGAAATCCTTGTTCTTGCTGGAACAATGCTGGCTTTGTGTAGACAAGTTTTGCATCAAGAATGCCGCGAATGTCGCCCTCGGTTTTATCGATCTCTTCTTTAGAGTCGCCGTAGAGCGCGAGATAGAGACCGACATCAAAAAGTTTTTCCTGCGCCTGTTGCAAACTGTCCCGTAGGCTTTCCAGGTCTTGATATGCCGTATCCAAGAGAGGGTCGCGCACGAGTCCTCGCGATTCACGTTCGTTTATTTGGCTCTGTACCTCGGCAACTTTCTTTTGGAAGCCCCGGAGCGCCTGCTCGGTCTCTATGGGATGGATGAATATGGACGCATCAAGCACCTTGTCCAAATTAATGACCGGGGAG
>JANLHF010000026.1 GCA_024653825.1 Patescibacteria group bacterium | reverse complement strand
GAGCGTTCCTATGCGAGCATTCTCGACCGACTTTCCCCGAAGGCTATTCGTATGCAGATTCCTATCGGCGAAGAGGGACAACACGAAGGGAGCATAGATCTTCTCACCATGAAGGCCTATACGTTTACAGGGAACATGGGAGAAGAAATCGTCGAGGGAGACATTCCGGCGAATCTTCTTGAAGACGCGAAGAAATATCGCGCTCAGCTTATCGAACGCATCGTGGAGCAGGATGACGCCGCGATGAGTGCCTACCTTGACGGGAAAGAGCCTTCTCTCGACGAATTGAAGACAATTTTGCGAAAGGCGGTCATCAATAATGAGATTTTTCCGGTGTATACCGGTTCGGCGCTTAAGAATAAGGGCGCTCAGCTCGTCCTCGATGCCGTTGTTGATTATCTCCCGTCTCCTTTGGATCTCAAGCCCGTTACGGGCATTAATCCGAACACGAATGAGCCGATCGAACGCCACGCTTCAGATGATGAACCGTTCTGCGCGCTCGCCTTCAAGCTTCAGACCGACCCGTTCGTCGGCGCACTGACCTTCTTCCGTGTGTATTCGGGCACGCTCGCCGCTGGCTCTTACGTGTACAACTCAACGACTGGCTCCAAGGAGCGCGTTGGGCGTATCGTCCAACTCCAGGCAGACAAACGCGCCGAAGTGGAGAAGGTATTCACCGGCGAGATCGCTGCCGCTGTCGGCCTGAAGGACACGAAGACATCGCACACGCTCTGCGACGAAGCAAACCCGATCATACTTGAAGAGATTAAGTTCCCCGAACCGGTGGTGTCGCTCCGTATTGAGCCGAAGACAAAGGCCGATCAGGAAAAAATGGGCGTCGCACTCCGCAAACTTTCGGACGAAGACCCGACGTTTCGCATCAAGACTGATGAAGAAACAAATGAAACGATTATTTCTGGCATGGGCGAGCTCCACTTGGAGATTCTCGTGGACCGCATGAAGCGCGAGTTTAACGTCGTCGCCGATGTAGGGAAGCCGCAGGTGGCGTATCGCGAGACCATTCTCGGCAGCGCTGATGCTGAAGGTAAGTACATCAAGCAGACCGGCGGGAAGGGTCAGTATGGTCACGTGAAGATCAAGATGAAGAAGATGGAACCGGTAGACCCGGAGGCGAAGGTAGCGAAGAACGTCACGCGCGAAGACCACTTCGAATTCATCAACAACATCAAGGGAGGCGCTATTCCTCAGGAATTTATAAGTCCTGTGGAGAAAGGTCTTCGCGAGGCGATGACGCGTGGCTTCCTCGCTGGCTTCCCGATGGTGGACATCTCCATTGACCTCTACGATGGCTCCTACCATGACGTAGATTCTTCAGAAATCGCCTACAAGATTGCGGCATCGATGGCTTTCCAAGAAGCGGCTGCAAAAGCGAAGGCAGTCATCCTCGAGCCGATTATGCGCGTGGAGGTTATCGTGCCAGACCAGTTTATGGGTGACATTACGGGCAATCTCTCGGGTAAGCGCGGCCAGATAGAGGGTATGGAGGAGCGTGGCTTGAACAAGGTCGTGCACGCGAAGGTGCCACTTTCTGAAATGTTCGGGTACACCACCACACTCCGCTCGATGACCGAAGGCCGCGGAAGCATGACGATGGAATTTGACCACTACGATGTCGTGCCGAAGAATGTCGCGGACGATATCATTGCGTCTCGTAAATAAAGCATATTGGTACAAGGTTGACCCTTGTGTTAAAAGGGAATATCGATACTCCTGGAGTTACATATGGCGTATTGGGAAGAATCTTGAGAACTGCGTTACTATACTATTGAGTCAACAATATGAATATAGAGCAACACGATATAATAATCGTCGGAGGTGGTATCTCTGGAATAGGTTGCGCCAGGACGTTACATAAAAAAAGATTGTCCTTTAAGCTCATCACAGAAAATATTGGGGGAAGAATCCTATTCTCAAAAGATGGGGTCGCAAGTTTTGGACCTTGGTATGCAAGACAGGATTATACGTATGTGAGACCGTTTCTGAACCTATTGAAGAGGGTCACCTATTTTGACGTTGTCTTCCATAAAGGTAAGAAAAAGTACAGGATGTTCGGTTGGGAATTCTTCTCACACCCGATACAAGCCGTCCGTGCAATACGTGCAGTGAACAAATATAAGAAAGAATATTTAAAATTTAAGAAACTATCACTAACACACTCTCAAAAAGAAGTAATAGATTCTAATAAGTACCTATCGGACATGCATCATATGTCCGCCGTTGACTTTATAAAAGAGAACAGAATAGAGGACTTTGCAGTGAATTTTCTTGACGAGCTTCTCTACGGTACGACATTTACCAGAATTTCAGAAATGACAGCTGCAGTTTTTCTCCATTTCTCATTACCATTAGTCACTCCAGTTTACAGATTTAATTTTGATACTAAGAAGGCTGTCATGGGCATCAGCAACAACCTCATAGAAGATTCAGTCATCAAGATAAGTAAAGAAGCGACTGTTTGGCATCTTACTACAGTATCTGGTAAACACTATGTTTCAAGATACTTGGTACTCTCCACTCCACCAGAAGTCGCTAAGAAGTTATTGCCGATAAAATTCGATAAAAAGGGAGTCGGGATAAATATGTTCTATGTGAAAGCGACATTGCGACGTTATTGGGGTGACGAGAGTGTTGAGGCTTTTACCGAGGGTTCAGATGTTGTTGCCATCTCAAGGGAAGCAGAAAATTCGTATCTAGTTTGCTCAAACTCGAGTTCGCCGAATCTGAAACGCTTTTTCGAGAAGTTTGAAATAATCGAAAGCAAGAAATGGGATCCGGCTTTCCATACGATCGGAACAGATGTTTTCGATACAAATCCAGGGGAGAATCTGTTCTTAACAGGTGATTATAACTATCCCAATATCGAGGATAGTTTTATAACCGGCATATATGCAGCCAACATGATAGAAGCTTCGCTTAATGACCGAAGGCCGCGGAAGCATGACGATGGAATTTGACCACTACGATGTCGTGCCGAAGAATGTCGCGGACGATATCATTGCGTCTCGTAAATAACAAGGAAATACGCCATTTCAAACGGCTCAGACGGGGTCTGAGCCGTTTCGCGTTCTCGTCGGACTCTGCTTGGCGGACGCTTCGTTTCCCGTTACTCTATCTTGCGCTTTTATACGAGGTCGGGTACATTCATAGATAACGCATCTTGGCGTCGCTCTTTGTCTGTCTAGTCTGCCAGTCGGCGGATCGTGAGTTTGGACAGGCCTTGAGTTTGTTCCGACTCGCGTCGGAATTACTAGCAAGTGAGCGAGTGAAAAGTGACGTCTTCGTTACTTTTCCGAGCGAACGTAGCTAAAAAGAAGTTTGGACACAAACTTCTTATCGTGAATTAACCACCTAATTTATCCGATTATGGCAGCAGCAGAATTTGACCGCAGCAAGCCGCACATGAACGTCGGCACCATCGGCCACGTTGACCACGGCAAGACGACACTCACCGCAGGCATCCTCCACGTCCTCGATATGTTGAAGGGCGAGGGTTACGGCGCCCGCATTGAGAGCGTTGACAAAATCGACAGCGCACCTGAAGAGAAGGCGCGCGGTATTACTATCGCACTTCACCACTCGGAGTATGAGACCCCGAACCGTCACTACGCGCACATCGATGCGCCGGGACACGCCGACTACATCAAGAACATGATTACCGGTGCCGCCCAAATGGACGGAGCAGTACTCGTGGTCGCAGCAACTGACGGCGTGATGCCTCAGACGCGCGAGCACATCCTCCTCGCGAAGCAGGTGGGCCTTAAGAAGCTTATCGTCTTCTTGAACAAGGTGGACATGGTTGCAGAGGCTGATCTCATCGACCTCGTCGAAGAGGAGATCCGCGAGCTTCTCACGAAGCAGGGCTACGATGGCGCAAATACGCCGATTATTCGCGGTTCGGGCCTCAAGGCGCTTGACGCAAAGGACGTGAGCGACGAATGGGCACAGAAGGTGAAGGCCCTCGTTGATACGATGGACACGTACTTCGATATGCCTGAGCGCGAGCTTGCGAAGCCGTTTCTTATGCCGATTGAAGACATCTTCTCGATTGAAGGCCGCGGGACGGTAGTCACCGGCCGCATCGAGCGCGGTGAGATCAAGGTTGGTGACGAAGTCGAGATTGTTGGCATCAAGCCGACGGCCAAGACGACCGTCACCGGCATCGAAATGTTCAACAAGCAGCTTCAGAGCGGTCAGGCTGGCGACAATGCCGGTATTCTGCTCCGCGGTACGAAGAAGGAAGACGTACATCGTGGACAGGTGCTCTCGAAGACCGGCTCGGTCACGCCGCACACCGACTTCGAAGCCGAGGTCTACATTCTCGGTAAGGATGAGGGCGGACGTCACACGCCGTTCTTCTCCGGTTACAAGCCGCAGTTCTATATCCGTACCACGGACGTCACGGGAGAAGTGACGCTCGCCGAGGGTAAGGAAATGGTTATGCCGGGCGACACGGTCACCTTCAAGGTGAAGCTTGTTGCACCAGTCGCGCTTGAAGCCCAGCAGCACTTCGCCATCCGCGAAGGTGGCAAGACCGTCGGTGCTGGCGTGGTCACGAAGATCACTGCGTAAGCACTACGATGCCCGAGACTGCAACAAAAACGAAGAAGACGACTACCAAGCGCGCCGTAAAAGCGGCAGTGCCGGTGAAGCCCTCCGCCGCCAAGGCTATGGGGGGTAAAAAAGCGGCACCGAAAAAGAAGGCCGCCGCGCCGGCTGCGGAAGTAGAGCACAAACTCCGCATTCGCGTCCGCGCGTACGAGCATAAGATTCTCGACGTATCGGTGAAGCAGATTATGGACACTGCCGCCCGCTTTGACGCGGTCGTTGTCGGCCCTGTGCCGCTCCCGACCGAGATCAAGCGCTGGACAGTGAACCGTTCAACCTTCGTCCATAAGGACGCTCGCGAACAGTTCGAAATGCGCATCCATAAGCGCCTCATCGACATCCTCAACCCCTCGCCGAAGGTGATCGAGGCCCTCACGAACCTCAACCTTCCGTCGGGAGTCACTATCGATGTAAAAATGGTTTAGTAATCCGCCAGTTGGCGGACGCCAAGAAAAAACGCCACGGAAACTTCCGTGGCGTTTTGCATGAGTCAGATTCAGTACATCTTCTCCCAATTTCGTTTAAATGCCCTGAACTCGCTCGGTCTCCATCCTACGAATCCACCCCCTCGGTACCAGACGATGAATCCGATGACGACCAGGACCACGGACTCAAGGAATTTCCCCGGACTACCCCAACTGCCCCAAAGCATGTAGGCGCCAGCTCCGATGAGAGCGAGGCTAAACAGAGGGACGAAAATCAGGAAGAACCATTTCAAACAGAACGAAAGGAATCTTT
>JANLHF010000025.1 GCA_024653825.1 Patescibacteria group bacterium | reverse complement strand
ACGATTAAACTTTTCTGCGGTGTCGCGTGCTATTTCAATATGTTGTTTCTGATCAGCGCCGACAGGGACGACGACGGCGTCGTAGAGGAGGATATCGGCGGCCATTAGCATCGGGTAATTGAAAGTGCCGACGTTGATTTCCTTATTCTTCGCCTCGGCGTCCTTGAAGGCGTGTGCGCGCATCAGGTACGGCATCGTCGTGATGGTATCGAAGATTACGGCAAGTTCCGTATGCGCCGGTACGTCTGACTGCTTGAAGAAAACGACCTCCTTCGGGTCGAGACCGACGGCAAGGTAGGCCATCACGACTTCGCGGGTGCGCCGCCGCATCTCCTCGGCGTCCTGCGTTGTGTTAAGGGCGTGATAGTCGGCGACGAAGATGAAGGGGCGGTACTTCCCTTCTTTAGTCAGCTCGACGAATTGGCGCATCGCGCCGAAGTAGTTACCGATATGCAGGTCGCCGGTCGGCTTCACGCCGGAGACGAGGACGGGTCTGGAATCGCTCATGAGTTTACGATAGCATACTGGTCACAAATTTCCTTCATCAGGCCGGGACCGTTGAAGACCATCCCCGAGACGAGCTGGACGAGGTCGGCGCCAGCCGTGAACTTCGCCATGGCATCTTCAGGGGTGAAGACACCGCCGGTGCCGATGATGGTAAATCGTTTCCCATAGGTTGCGCGCGTTTTCTTAATGAGCTCGTTTGAGAGCTTGAAGGTCGGCTCGCCCGAGAGTCCGCCACGAAACTCTTTGGGCGCATCTTCTGGATGCGCGAGGTCGCTATAGTTTTTATTCAAATTGCCGATGATGACGCCCTCTATGCCGTTTTTGTCGGCAATTTCTAATAGTGCAGAAAATTGCTCCCACGGGACATTGATCGGCATCTTGAGATACACCGGCTTCTCGCAGGGTATCTCGCGCAAGCGCGGCAAGAGCTCGGCGAGCAGCGCTGGCTCGATGAATGTTTCTCCTGTAAACGAGTTGGGACAGGAGATGTTGATAGTGTAGTAGTCCCCGATGCCTGCAGCATTTAGTTTTTTAAACGACTCAACATAATCGGCAATACCCGCTTCAGCGTCGGACGAGGAACTCTGTACATTAGTACGCGCAATTGAAATCCCTATCACAAATCCTGATACGCGCGATGTGGACTTCAACTTAGCGATGAGCGCATTCACGCCACGATTGCGTAGACCCTTATAAACGACCAAACTTTTGTTGCGGATGAGTCGTGTCATTCGCGGGAGCGGATTGCCCGCGCAGGGATGCGCGGTTGTCGAGCCGATCTCTTCCCCGCCGAAGGCGAGCGACGGCAATATCTGAGTGAGTCGTCCATCGGCATCAAATCCGGCAGAGAGCAGAACGGGAGTTCGATATTTTATCCCATCGACCGTTTTGCTGATGCTTGGGCCGTGATAATCGTAGAAATAGGCAAAAAGTTTTCGCGTCGGAGCAAGGCGCCCCGCTGTTTCGCCAAAAAAAAGAAACGCGCTGTGGACCGCGTCTGGGCTTATTTTGAATAGAATCGGCTTTAATGCATGTCGATATAAGACGTCCATCATCCGCATAGAAATACACTAGCACTTCTCGATACTCTTTCATAATGGCATACTGTTATCGTACTCATCCTGTCGGACTTCGCCACATGGTGAATCGTGCAAAAGGGCTTCGCGTCTGAAAACGCGCCCCCCTTTTCTTTTTTGTGTTACGCTTTCTCTATGCAGAAGAATTCCCTCATCGTACTTTTTATTGGAGCTTCACTCGTTCTTTTCTTTGTCTTCGCTCCGTTTCTCTCACTCCTCTCGCTCGCCGTCGTCTTTTCTATACTCCTGCATCGGCCCTACGAGCGACTTTCTCAGATGCTCGGCGGATGGAGAAATCTGACCGCAACGCTCACTGTCGCCCTCACGCTCGTTTTCTTTATCGTGCCACTCTTCTTCCTCGGCGGGCAGATTGTGCAAGAGTCCCAAAGCCTCTATACCAGTATGTATGCAAACGGGGCAAGCTATCTCCAGACCATTCAGCAGACGATTGAAAATCCGGTACGGCATTTGATACCGGGATTTCGTTTCGATATAAATGCATTTGTTGTGGGTGCGCTCGCCGCCATCTCGAACAATCTCGGGACGCTGGTGTATCAAGCGCTGTATATTGCCTTCCAAACGTTCCTGATGTTGCTCGCCCTCTTCTTCTTCCTTCGTGATGGGCGCGGTTTGGTTACTTCGCTCATCAAAGCAAGCCCCTTAGGAAAAGAAATAACTCGTGAAGTAGTGGATAAGATGTACGTAACCGTTAGGTCGGTGATACAAGGAACGTTCATCAATGCCCTTATTCGCTGGCTCGCTATCTGGGTCGCTTTTTATCTTTTCAATATCCCGAATGCGATTCTCTGGAGTAGCATAGGTGGCATCGTGGGAGCTATCCCCGGTCTCGGCACACCCTTTGCTTTCATCCCAGCGGTCATTTACCTCTATCTCGGGGGGGATGTTCTCTCCGCAGTCGGTCTCGCTCTCTTTGGTATCGCGGTGGTCATTCTCGTCGACAACATTCTCACCTCCTACTTCTTCAGCAAGGGTTTGGAGGTCTCGCCGCTCTTTGTGCTCTTCTCCATCCTCGGTGGCGTGTTCTTCTTCGGCCCGGTAGGGTTTATTTTGGGCCCTCTGGTGCTCTCAGTCTTCCTCTCCGTTGTGCGCGTATACGACGTTACCGAAGGCAAGCTCTAAGTGGGTACTTTATGGTGCGTCGGGAAGGATTCGAACCTTCGTAGGACTATGTCCGACAGGTTTACAGCCTGTTGCGATTGACCACTCCGCCACCGACGCAATACAGCTACTATAGCCGAAAATTGACTTATTTCAAAACGAGGATAAGGACGCCTTGTTTGCCTTTGCGTACGAGTGCGTAGCCGTTTGAGAGGTCGCCAGGGTATATCTTCAAGTCCGCGTCGGTAATGGTCTGGCCGGAGAGTGTAATGCCCTTCCCTTGTATGAGACGGCGTGCATCAGACTTTGAAGAAGCCATACCGCCGGCGACAAGCGCGTCGGCAAACGAAGAACCATCTGCGACGTCTTTTTGGGAAAGTGTTACCGACGGCGCCTCAGCGAGCGCGACCTGGAGCGCTTCGCGCGAGAGTTGGCCAAATGGAGTGTCGCCGAAGAGCGCATCGGTTGCGGCGGCGGCTTGTGCGGTGGCCGCGGGGCCGTGCACTATTTCGGTCACGAGCCGCGCGAGCGTCTCCTGAGCTTGGCGCTCACCCGGATTACGTTTGTGCAACTCCATCAAGGCGTCAATCGCGTTAAGCGGTAAGAAGGTGTAAATCTTCAAATAATGCTCAATACCCGCGTCCGGAAGAGTGAGCCAGAATTGGTAGAAGCGGAAGGGTGATGTTTTCTTCGCGTCAAGCCAGATTGCGTTGCCCTCCGACTTGCCGAACTTCTTACCGGAGGCGTCGGTGACGAGCGGTGCCGTGAACGCATACACCTCTTTCCCAAGCCGTTTGTGGATAAGATCAACGCCGGAGAGAATATTCGTCCATTGGTCGGTCGCGCCTATCTGAAGGTCACAGCCGTATTTTTCATAGAGGACCTGATAATCAAATCCCTGCAAAAGCGAATAAGAAAATTCTGTGTAGGAGATACTCTCGTCGGGCGTCTCGATGCGCTTCTTGATAATATCGCGCTTAATAAGGTCATTGATCGTAAAATATTTTCCGATGTCGCGTAGGAACGGTACGAGCTTCACGCGCATAAGCCAGTCGGCATTGTCGACCATTGTAAACGAGGCACGACCCAAAATACCTCTCAGTTGTTTTTGAAGTGCGCGGGTATTCGATGTAACCATTTTTTCATCCAACATTGGTCTCTCGCCGACTTCCTTTGGATCACCGATCATCCCCGTGCCGCCACCGACGAGGAATATCAGCTTATTGCCGGCGTCGCCAAGGCGTTTCATTAAAAGAACCGGGACGAGATGCCCAACGTGGAGTGAGTCGGCGGTCGGATCGACGCCGAGATACACTGTCCGCGGCGTTGAAAGTATCTTCTCGATTGGAGCGGAAAAGTGTTCGACAAGTCCGCGGGCTTTCAGTTCTTCGGTAAGGGTCATGTTTAAAAATATACCACACGAAGCAAGGTGCCACCTCGCGACGAGGAGTCACCTTACTTTCTACGTCACCTCGCTAAGAAGAAGAGGCCGATAGCGGGAGCCGAGAACCACCAGAAGAAGTATGCTTGGGGGGCAAAAAGCGCACTAACCGCGGGGGTGAAGGTGTAAATCGAGGCCACGGGGAAGATATTGAATGCGAGAATGAGAAGAAAGGCCGCCCCGAGGAAGGCGAGAATAATCGTTCCAAAAATGCCAACGTAGAGAAAGTCTGAGACCACGACGCGCCGTAGGATGATGTAGAACACGAGAGTGAGGCCTGCATACAGGCCGAGATTCGCGACGAGTGCAGTCATCGCGGGCGCGGTTGGTAAATATGACACCGGGAAGACTGCATAGATTGCGTATGCGGCATAAAACGCGAGCAGAATAGAAACGAGCGTCGCGCGCCCGATGTACCATGCGAAGAGGAAGAGAATGCCGAACAGGATGATAATAATAAGGAAATCGCTCGCGGCGCTCCAGACTGTAAAAGCATACTGCGTTGCGAGCGTGTTCACCTGGGCTATCCCATCGGTAGCAGTCATACTACCAGTATAGCTCCTAAAGACCCTCTGATTTCAAGTCTTCAACAGTCTTACGAGCTTTAGAAGAAAGCTTGTGCGGGAGAGCTACTTCGAGACGAATAATAAGGTCGCCTCGCGAGCCTTCAAACGGGACTCCCCTACCGGCGACGCGAAGGAGTTCTTCGGCGCGCTTCATCGGCGGTATTTTTACCTCAAGGGTCTTCCCTTCTAGCGATTCTACCGAGACCGTAGTGCCGAGTAGTGAATCGGTCAGCTTCACTGGCAGGTCCATCACAAGATTCGCGCCGTCGCGACGGAATACGGCGTGGGGCTTTACGTGGAGCTTCACATAAAGATCGCCCGCGACACCGGCGTGACCGGCCAGGTTTTTAATCGCCTCGCCCTGACCTGAGAGACGCATCATCTCGCCATTATCAATGCCGGCGGGAACATTAATCTTAATTTCTTCTTCTTTGCGCCGTGTACCATGACCCTTACATTCCGGACATTTCTCCTGCGGTATCTTCCCCGTGCCTTCGCAAATATTACAGACACGCACTGAAGAAAATTGTCCAAGGATAGAATTCCGCGTCTCGTGGATTTTCCCGCTCCCGTTACAGGTGGTGCAGGTTTCAAGTTCAGTGCCCGGCTTCGCCCCGTTCCCCTTGCAGTGTGCGCAAGTCGAGACTTTGGCGATGAGCACGGTGCGCGAGGTACCAAAGACCGCGTCTTTAAATGGAATTTCGAGATCAATAGAGATGTCACGCCCGCGCGGGGTGCGGTGCTGGCCACGGCCGCCCGTAAAGATGTCGCCGAAGATGTCGCCAAAATCGAAATCGACGCCACCCTGCCCGAAGCCCTGACTAAAATCAAAACCGCCAAAGGGATTCTGCCCGCCGGCTTGCCGTGAGCCTGTCGAACCGGCAAATGCCTGTCCGTAGGTATCGTATTCACGGCGCTTCTTATCGTCGGAGAGGATTGAGTACGCCTCGGTAATCTCCTTAAACTTGGCCTCGTCAGTACCGCCCTTGTCGGGGTGGTATTTGTGCGCGAGCTTACGGAACGCCTTTTTGATGTCGTCCTTACTCGCCGACTTCTCGACGCCCAATACGTTGTAATAATCTTTTGTTGTCGCCATTTATGGTGAGCATGGTCGAACCATGTTGCTTGAGTATACTCTTGTTGCTTTTTGTATGCAAAAACAAACAGCGCGGGGGTACCGCGCTGGACGAAGGGTTCATTGTTGGGACGATTTGGCACGTGCCTCTGAGGTCGTCTGGGTATAGCTCAGTCCTCCGCCGCCGATTCCAATGACGAACAGAATAAATGCAACAAAGGCCGCTGTGACGTAGCCACGGGGTGTACTACTAAACCACCATTTTTTCATGGTCTTCTTCCTCAAGAGTGTGTTGCCGTAGGGAAATCCCGCGCAACTGGCGTCCGTTATACACGTGCGTCTCGTAACTAGCAAGCTCCTAGAGAACTCATTACTTTTTGTATTGTATACAAAAGAAAAACGGCGTGGGAGTTCCATGCCGTTCGTTGTTTCGTATCTACCGTTTCGGCTTGAACAGGTCTCCGAATATGTCGAAGGGGGTTTCGTCGAAAGAATTGCCGAATGGGAATTCAGTCGACTCCCTCTTCGGAGCCGTCTCGGGCTTGGGTTCGGGCGCCGGTGCGGGGATTGTGGTCCTGCAGACTCCCCCGCACTTTGGGCAGGTAATCTCGACCGTTTTGCCGTAATTCAGGGTGCAGACGTATATCTGCAGTATCGTGACTTCCGGCAGACAGTGTGGACACCGTACTCGTCGCGTTCCTTTTTCCATGGATCTCTCCTGAGCAGAATTTTAGTGAGGACGTCGTAGGAGTTGCTCGATGTACTTCTCCCTGGCGGTCTCCCACTCGGGGTGTTCGTTTGGCAAGGTGACGTCGCCGAAGTAGGCGAAGTCCTTGTCGGCAGCAAGCGCAATTAGCTCACTGTATCCGACCTCAAACGGCCTGCACTCGTCCGCGCAGTCGCTTATCTTCACGATTTGTGCTCCAGCCCAGCGCACGAATCCGTTGACACAGAGAGTAGTATTGTGGCGACACTCCTCGATCGCCGTCCGATTGTTCTCCACTCGTACAGTATCGGGTGACTGAAAGATCTTGTCCCTGACCATTGGCGGAAGAAAGCCAATGGCGATGGCAGTGGCAATGAGGCCGAGAATCAAGGATATCCCTCGAACCAGACTGCTCTTGTGCTGTGTGCACATGATGAAGGACATAATTGCCGCCACCACTGCTTCGATTGTTATCATAGCGAACCTCGTCTCTTGAACCCGGCATATCCTGCCGTCGGAACTTTATCTAAGAAGTATGGTACTTAATCTAAATCAAAAGTCAACCCCCGCGATGCGGAGCATCGCGGGGGTTGGGGCTGACTATTTTTGAGACTATTCTTTCTCTTTGAACTCGGCGTCGGTTGGGCCGGCGGGAGGCGCGTCAGGCGGGGGTGTTTGCCCGCCTGCGTCAGCGGCTGGCGGGGTTTGTCCTGTGTCGCCCGCGGGCGGGGCCTGCTTCGCCATTGCTTCGCCAATCTTGGAGAGAGCCGCTGAGAGCGTCTCGGTCGCAGACTTAATCGTGCCTGAATCCTCGCCCGCACGGGCAGTCTTCAACGCGTCAATCTTATCCTGCACCTCCTTCACCACTTCAGCGCCCGCCTTCTCGCCGAAATCTTTGATGGCCTTTTCGCCGGCATAAATCGCCTGATCCGCGATGTTGCGCGCCTCCACGAGCTCTTTGCGCTTTTCGTCGTCGGCCGAATGTGCTTCCGCGTCCGCCTTCATTTTTTCAATGTCTTCTTTGGAAAGGCCTGTGGAGCCGGTAATTTTAATAGACTGTTCCTTGCCCGTTGTTTTTTCTTTGGCAGTGACAGTGAGAATGCCGGAGGCGTCCACATCGAAGGTCACCTCTACCTGCGGCATCCCGCGCGGAGCCGGTGGGATGCCGTCGAGCATAAACTTACCGAGCGATTTGTTGTCGGCGCTCATCGCGCGCTCGCCCTGGGTAACATGAATTTCTACCGATGCCTGATTATCAGCCGCTGTAGAAAATGTCTGTGAACGAGAGGTCGGAATCGCGGTGTTGCGCTCCACGAGCTTCGTCGCGACGCCGCCCATCGTCTCGATAGAGAGCGAGAGCGGGATAACATCCACGAGCAGAATATCCTTCACATCGCCCTGGAGGATTCCGGCTTGAATAGCTGCGCCGATAGAGACCACCTCGTCTGGGTTCACCGTCATATTCGGCTTCTTGCTGAAGAATTTTTCCACGGCGGCTTGTATTGCCGGCATGCGTGTCTGCCCTCCCACGAGAATCACTTCGTTGATGTCGGGAATTTTAAATGGCGATGCTTCCATCGCGCGCTTTGTGATGTCCATAGAACGCTGAATAAATTCGCTCGCGAGATCTTCAAGCTTCGCACGGCTCATCTTGATCAGCAGATGGCGCGGGCCAGAAGCATCTGAAGTGAGGAACGGAATATTTACCTCCGTCTCCATCGCGCTACTGAGTTCTATCTTCGCCTTCTCGGCGGCTTCATCTAGGCGCTGGCGCGCGAGCGCGTCCTTCAAGACATCAATACCACTCTCCTTCTTAAATTCTTCGGCGAGCCAGTTGATGATTGTCTGGTCGATGTCCTTACCGCCCAAGTGTGCGTCGCCGTCGGTCGACTTCACTTCAATAACGTCGCCGCCAACCTCGAGTACGCTAATGTCGAAGGTCCCACCGCCGAAGTCAAAGACGGCGATCTTCTCGTCTTTCTTTTTATTAAATCCGTAGGCGAGCGCGGCGGCCGTCGGCTCGTTGATGATGCGCTTCACGTTAAGGCCGGCGATCTCTCCCGCAGCCTTCGTTGCGCTGCGCTGGTCGTCGTTGAAGTACGCAGGAACAGTGATGACGGCTTCGGTTATCTTCTCGCCAAGCTTTGCCTCGGCGTCAGCCTTCATCTTCCCGAGAATCATCGCGGAAATTTCTTCCGGGCGATACCACTTCTCAGTCATCTTGACCTCAATACCGCCGTTCTCTGCCTTACGCATTTCAAACGGCACCGAGGCCTTGTCCTTCTGTACCGCCGGCTCGTCAAAGGAGTGGCCGATAAAGCGCTTGATCTGGAAGATGGTGTTAAGCGGATTGGTCACCGACTGGCGCTTCGCGAGCGTGCCGACGATGCGTTCGCCGTTCTTCCCTACCGCGACGACGGAGGGCGTCGTGCGCGACCCTTCGGCATTCTCAAGCACGCGCGGCTCGCCGCCCTCGACGATAGCCATCGCGGAATAGGTAGTGCCCA
Organism: Patescibacteria group bacterium; assembly: GCA_024653825.1. Lineage (GTDB taxonomy): Bacteria > Patescibacteriota > Minisyncoccia > Phycocordibacterales > Phycocordibacteraceae > C7867-001. The sequence continues at coordinate 3,116 of JANLHF010000025.1, read as the reverse complement.
AATCAATGCCAAGTATTTTTGCCATAGTGGAAATAGTAAAATTGATTAATTAAAATGCCCAACACGCACCTTTGCAGGGCGGATAACCATATTGCCCACTCGCCACCCCTTCTCGAGTATTGTGCTAATTATACCATCTTGTTCCGCCGATTCAACTCTGTCCTGACCGAGCGCTTCGTGATAGGCGGGGTCGAATTTCTCGCCGACCTTCCCTGTCTCTTCTAACCCGAGCGAGGCGAAGGCGGTTTCTAACTGTTTCGCGATGGCCAAGAAGCCCGCAGGAATCTCGCCATGCTCTTTTGCACGCTCCAAAGCGTCAAATGCGGGGAGCAGTGTCTCGACCGCTTTTATTTTGCCTGACGACTCTGCCGCTTTAGCGGCTTCTTCGTTCCGGCGCAGGAGATTTACATAGTCGGCCTTGGCCCGCTGCCAGCCGTCCACATATTCCTGTTTATCGGCTCGGCAGCTCTTCAGCTCCTCGCGCATCTTGGCGATTTTTTCTTCCGGCTTCCCGCCCCCTATCTCTTCGCCCTTTTCGGGCTCGATGACCACATCTTCTTGCGCTATGTCATCTCCGTGCCATTTCTTCATATCTCCATTATGCCCCGTATGACAACTTTCATCAACACCGCGTATCTAAAATTATTTCTCTAACAAAAAGTTGTCATACGGGGTATGCCCGAAATGTGGTGCGTAATCAAAAGAGGTCAAGGCACTTTATGTGGGGTATTGACAAATATATAGAGTGTGTATATACTATAGTCTGAATTCGTAGCACATTCAATCAACCGGAAACGTAGGAGAAAAACGATGAGAAACCGAAATCCAGTCGCGCTGTGCAATACGCAGCGTGATCAGTCGTTTGCAACGGAACCCGTACAGAGCACACTCTTCGACCGGTCATTGCGCGGGAATCGAAACGCGTACTGCGGGTCTCCGGTCGTCGAAGACAACGACCTGCTGTTCGGGAACCTGTACGACCGGCACTACGACGAGGCCATCGGTCCGCCGAAGGACGACCGTTTCATCCCGGTCGATGAGCTCGATTGCGGCGAATGGACCGAGGAAGACGAGCGGGAGTACTGGGACAGGGTCCTGCTCCAGAACCCCGACGAACCGCTCGGTCCAGGCGAGACGAGGACGAGCGTCCTCGAGGACATGCGATATGAAGGTATGCGGATCGTCGCCGAGCCCGGCTACCAAGCCAACCTCGGCCCCGCCAAGGTTGCCGTTAGGCGCTTCGGCCAAAAGGACTTTCAGCCCGCGAAAGCCGGCATAGCGACCATTTCGGTCAGGAAGTTTGATCGGAAGACGAAGCGGTGGGTGAAGGCCCAGGCCTCGGTTCGGGTGTTAACCTCCCGTCTTCGGCACCGGACTATCATCACCGTTCACTAGCAAAGTTTCATCTCTACGCAGCGCACCTCTCGGGGTGCGCTTTTCTTTTTATAAAGAAAAACCCCGCCGGAGCGGAGCTGGAGTCTGAGGTATCGAATTCATACCGGCAGTAATTGAGGTATGAGAGACCGTCGCTTGTCTGGCTTCTTCTTCCCACGTCTCCATTGCTGGGTGAACCGGTATTCGTAAAACGGGGCGGTATTCATGTCGAGTCCTTCCCTCTCAATATGAGCACGTTCCGGATCCGCGAGTTCGTCTGGGACCCTGATCTGCAGATAGTGCATCTGATGGTAAATGGGCAGCAGCCTTTTGACCCAAAATCGAGCGTATCCAAGCGACACAATTTCTTCAAACGTGAGCCACTGGAGCCTTGGCGCCTCAGCCAGGAGTTTGTAGAAATTGTGAACTCCGCCGATGTAGAATGCCCCGACCACCATGATGACGATAATGAGTAGAACGATAATATCGCTCATCTCTTCTCTCCTGTGTGAAAGAACTTAAACTAGACTGTATCATAATGCGGGACAAAAAAATAACCGTCGCGAATATGCGACGGTCAGGCGGCTTGCTATCTATTGGCGAAGGCCCTCAAAGCCAGAGTTGAAGTGCCCTGACGACTAAGGATAACGCTTCGGTGTCGTCATACCTGCCCACGAGCCGCCAATGGTCCCGGGGTTGGCCAACGTTCCGGCTCGGCGGGAAAAGCCAGTGGTCATTGGTGAGGGGGAAGTGAACCTCCCCATCTTCCTGTATTTCTACAGGGACTCTTTGATGATCGTCTCCATAACGTACCGCCGCTATCCTGTTGGCCACGAGCAGAACGTGATCCCTTTTCTTCGAATCAATCCAGGCCTGCGGCAATTTGAAATCAAGGTACATATCGTCCTCCGAATGTACAACACCACACTGGTCATCAGGCGCGGTAATCAGCGCTTATTCTTCTGGTTGCTGGACTTCTTCTTAAAGGCTCGCGAATTTTTTCCCAGCCGTGCGAGGTCTCGAGCAACAGCGTCTGCTCTCGACATCTCCGAATAACTGCAACAGGGCTTTGTATGTTTGATCGTGCCTGTCGGCAGATTGTGACAACTGCAGGAACAGGGACCATGATCCCACGACTTCTTTACTGAACCGCCTTGCATCACCATGCCACTTCTTCAACAATAAGGAACCAGATCTTAGTAAATCATTTTTTGAAACGTATGGCAAAAAGAAAAGCTCCGCGAGATTGCGGGGCTTGGACGGCACGAGGTGTCACCTCGGGGGAACTATCAGGCGGTAATGGCCAGCCGTCCGGGACGGATAAGGAGAGTCGGATGCCCTTCCTCAAGGGGTTGGCCGACGATGCATCGTGGTATCTGTGCCCACATGCTTGCATCGGGGAAAATGTCTCCCTTCTGCAATCGTTCTCCGACTTCGAGTTTTCGTCCGAAAGCCGTTCTCCCCGGATTCCTCGGGTGCGAGTGGTAGGTAAAGTCGTTGCTCATTTCATCTCTCCAAGAACTGACGAGTTTGTCTGCTCGGACTCTATGCTCTCGCCTGAATCAAGTCAAACCCCTCCTCCCTGCCTGAAAGGTGTGATGGACACGCCGTGTCCTATGTGCTATATTCTGGAGGGACTGGAAGTTGACGTCAGGACTGGCGAGCCGGCCGAGCTCGAAGTGCCGAACGACCTCGCGTATGAAGGCGGGATGTTCGTCGCGGCAGCCGCCGGCGCGCGCGAA